>JAJRUV010000084.1 GCA_024277595.1 Gammaproteobacteria bacterium
AGCAAGGTGATCTGCCTCGGCAACGTCGCCCAGATCGACACCCCCTATCTTACCGAGACCACCTCCGGCCTGACCTATGTGGTGGACCGCTTCAAGCAGTGGGCCCACGCCGGGCACATCACCCTGCTGCGTGGTGAGCGCTCACGGTTGGCGGATTATGCGGCAGAGATTTTGTAACCGCAATCACAGGCTGGGCTGTCGGGAGCATCCCGAAAAAGGTACAATGGATCGCTTGCTTCCGTACAGAAAATTTCATGCATATCATCATCAGCAACTACAGTAAAAACTCACTGGCACTGATTCAGTGGGCCGCTGAAAATCAGCTGGAGGATGTCACCGTCTGTTATATCGATACCGGCTGGGCTGCCGAAGGATGGCTGGATTTCGTCACTGCAGCCGAGGCATTTTCGCACAGCAAGGGGTTCTGCGTTCAGCGGCTGGAGTCGCGGGTCTCCTTCCTGGATCTGATGGAGATCAAGCGGGGATTTCCCTCACAAAAACACCAGTGGTGCAGCCTGCATCTCAAAGGGATCACTCTGTTGCAGTGGCTGGATGAGGTCGATCCTGAATGCAACGCAACCCTGTTGATGGCAAAGCGGAATAGCGAAAATATTGCTGAAAAAGCGGTGCCTGAAGTTATCAAAGAGTCCGAATATCACGGCGGACGCCGCGTATGGAGCCCGCTGTTCAATGCTGATGATGCACAACGGGATCGGCTACTGTCGGATACCGGACTGGTTGTTTCCCGTGATTACAGCAGTGAGTGCGCCCCCTGCATCAACAGCAGTACTGCGGAACTCTCCCGGCTGACCGAGGCAGACATCAGTAAAACCGAAGAACTGGAAAACGATCTGGGCGTACCGATGTTCAGCTCACTGAACGGTGAAAGCAGCAAAGGGATCCGCGCCTCCGTGCAACTGGCAAAACAGAAATCTGACGATGAGGCACGGCCATTCAAATACGGATGCAGCTCTGAGTTCGGTTGTGGTTCCTGATTGGTTTTTAACCCCGGCACACTGAATAGTTAAAAAAATTATAAATATCTACTAAACAGGTGGGCAACGCCCTCTCTATGATGGAATATGCGACCTGATTCCACCAATGGGGGAACCTATGCCCATCAACCACTGGCCCTCTGCCGAGCGCCCTAGGGAAAAACTGCTGCAGCGCGGCAGCATGGCGCTATCCGATGCCGAATTACTGGCCATTCTTCTGCGCACCGGCATAACCGGTAAATCTGCTGTTGATCTGGCAAGGGAGATGCTGAATAGCTTTGGCGGACTTCGCCCATTTCTGGAGGCCAGTCAACACGATTTCTGTCAAATTAAAGGGATGGGAATGGCCAAATATGTCCAGTTTCAAGCCGTGCTGGAGATCGGACGGCGTTACCTGGAAGCCCGCTTGGAACGGGAGGACGCGCTGACTTCACCACAACACACTCTGCGCTATCTGATGGCGCGCCTGCGGCACTATCCCCATGAGGTTTTCGCCGCCCTGTTCCTCGATAATCGCCATCGCATTATAATCTATGAAGAGCTGTTTCGCGGCACCATCAATGGTGCTTCGGTTCACCCCCGCGAGGTGGTGAAGCAGGCTCTTGCACACAATGCTGCAGCGCTGATTCTTGCCCACAATCACCCGTCCGGGATAGCCGAACCCAGCGCGGCTGATCGCTCCCTGACCCGGCAGTTGACCAAAGCGCTGGCGTTGGTGGATGTCAGGGTACTCGACCATTTTATCATCGGAGATGGTAATGCCTATTCCTTCGCCGAACATGACCTGATGTGAAAAATCTCCTAAAATCCTTTAGAATGTGAATAAATAGGCTGATATATCACACCCTCCAATGCGGAAAATCACCCTGCCCCGCCCCGATGACTGGCATCTCCACCTGCGCGATGGCGCAACAATGGCTGCCGTACTGCCACATACTGCACAACGGTTTGGCCGCGCCGTTATCATGCCCAACCTGAATCCACCCATAACTACTACCAGTCAGGCGCTAGCCTATCGGGAACGCATTCTGGCGGCGCTGCCGCCAGGAAGCTGTTTCAAACCACTGATGACGCTCTACCTCACCGAAAACACCACCGCCGAAGAGATCATCCGCGCCAGGCAGAGCGGCCATGTCCATGCGGTAAAGCTCTATCCGGCTGGCGCCACCACCCACTCCGATGCTGGGGTACGCGATATCACTGACGTCCAGGCCGTACTGGAGACCATGGCGGAACAGAGTGTTCCGCTGTTGGTTCACGGCGAAGTCACCGATCCACAGGTTGATATATTCGACCGGGAGCGGATTTTCATCGATCGGGTGCTGGATCCCCTGCTGAATCGACTGCCACAATTGAAAGTGGTCTTCGAGCATATAACCACCGGGGAAGCTGTCGATTTCGTACATAAAGCCGGCAGCAATATTGCTGCAACCATCACCGCCCATCATCTGATCATGAATCGTAATGCGATGCTGGTCGGCGGCATTCATCCCCACCACTACTGTCTGCCGGTTCTGAAGCGGGAGTCCCACCGCGTCGCACTGGTGGCAGCCGCTACTTCCGGTTCACCCCGGTTTTTCCTGGGAACCGACAGCGCACCCCATACGCGCCACGCAAAGGAGTCAACCTGCGGTTGTGCTGGAATCTATACTGCCCATGCCGCTATCGAACTTTATGCAGAACTGTTTGAGCAGGCAGGAGCACTGAACAAACTGGCGGAATTCGCCAGCGGATTTGGCGCAGATTTTTATGGCGTCCCACGCAGCAAAGAGACCCTTACCCTGATTAAAGAGCACTGGAACGTACCCCGGCACTATCCACTGGGCGCCGCGGGCACCGTCATTCCGCTGCGTGCCGGTGAACAAGTCAGCTGGCGGCTCTCCGATGTCTGACCCGGTGGAAAAAAGTGGCATTGCCACACGCTTTCGCGGTTTTTTGCCGGTGGTGGTCGATGTGGAAACAGCCGGATTCAACCCAAAAACTGACGCCCTGCTGGAGATCGCCGCTGTCATCATCCGCATGGATGACCAAGGCAAGCTCTATCCCGATGCCACATACGCCACTCACGTTCAACCGTTTGCCGGGGCCAACCTGGAACAGAGTGCACTGGATTTCATCGGGGTCGACCCCTATCACCCGCTACGCGCAGCCCGACTGGAGTGCGATGCACTGGGGCATGTCTTCAAGCCCATCCGCAACGCGGTAAAAGAGACAGGCTGTACCCGCGCCATTCTGGTGGGGCACAATGCCTTTTTCGATCTCGGCTTTGTCAATGCCACAGTAGAACGCACCGGCATAAAGCGCAACCCGTTCCACTCGTTCAGCAGCTTCGATACCGCCACCCTGGCCGGACTTGCTTATGGACAAACAGTGCTGGCACGCGCCATGCAGGCAGCCAATATCAGCTGGGACGAAAGTCAGGCACACTCTGCCATATACGATGCACAGCGCACCGCCGAACTGTTCTGCACCATTATTAATACCTGGGACGAAAAATGCGGAAACCCTGTCGGCATCTCCCCTTCATTATCTGGATAGCGCCCGGAAATAAACGATAACCTATTGAATTGGAAAATAAAGCGGCAAGCAAAAGGGTTCTTCTCCGGTTATGTGAGTGAAAAATTGCCTGAGGCATAGAACATGGAGTCGTGGTCAGGCAACGAAGACTGCCTGATCTTGAGCTTGAAATACTCGGTATCACGAATACCTCTGGCGTGCTTTCGGATCATCCCGA
>JAJRUV010000085.1 GCA_024277595.1 Gammaproteobacteria bacterium
CGAATACCCTAGTGGTGCCGGGGGGCAAGATGGGTTTTGCGATGGAGGTGGTGTTGACACCAGTTATCCATGATTTGATTGAAAAAAAGAAAAAGGGCAAATAAACCTGGAAACCGCGGTTGACCGTGCTCATATTATGTTAAGTGCTGATATGCAAGCTGTTGGTTTTGGTCTGCTTGGCGACGTGTGCTGCAGTGTGCACTTCACACCCGTCCAGCCGCAGTTTCCGGGTTAACGGGAGATGTGCGCAATGGAAATGCCGGTTTGTTGCTGGCATTTCTTTTTTGCAGAACAGGCAAACCCAAGTAGAATAGGATATTGAATCATCCCACTTGCTCTGAATGCAATGTTTTGACTCATGATGGGGATAATTCCGGATAACAAGACACTCAGGGGTATTGAATAATGAAAACAGACTTTCTGGTTATCGGTGCAAGCATTACCGGCGTCAATGTGGCTCGCGAGCTGAAGCAGCGTTTTCCTGATGCTACAGTGGCGGTAATTGACAAGGAAAACGGTTGCGCCCGCCACTCCAGTGGTCGTAACAGCGGCATGCTGGATGCCGGTTTTTCCTGGCAGGCCGATAGCCTGAAAGCCCGCTTCTGCAAACAGGGTAATCAGCAGTTGACTCAGTACTGTGAGAGCAACAACATCCCTGTTAACAAATGTGGTGAGCTGGTGATTGCCCGGGACGGGGATGAACTGTCTTCACTGGATGAACTGCAGCGGCGTGCCGATGGAAACGGGGTAAAACTCGAGCAGGTTTCCGCCCGACAGGCACGGGAGATTGAACCGCGCGCCAAGGTTCATGAGCAGGCGCTGTTTTCCCCCACCAGCGTATCGGTTGAACCGGTTAGCGTAATGAAACAGATGGAGCAGGATGCACGCGATATGGGGGTGAAGTTTTATTACGGTACCAGCTATCTGCGTAAGGCCGGGGATGAGTTTATCACTACGCTGGGAACAGTACAGGCGAATTATGTGGTTAACTGTGCTGGCCTCTATGCCGACCAGATTGCACAGGAGTTTGGTTTTGCCGAGAGCTACCGGATGCTTCCGCTCAAGCATAACTATCTGGTGTCCAGCGATGTGCCGGGTGCGTTTCGCACCCATATTACTGCGGCGGCCGACCTGTTTGGTTCTTATCCCGGGGTGCACATCGTTTTGGGCGTAGACGGCAAGGCCAAGCTGGGACCGGCAGTGAAGCCGGCGCTGTGGCGGGAGCAGTACCATGGGACAGATGGTTTTCATCCATTTGAAATGTCCAAGGTCGTGGGCGTTGGTATCGGCCAGATGTTCCAGGGCGGGCGGGAGATCTGCAAGACCTGTCTGCAGCGATTTGCCGGCAGTGCTCATTCCCGATTGACCACTGCGGGTGAACGGCTTGTGGAGGGAATCAGGGCGAACGACTATCGTGACTGGGTCCGCCCGGAAATCCAGGCGCAATTGGTGAATACCGAGACCCACCGGATGGTTTCAGACTTTGTCGTCGAAGGGGATGCCCGATCCATGCATGTGCTGAATACTGTATCCCCTGTGTTTACCTGCGGCATTCCTCTGGCCGGGTATATTTGCGATCAGATTGCGGCTGCAACTGGCGAGTGACGGGGACGGTGTGGGTAGATAATACATTCTGGGGCGGGAAACGGGTTCTCGTTACCGGCCATACCGGATTCAAAGGGAGCTGGCTGTCCCTGTGGCTGCAGAGGCTGGGGGCCGAGGTGGTGGGTTATTCTCTGGATCCACCTACTGAACCCGGTTTGTTCAAAGTGGCGAATGTTGCCGATGGGATGGTCTCCCGAATCGGCGATATCCGCGATTACTCCGCTGTTAACGAACTGATTGAGCGGCATCAGCCGGAGGTTGTTTTTCACCTGGCGGCCCAGGCGCTGGTGCGCCATTCTTATCGGGATCCCATTGAAACTTACAGCAGCAACGTGATGGGTACTGTTAATCTGCTGGAAGCGGTGCGTCAGTCCGGCAAGGTCAAGGCAGTGGTCAATGTAACCAGCGACAAGTGCTACCAGAACAAGGAGTGGATATGGGGATATCGGGAAAATGAGCGACTTGGCGGGCACGACCCCTATTCCAATAGCAAAGCCTGTTCTGAACTGGTGACCTCTGCTTTCCGCGACTCCTTTTTCCCGCCGGGTGAGTTTGAACAGCATGGGGTGGCGCTGGCCAGTGCCCGTGCTGGCAATGTGATTGGAGGGGGGGACTGGGCCGAAGATCGTCTTATTCCTGACATTATGCGTGCTATCGTTGCGGGGCAGCCGATACGGGTTCGCAATCCTGACGCGATACGTCCCTGGCAGCACGTCCTGGAGCCGTTGGCTGGATACCTGATTCTGGCGGAGCGTCTCTGTAATGAAGGTTCGGCATTTGCCGAAGCATGGAATTTTGGCCCGGAAGAATCGAGCGCACGCCCGGTTTCGTGGATTGTTGATTGCCTGACCCGTTTATGGGGAGAAGAAGCCGGATGGGGAGTGGATGGCGGCGAGCATCCACATGAGGCCCATTATCTTAAACTTGATTGCGCCAAGTCCAGGGATCTGCTTGGAGTTACCCCAAAACTTGATCTTCCCGTGGCGCTGGAGTGGATAGTAGAGTGGAACCGCGCCTGGTTGCAGGATGCTGATATGCGTCAGTTCACTGAACGGCAGATTGAACATTACATGCGATAGTCCCGGAACATGCATATATCCAGGCGTAGATTTTTAGCTGCTGCAGGTGCAGGCTTTTTTGCTCTTGCTGGAAGTATTGCCGCATACTCTGTCATGCAAAAAGATTCGCGGGTTTCTCATGTTAAAGGCCATCCCGATAACTCTCCTTTTGACAACCTGACACTGGAGACTGTTATAGCCTTCGTCGCGGCTCTATATGGACGAAAACTCAGTATTCGTGATCGAAAAGAACTTGTTGGACAACTGACATTTTCTGTTCAGGAGGACAATGGATGGCGTTCTGAGTATGTCTGGCTTGCTCAGTATGTTGATGGAGAGGCTAGGAAATCAGGTGTTGCCAGTCTGATGTCAGCAAGCAGTGATCAAAAAGATCAGATTGTTTTTTCAATATTGGCGAAATCAGCATATAACAGAAAATCCCGATTGCTTGCGCTCTTTTTCGTGGATGAGCGGATGCGGCGGCGCATGCATCACTCGACTATTGAGCAATTGCAAAGAGTATATCTAAATTCCGGCGTACCCTGGCGTCATCGTGGTTACAGCTCCTGGCCCGGTGTCCCTGGTGATCCAAGAGAATACACGCGTCCTGGACCTCTGTCAGTATGTTGAAGACCCCACAATATGATATCTGCATTGTTGGCGGAGGTATTGCTGGTGCCATGATCGCTGCGACTGCGGTGAGAAAAGGATTAAATGTCATCGTAGTAGAAGCTGGCGCGAAATTTGATTTCAACAATCGCCTCGAGCAGCTTCGGCGCCATCAAGTCCTGGAGGAAGATCTTTGGCCATGGCAGCGGGAAGATCGTGACAGTTATATCGATACTTCAAATGTTGGCTACCATTACGGCATAAATGATTCGAGAGTCAAAGCGGTTGGCGGTACCACGCTTCATTGGGGCGGGATGGCGCAACGCCTTTCCGAGTCTGATTTTGAAACAGCATCACGTTACGGGATCGGGATTGACTGGCCTATAAGCTATGCGGATTTAGAGCCTTGCTATGCAGTCGCCGAGCGTGAGCTTGGTGTTTCTGGCACCCCGAATGCTAGTGACCCACCGCGTAGTACTCCCTACCCGTTACCTGGTTTTCCTCCCGGTTATGAAAAAGCCGCGTGGAACGGAGTGGCTGAAAAACTGGGCATCAGCATGGAGGAACCTTCTCATGCGAGGAAC
>JAJRUV010000086.1 GCA_024277595.1 Gammaproteobacteria bacterium
AACCCTTCGGGCGCTCCTGTGGTGTCCCGCTGCGGCGTTGCAGTGTTTGACAAGGGCGACAGCCATTGCCTGCACACTGCGCCTTGCTGCGAAACACCACAGGAACGCTGTATCCTGATTTATCACCTTGACGGAGTACTAAGCACAACATCGATTATTTCAGGGAGAAAAAGTGCCGGCAACAGAAAAGAACTTTAGTCTGTTTGAGGAGCATACTGACATCATTGCAAGGGGAAGCCGTGATATTCAATAATGATCCTGACAGTATATTGGCTGCCACTTATGTTTTGTTGATCCAAATTTTTTTTCATGAACAAGCAATAGCTTCTTGATGATCCCTTAATGGAAATGAGAGGTTTCCTGAGCCTGGCATCAGACAATGAGTGGTTAAGGCAAGTTCTGATATGTCGCAGGCATATACAGGGCGGTTCTCCGAAAGTAAAATAGTAAATTATTTGCTAACGGATGCGGATTCTCAACTAATGAACCTGAACTTTCTGGATTTTGAACAACCTATTGCCGATCTGGAGGCGAAAATTGAAGCGCTGCGCTATGCGGGCGATGATTCAGGACTGAATATCAGCGAAGAAATTGCCCGGCTGAGAGAAAAGAGCAGGGCGCTTACCGAGTCCATTTTTTCTAAACTCAGTGCAGTGCAGGTGGCGCAGCTTGCCCGCCACCCGCAGCGCCCCTATCTGCTCGATTATGTTGAGCGCATTTTTACCGGTTTTGAAGAGTTGCACGGTGATCGGTTCTATGGCGATGACCCTGCCATGGTGGGGGGTATTGGCCGGCTGGATGGGCAGCCGGTGGTGATTATTGGCCAGCAGAAGGCGAGGGATACCAAAGAACGGGTACGCCGTAACTATGGTATGCCGCGCCCGGAAGGTTACCGAAAGGCCAAACGATTGATGGAAATGGCAGAGCGTTTTCGGTTGCCGGTTCTTACCTTTATCGATACTCCCGGTGCCTATCCTGGAATCGATGCTGAGAAACGAGGCCAGAGTGAAGCAATTGCCCGTAACTTGTTTGTAATGGCGGGGCTCAGAACCCCCGTTATCAGCACGGTTATTGGGGAGGGTGGTTCTGGTGGTGCATTGGCGATCGGAATGGGCGACATTGCACAGATGCTTCAATTCAGCACTTATTCCGTTATTTCGCCAGAGGGGTGTGCAACTATCCTGTGGAAAAGCGCGAAAAAAGCAGCCGATGCGGCTGAGGCCATGGGTATCACCGCCCCTCGCCTGCTTGAACTGGAACTGATCGACCGGGTTATTGACGAGCCACTGGGTGGGGCTCATCGGGATGCGGACGGCATGGCTGCGGGTGTCAAGCAGTCACTACTGGAGGCGCTGGAAAAACTGCAGGCTATCCCTCCCGATGAGTTGGTTGAACGGCGTTACCGGCGTTTTATGCGTTTTGGAAATTTTCAGCAGGCGGCTGAAAAATAATTTGCACTGATGGCGCAAGACGGTGCGATATACCTTACAGAACCTGCAGGCGGTTATCGAGCAGTTGCCGCCAGCCCGGCGCTACTGGGTAGCTTATAGCGGTGGACTCGATTCACATGTCCTGTTACATTCATTATCCGCTGTACGCTACAGCCTTCCGGCAGAAAAACTGTGTGCTGTTCATGTCAACCACGGGCTGAGTCCTGCTGCCGATGAATGGGCTCGTCACAGTGCTGCTATCTGTGATGAGCTGAATATCCCTTGCAGATTACTGGAGGTAGATGCCCGTCCTGGAAAGGGAGAAAGTCCCGAAGCAGCGGCTCGCACAGCCCGGTATCGTGCTATCGTTTCCCTGCTGGAGGCAACCGATGGTTTGCTGACGGCGCATCACCAGGATGATCAGGCGGAAACTGTTTTGCTGCAACTGCTGCGCGGTGGTGGGCCGCGCGGACTGGCGGCAATGCCTCGCTGGGATGTTTTCGGATCGGGGTGGCGTGGCCGTCCGTTGCTGGATTTCAGTCGTAGTGAGCTTCAATCCTATGCACAGTCTGAAGGACTCCATTGGGAAGAGGATGAGAGCAACTCTGATACCGGTATCGAACGCAATTTCCTGCGGCAGGATGTCATTCCCTTGTTGCGCAGTCACTGGCCGGCGCTGGGAGCAACTCTCTCCCGGGCTGCTGGCAACAGCGCAGAAGCCGCAAAGTTGCTCGATCAGTTAGCAGCCCGGGATTTTGTTATCCAGCCGGATGGCGGACTCAGCATAAGCCAGTTGGAAGCGCTGGATAGCTGTCGTCAACGCAACCTGCTTCGTTACTGGATCAAACAATGCGCACTACCTCTGCCGGCCAGTGTCCATCTGCAACGGATTCTGGATGAAATTTTGCCCGCTGCCGTAGATGCTATGCCTCTTGTGAACTGGGCCGGCGCTGAAATTCGACGCTACCGGGATCGATTGTACGCGATGCCGCCATTGCCGCTTCACGATAGCAGTAAAATCCTTGATTGGAAGATGACAGAGATATTCTGCCCGGTGGGTGGTGGTGCCTTGCGTGCTACCAAGGTTAGTGGTTATGGCATTAAACAGGCGCTGTGCCGTGATGCCCGAATAACTGTCCGGTTCAGGCAGGGTGGCGAGTGCTGCCAGCCTGCAGGTCGCACTCATACCCACAAACTTAAAAAACTGTTGCAGGAGCAGGGTATTCCTCCGTGGCAAAGGGGACGCATTCCGCTCATCTATCTGGACACTGAATTAGCGGCGGTGGCTGGATTGTTCGTATGTGAGCCATTTCAAGCCGGGAGCAACGAGCGGGGGCTGAAAATCAGCTGGGGTTCTGCTCCCTGTCATTGAATATACCCAAACCACCTGGAAATGCGGGATTGTTGAATCCGTGGTGAACGAGATGTGAAACAGAAAACCACGCTGGTTGATAGCTCTTTATGGGCGTATAATTGTAGAATCGGGTCGATATAGTGGCAGGCTAGGAGTCTGTCGGGTTTGGGAATAATCTACTGCGCTGATGGGAGAGCGGCCAAAATGTCCCCGGTTTTTCGTTAAATAGCCCCACTATTTGCCTCAAAACCGGAAACATTTTGACTCGCTCTCCCACTAGCCCGCTACGATTACCCAAACCCGACAGACTCCTAGTCTGTTTTTTAGAAAAGTATACCCTGGCATGAGGGATGGAATTATATTTTTGAGAGGTACTTAAAAAACGGAGGATTTAGAGCTGGACATATCGATTGTTGTGTATTATGTTCCCGGGAGTGGGGGGTGAATAATCAAGTGCCGCTGCTTATCCCTTGCTTTTTTATACTTTTTCATCCCCGCTGAAGCCAATATCGAACCAGCATGGGAGAGGAACTGAAGAAGATCAAGGATTAAGCAGGGATGTCCGATAATCCATAGTGTGGATCTCCCCGGGGCTGCCGGATTTAGATGATCGTGGCGAGTATGGTAAGGAGACCGGGTGAGAATATTCGTGCTTTTGATGCGCTTGGCGGGGTCATGTAATGGGAAAGCAGGAAAATATTAACCACCCTCCCGCCGATGCAGTAGATTGCCCTCAAGTTCGGCAACTTCTCGGGAAGGTATTCACCATTAAACAATAACATAGACAATTTGGCTGTTTGCTAGATTAATTGCTTGTTACAGGAGAAGCGCTTCATGAAAACTTATCGGTATGGTTATTCCATATGCGTCATGTTGTTTTTTGTTTTTTCGTCGGGACTGGCTATTGGCGCTAATCCGGTTTCATCGCATACAAAACTTGTTGCCGATGATGCGCTCATGGGGGCGGGGTTCGGTTGGAGGGTTGCCATAGACGGGGACACTGCAGTGGTTTCTGCGTTTGTCGACGATGACCGTGTTGGTGCCGCTTACGTTTATGAGCGAACAGGTTCCGGTTGGCTGCAGGTTGCCAAGCTGACTGCTTCTGATGGCGAAGCAGGCGATTTTCTGGGCATGTCGGTTGCCGTCAGTGGAGATACCGTGGCTGTGGGCTCTGCTCTGGATGACAACGGTAATGGCGCAGATGCCGGTGCAGTATACCTCTACGTAAAACCGGCAGCTGGTTGGGCAGCGACGATGACCGAAACGGTAAAGATCGAGGCACCAGCCGGGAAAGCGGATCAGGGATTTGGCGGTGCAGTCGCGCTGGCCGGAAACACCCTGGTGGTTGGGGCGCCGGGGAAAAATATTGCTGGCGAAGTGTTCGTGTATGAAGGGGCGGGTTCCAGCTGGAGCCAGAAGGCCAGGCTGAGCGTTGCCAACATCAAAGGCAGTGACTCCTTTGCCACACTACTGGATTTCGATGGCAATACGATTGCGGTTGGCGCCTTTGGCAAAGATAACTTAAAGGGCGCGGTTTACCTTTATCACAAACCAGCGGGCGGCTGGGTCGACAAGGCACATGATGCCATGCTCGTGGCCAGTGACGGGGTTGCAGATGACTACTTTGGTGGAAGCGTCGCGGTTGATGGTGATACCATTCTGGTGGGTGCAAACGGCAGGGATGATAACGGTTCAAGCTCCGGAGCGGCATATCTGTTTGGCCGCGATGGAGGAGCTTGGGTGGAGCAAGCCAAGTTGGTGCCTGCTGACGGTGCTGCAGAGGATAATTTTGGTTATGCTGTAGATATAGCTGGTAGCACGGCAGTGGTTGGTGCCTCTCACTTTTCTGATGCTGCAGCTGAATCGTTCTATATCTTCACACGTTCCGGCAACAGTTGGACAGAACAGGGAAAGATGGCAGATCCTGACAGCAATGCTGGTAGCGTTTTTGGTTTGTCAGTCGCTATTGATGAAAGCGCCACGATGGTGTTGGTCGGAGCCCTTAGAGCAGATGCAGGAGCTGAGCGCCCTGGCAAGAATGCGGGCGCAGCTTATCTGTTTAAACTCGAAACCCCGGTTGACCTGGCACTGGTGAAGCAGGATGGCAGCGATCCCGTGCTGGTTGGTGAAAATATCACTTATAGTCTGCTGGTAACCAACAATAGTGGCAGGGATGCAACCGGCGTGAAAGTGGTAGACACGCTTCCCGCAGGACTCAGCTATGTTTCGGGTGATGGTGATTGCACCTCCTCTGGGCAGACAGTGAGCTGCAATCTTGGAACCATCGGGAAAAACGGCGGTACGGGAAGCGTTACAATTACAGCGCGGGCAGATAGCGCTGGCAGCGTAACCAATGAGGCAACGGTGAGTGCAAATGAGGTCGATGCCAACAGCAGTGACAATACTGACACTGAAGCTACTGTTGTCAAGGAGAATACAGCACCAGTGGCTGAGGATGATACAGTAACCACGGATACTGATGTTGCGGTAACAACAGGAAATGTGTTGGCTAACGACAGTGATGTTGATGGTGATACCTTGACTGTCAGCGGCGCGGATACCCAGTCGGCCCAGGGTGGCGCGGTGGTCGACAACGGCGATGGCACCTTTACCTATACGCCTCCTGCCGGTTTCGATGGCAGCGACAGCTTTGGTTATACGGTGAGTGACGGCAAGGGCGGGGAGGCTCAGGGCACTGTGAATATCACCGTCAAGGTGGTCAATAAGCCTCCGACAGTGGTTGATGACAGTGTCACCACCAATGAAAATACCCCTGTCACCAGCGGCAATGTACTGGCCAATGATACCGATCCGAATGGCGATACTCTGACCGTCAGCGGAGCGGATTCTCAATCAGCAGAAGGAGGCTCAGTGGTTAACAACGCTGATGGTACCTTCACCTATACTCCGGTGACGGGCTTTAGCGGGGCTGACAGCTTTAACTACACGGCGAGTGATGGCAAGGGCGGGGAAGCACAAGGGAAGGTAAATATTACTGTTAACAAAGTGGTTCCTCTCAACAACCCGCCGGTGGCGAAGGGTGATTCAGCTGTTACCAAGCAGGATAGCCCTGTGACCATAGCTGATATGTTGGCTAACGACAGCGATCCGGATGGTGATGCGCTCAGCATTAGTGGTGTGGACAGCAAGTCGGCACAGGGAGGGAGTATTGTTGATAATGGAGATGGAACCTTCACATATACTCCTGCAAAGGGCTATGTTGGTAGTGATGCATTTAACTATACGATCAGTGATGGCAGGGGTGAGCAGGCTCAGGGTGCAGTGAGTATCACTGTTGAGCAGGCTGACTCGAGCAATACAGCTCCGCAGGCTGTTGGTGATAGCGCGACCACTGCAGTGGATACGGCTGTTACCGTAGCCGATGTGCTGGCTAATGACATTGATGCTGACGGGGATGTTCTGAGCATCGCCAGTGCGGATGCCCAGTCTGAGCAGGGAGGATCAGTGGATAACCATGGCGATGGCAGTTTCACCTATACTCCACCCGCTGGTTTTAGTGGTGAAGACAGCTTTACCTACATGATCAGCGACGGGAAAGGGGGGGAAGCCCAGGGAACTGTAACCATCACTGTCGAGGATGGTGATGGGTTCCAGGGGGCTTTTGACCTGTGGATGCTATTGTTGCTGTTATTCCCGCTGGCATATCGGCGGTATCAGCAAGGCCGCGGTTGTTGATCGGCAAAGAAGAGAGATATCTGTGATGTAACGCGGTACTTTCTTTTTTCGCAAAAAAAACGGCACCGGAAATGGTGCCGTTTTTTTTGCATATTGTGAACCTGGATTCTGCACTCTGTAGCACATGCCCGACAATAAAATCATCATTCAGAGAGAACACCCTGCCGAGCAATCTCGGTTACCGAAAGAGTTGCATCCAGTACTGGCCCGCATCTTCCAGGTTCGTGGCGTTCGTTCCGGGGACGAGCTGGAATATTCATTACGTCATTTGCTGTCCATGCATAGCTTGAAAGGGCTCGATCAGGCAGTAACCATTTTACAGCGTACCTTGGCTGACAAAAAAGCCATTCTGGTTATTGGTGACTTTGATGCCGATGGTGCAACAAGTACAGCGCTGGCGGTGCGGGCGCTGGGTTTGATGGGAGCGGGGAGGGTGGATTATCTGGTTCCCAACCGTTTTGAGTATGGCTATGGTCTGACCCCGGAGATTGTAGCGGTGGCGGCGGAGCGCCAGCCCGGCCTGATAATTACAGTAGACAATGGCATCTCCAGCGTGACAGGTGTGGAGTCCGCCCGGGTTTGTGGCATCCCGGTGCTTGTTACCGATCATCATCTGCCCGGCGAACAGCTTCCTGCAGCGGCTGCTATTGTCAATCCCAATCAGCCGGGAGATCATTTCCCGAGCAAGAACCTAGCTGGCGTCGGGGTAATTTTTTACCTCATGCTGGCGTTACGCGCCCGGTTGCGTGGAACAGACTGGTTTGCCCGGCAGGAGCGGGAGGAACCCAATCTGGCTGAATTGCTGGATCTGGTGGCGCTTGGTACGGTGGCCGATGTAGTGCCGCTGGATCACAATAACCGCATTTTGGTGGCGCAGGGGCTGGCCCGCATTCGCAGCAGCTGTTGTTGTGCGGGGATCCAGGCCATCATTGAGGTAGCAGGGCGCCGGCAGGATGACCTGACGGCAGCGGATTTGGGCTTTGCAGTTGGCCCGCGCCTAAATGCCGCCGGTCGGCTGGATGATATGTCGCTGGGTATTGAGTGTCTGCTGGCAGATACGCTTGCCAAGGCCAGGAAGTTGGCCGGACGTCTGGATGGTCTAAATCGGGAGCGGCGTACCATCGAAACTGAAATGAAAACTGAGGCACTGGTCATCGTGGATGAGTTGCACATAGATGACAGTGCGGAACTGCCGGTTGGTCTGTGTCTGTTTAGTGAAAGCTGGCATCAGGGGGTAATCGGTATTCTCGCCTCCCGCATCAAGGAGTTGCTGCACCGCCCGGTTATTGCCTTCGCCCCCGGTGGCGGAGATGAGATCAAGGGTTCTGCCCGCTCGGTACCGGGTCTCCATATCCGCGATGTCCTGGATGCCGTTGCCGCCAGCCACCCCGATCTGTTACGCAAGTTTGGTGGTCATGCCATGGCGGCGGGATTGACGTTGCACCGTAAGCATCTGGAGGCGTTCCGGGATGCTTTTGATGAAGAGGTCTGCCGTCATCTGGCGGCGGACGAACTGTACGGCCGCGTCTACAGTGATGGAGAGCTGCCGCCCGAGCAGCTGAATATGGAGTTGGCCGAACAGATCCGCAGCAGTGGCCCGTGGGGGCAGGGCTTTCCAGAGCCGGTATTCAACGGCGTGTTCGAGATCGTCCAGCGCCGCATTGTTGGTGAACGACACCTCAAGCTGGTGTTGAAACCGCTGCTGGGTGACTCGGTTCTGGATGCTATCGCTTTCAATACGGTGGATAGCGACTGGCCCGACAATGTTACCCGGGCAGAGGTGGCCTACAGGCTCGATATCAATGAATACCGCAACCGGCGAAATCTGCAGCTGATATTGGAACATATCCGGCCACTCTAGTATCATTCCCGCTTTTCACCGATGAAATAAATCACAATGCTGGAACTCAACCCAATCTATTCGCGTATCAAGGAAATGCAAGGGCGCACCCAGGCTCTGAGGGGGTATCTTTGACTTCGATAACAAACGGGAGCGTTTGGTAGAGGTCGAACGGGAGTTGGAAGATCCCGGGGTTTGGAGTAATCCCGAGCAAGCTCAAGAGCTCGGCAGGGAACGTGTGCGGCTGGAGCAGATCGTAACCGTTATCGAGGAGCTGGAGTTGCGCCTCGCCGACACCGGGGAACTGCTGGATCTGGCGGCGGCAGAAAACGATCAAGGTACTGTCGAGGCAGTGATTGCCGATCTGGATGAGCTGGAGCAGAAGCTGGCCGAACTGGAATTCCGCCGCATGTTCTCCGGCGAACTGGATTCCCACAATGGCTATCTCGATATCCAGGCCGGATCGGGTGGCACCGAGGCGCAGGACTGGGCGGAGATGCTGCTGCGCATGTATCTGCGCTGGGGCGAGCGCCGTCGTTTCAAGACAGAGCTGATAGAGGCCTCTCCAGGTGAAGTTGCGGGGATCAAGAGCGCCACTATAAAGTTTGAAGGCGACTATGCGTTTGGCTGGTTGCGCACCGAGACGGGTGTGCACCGGCTGGTACGCAAGTCACCATTCGATTCCGGCAACCGGCGCCATACCTCCTTTGCCTCGGTGTTTGTCTATCCTGAAGTGGATGACACTATCGAGATCGAGATCAACCCCGCCGATCTGCGCATCGACACCTATCGCGCCTCGGGCGCAGGTGGGCAGCATGTCAACCGTACCGACTCGGCGGTGCGTATCACCCATCTGCCCACCAGTATTGTGGCCCAGTGTCAGAGCGAACGCTCTCAGCACCAGAACAAGGCTCATGCGATGAACCAGCTTAAGGCCAAACTCTACGAGCAGGAGATGCAGCAGCGCAATGCGGAAAAACAGGCGTTGGAGGAGTCCAAATCCGACATCGGCTGGGGCAGCCAGATCCGTTCCTATGTGCTGGATCAATCCCGCATCAAAGATCTTCGCACCGGCGTGGAAACCGGCAATACCCAGGCCGTGCTGGATGGCGATCTGGATCAATTTATCGAGGCCAGCCTGAAACAGGGCCTGTAGCCATAGCCTTTTGAGTGGAATGATGAACGACAAGAAATCCCCCCCCGAACAGACCCTGGATGAACATGAGCAAATTGCGCAACGCCGTGCCAAGCTGGCGCAGCTGCGGGAACAGGGCAATCCCTTTCCCGCGGATTTTCGCCGCAATGTTATTACCGGCGAGCTGCATGCCGAATACGACGAGAAGGAAGGGGAGTTCTTCGAACAGCAGATCCGGGTAAAGGTCGCCGGGCGTATCATGACCCGCCGTATCATGGGCAAGGCCAGCTTCATGCATCTGCAGGACATGTCCGGACGAATCCAGATCTATCTGCAACGGGATGTGCTGCCGGAAGGCGTCTATCAAGCATTCAAGGGGTGGGATATCGGTGACATCGCCGGCATCGAGGGTACCCTGTTCAAGACCCGTACCGGCGAGCTGTCAGTGCGGGCGGAACAGGTGCGGCTGCTGACCAAGGCGCTACGACCGCTTCCGGACAAGTTCCACGGCCTTGCCGATCAGGAGATTCGCTACCGCCAGCGCTATCTCGATCTGATTATGAACGAGGTAAGCCGCGAGACCTTCCGGGTGCGCTCGAAAATCGTCAACATCATCCGCAAGTTTCTCATCGAACGGGATTTTCTGGAGGTGGAGACGCCGATGATGCAGGCTATTCCTGGCGGCGCTACGGCACGTCCTTTCACCACCTTTCACAATGCGCTGGATATGGAGCTGTATCTGCGCATCGCGCCGGAACTCTATCTCAAACGGCTGGTGGTGGGTGGTTTCGAAAAAGTATTCGAGATCAACCGCAACTTCCGTAACGAAGGTCTCTCCACCCGCCACAACCCTGAATTCACCATGCTGGAATTCTATCAGGCCTACGCGGATTACAACGTTCTCATGGATCTCACCGAAGAGATGTTGCGCCTGCTGGCCCAAGTGGTTCTGGGTGGCACCAACGTCTCTTGGCAGGGCGAGACTTTCAAATTTGGCGATCCGTTTGTCCGTATGACAGTGAAAGAGTCCATTCTCCATTTCAATCCGGAGATCAAGATGGAGCAACTGGAGTCTCCGGAGCAGGCGCACGACATAGCTGAGGGGTTGGGGATTCCGTTAAAACCGGGTTACGGGCTGGGCAAGGTTCAGATCGAGATATTCGAAAAAACTGTCGAGCACCGTCTCAAGCAGCCAACCTTCATCACAGCCTATCCCACCGAAGTATCACCATTGGCACGGCGTAACGATGAAGATCCCTTTGTCACCGACCGCTTTGAGTTTTTTGTCGGCGGGCGTGAGATTGCCAACGGTTTCACCGAGCTCAATGATGCCGAAGATCAGGCCGAACGGTTCCGCAAGCAGGTAGAGGAGAAAGAGAGCGGCGATCTGGAAGCGATGCACTACGATGAAGACTACATTACTGCGCTGGAGCATGGTATGCCGCCCACGGCGGGGGAGGGGATCGGTATCGACCGGCTGGTGATGCTGTTCACCAATTCGGCCTCGATCCGTGATGTGCTGCTGTTTCCGCACATGCGATCAAAGTTCGGCTAAAGAGCGTCTCTAAAAAGCATTATTTCCGCGATAGCGGTGTTATCATAGGGCATGGATTCAAGTCGCTAGGAGTCTGTCGGGTTTGGGTAATCGTAGCGAGCTGGTGGGAGAACGAGTCAAAATGTTTCCGGTTTTGAGGCGAATAGTGGGGCTGTTTAACGAAAAACCGGGGACATTTTGGCCGCTCTCCCATCAGCGCAGTAGATTATTCCCAAACCCGACAGACTCCTGGAGTTTAGCGTTTCAGAGGAGAAAAAAGCAAAAATATTTCACCAGTAACTTGACATGGCGGCAGGAATCGCGCAGCCGCTGCCTTGCAGACCGGTTGCTTTTTTAAAAAGGTCTGCAAGACGCGGTCTTCAGAAAACAAGTCCAACTTCTGGAGGCCGCCATGAACGCAAAAGGATATGACGCTATCCCCCGCGAACTGTG
>JAJRUV010000087.1 GCA_024277595.1 Gammaproteobacteria bacterium
GCCAAGGATTACGCCCGCCGCAAGGGTATGAGCCTGCGCGACACCGAGCGCTGGCTGGCGACCAATCTGGGTTATACCTCGGAAGAGTAAAGCGGGCCATGCCTGCGATGTCACACCACTCAACAACCACCCACTAGAGCTGGCGGGTTAACTTTACGGACTGAAAGTCCAGATACGGGTCGAAAGACCCGTTTTATTATTCAACCCAGCAATCATTTTTAAACTGAAGTTCCTTCCTTAGAAGGATTAAAAAGCGGAGGCAATTTACACATAATGCTAATTATGCGGCGAAGCGAACAGCACGCTTTTTGTGCTGCGCATAATTCCGCATTATGTTCATTTGCCGACCACCGACTTTGGTTGGGTAGGCAGCACCAAGCCTTTACCGAAGCCACAAATGATGGTGGGCTGGAAAGACCAGCGCAGTGTGGTGAAAAGGCTGGCTGGGCGATAGCCGAGCCTGGCTTGGCACCATGCAAGCGACAACGAAGGGTAACCAAGCCGGAACAGGGGCACAGAGCCGGTTGCGGAGTTTACGGAGCATCCGGTGGTGGTGAATTCCAGCACGGCATAGCCCGCTACGGAGCCGCAAGCCCTTGGCCCCGTCGTTTGGGGCTAAGGGCGCAGTGGCGGAGTGCGGGCGGGAACGGAGGGTACAGTGTCGAACGAAGCCACGTAGCCAGTCTGCCAGAGCTTGCGGAGGCAGTCTGGCGGACTCGAATCTTGGCACGGCCTAGCCCGGCGCGACGCTTGCCGCGTAGCATGCAAGCGGCGTGACGGACGATCAGACAATGATCCAAAGTTTGGATTCACAGCACCAAAAATATCTCTATAGACAAATCCTGTCCGAGTACAATTGCTCCATCACAGACGCAGTTATTGACTCATTTCAAGCAGATCATTATCCCACTTTGCGAGTGCATAATCGTTCAGAATATTAGGCAGCGCCGATGGATCTTTCACCACTATATAGCGCCACAATCCCATTGTGCCATCTTCATTCACTGCGTTCACCCATCGTTTTGCAGCCTTGGCCTTTAGGTCAGCGTCATCACCATATTGGCCTTTGGTTTCAATCACCAGTGTAAGTCCGATATCGAGTACGGCAATAAAGTCAGGGATATAACGCGCCGGGACACCATTTTTTCGATACGGAATTACAAACCCCATGTGTTCGTTCTTAACCCATTTGATTACGCCGGGATGGGTATCCAATGCAAAACCTGCACTTTGCTCCCACTTCTTCGTATCAGCCACCATGGCATTCAAATGACAATGATTTACGGGGTAAATATTTTTTGTTGTGTGGTAGTCAACATAACGAGTGCTTCCACGTCCTGCTGATCCTTTCGGGATACGTGGTAGCTCCCGACTCTCAGTCAATCCACACTTGCGGATAGCTTCAAACAGAATATCAACCGCTTGCTGCTGATATGTGCCAACCCAAAGCACATCGCATGGTTGAGCAGTACTTGTCTTGCAGATAATCTTTTCTTGAATAAATCGTTTTGCTGCAAAAGCAACCTTAGGAAACAGAGTCTGAACAGGTACAGCATCTTTAGTATCGTCAGAGGCCAACCCTTGTTCTTTTTCCCATCTATTACAAACCTCTCTCGCAAGAACAAACGCTACTTGCTGATCACGGAATTGTTTACGCCAACCGGCCAGAGTTAAGACAGGATTTTGTCCGGTCCCATAAACGGCTAGCGCCCCTTCCGGGGCTGTCATCGAATTCATCTCGGTTTGATCGGGTATGCTCATAGGATCAATCGTCAA
This sequence comes from Gammaproteobacteria bacterium, assembly GCA_024277595.1. Classification (GTDB taxonomy): domain Bacteria; phylum Pseudomonadota; class Gammaproteobacteria; order Thiohalospirales; family Thiohalospiraceae; genus DRMK01. The sequence continues at coordinate 1,777 of JAJRUV010000087.1, forward strand.
CTGTGAGACCTGATCCCAGGCAATACTTACTTCGAAGGTTTTCGGGCTGTAGTAGCCTTCTACCAGAGGGAACTCTATTTCATATTGCTCCTTATCTGGGTCACTAAAAATATGGTTGGGCTCTTTTGGCGGCTTACTATCTTTTGGCTTAGAAACTTTGAACGGCACCAGTTCAAAAGGCACGCCAAATACTTTGGCGGTCTCTTCTTCAAACTGATCGGTCTCTTCATTCAAGGCATAACTACGACGGCGCAGTGCACGGCCAACGACCTGCTCACACAACAACTGAGAACCGAAAGGACGCAGACCAACGATATGAGTCACGGTGTTGGCATCCCATCCTTCGGTCAGCATGGCTACGGAGACGATGCAGCGGATATTCCTGCCCGGAGGGATACGTTCATCAATCCATTTATAACTGCCATCATTGTCATCAGCCTCGGCCTTTTCGTTATTTTTACGAACCAGCTCTGACCATTCTTCTGGTACCTTGCCACCTGGCCAGGATTTTTTACCAATGGTATCGAGAATAAAACGCAGACGCCGAGTTTCATCTTTGCTGCCGCCTTCCTCCAGGTCTTCTACCACTTTGGAGTCAACACGAACGGTGACCTCATTACCCGTTTGATTACGAAACCATTCCGGTGCCTGGCCATAACCACCTTCGTTATAGCCTAACCAGCTATAGACCTCTGCAGCCACCTTGGTGTCACGGCAGACTACGATAAATACCGGAGGCACCGGGTGTATTTCATCCTTGCTGTCCTGTTTCCACTGCTGAAAACGCTTGTGCCAATCCTGCGCCAATGTCGTAATGGGGGCAGAAGCATAGGTCATTACGATCTGAGGATTGATTTTCTTTCCCAGGCTCCTTTTCCGCCATCGATTCAATCCACCGCCATACATTAAAGTAACTGGCCTCTTCGGCTCCGGTAATATCGCGTGTTGGTAATTGAGGAATCTTGACCAGCCCTGATTCAATGGCATCCAGTAAACCAAAATCGGAGACAACCCAGGGGAACGGTTTGCCCACTTCATTGCCCGAACCTTGAATGTAAAACGGGGTAGCGGAAAGGTCGAAGCAATATTTAACCCCTTTCTTTCGGCCACCCGCCAGCTTGTTGATTCGATCCAGACCTTCAATCCAGATCGTCGCTTCTCTAGCATTCTTTTTGGCTAAAGAGGCATCTTCTTCCAGATCAACGAGATTATTGCTGTCACCACGGCGATAGGCATGATGCGATTCATCATTAAAAATAAGCCAATGCGGGCTGCGACCTTTGCCCGACCCCAGCTCCTGGCGAATACGTTTAAACCAGGCCCGGTCAGACTCAAAATACTTTACCTCGATCGACTCATTGGCCTTTCCTGCATTCTTTACAATCTCTGTTGCCTCACCGGTTTTTACGACCTTTGCCGATGTTCCATTAACACTGCTGGACTCCTTCTTCGCCAAACGGTGCCAGTTGGCAATCATCACCTCACCCCGGCGCAGTTCTTCCATGCGATGTGGCGGCACTAGCTGACGAGTGCGATAAAGACTGTTATCTCCATGGGCAGGATCGAGTTCCTGGAGTCGCTCCCGAATGGTGACATTAGGGCAGACGATGAGGATGGTATCCGAGAAACGATCATCGGTCGGTGCTGCAACACAGTTCAGAATCGACCATGCCGAAAGCATGCCCATCACGGTGGTTTTGCCCGTCCCCGTTGCCATCTTGCAGGCGTAGCGGGTAAAAGCCCTAAACCCGGCCTCCCTCGCATTTTCACCGGGGTGATCCACAGGTATTTCAGGCATCCCCTTACGGTAGATGGGATTGGCTTCCACCAAAAAGATGATCGTCTCGACCGCTTCTACCTGGGCAAAGAAGAGGCGTTGTTTTCGCAGTGAACTGTCACCCCGCCATAAAACCAGCAGCTCTTTGGTGATGCTGGATGCGCCATCGTATGGAATGCCTGTCAATTTTCCGTCACGCCACTCCTTCGTGCGGTTACGCAGCCAATTGACCAAGGGTAGATCCTCCTGCTGGCCGATGCCTAAATCACCTTCGAGGCTCAACTGTTTTTTGTTCTTGCGCCCCCGGCCACTGCTCTCTGGAACCCGGTAGTAATAACTTGCGGGCCGTCTGCCGGTTGCCTGTATCGGCAGTTTTCCTTTCTCAATCTGCCAATGCTGGGCAGGCTCAACAAAGGGGGAGTTGATGATCGGAGACTCAACCTCATTGGGGGCAACAAGCTTTTCAGACATGGAAACAGACCTCAGGCTGCAAACCGCCGCACTTCAATCTCTGCACCATTGGCAACCGCCTCTTCCGCCATGGTCAGAACCTGTTCTGTCATCTCATTGGAGAGATAATATTCACCACAATTTTCGCAGACATCCGCCGGAACGCCTTTGATTACCATGGTTGTAGCATCCCGCTCCAGCGTTACCGTGGCTGTTCCCGGCTGAGTATCACCCTGTTTACAGATTACACATTGCATCACTTTATCCTCGTTTTGAACCCATTAGACCATAGCGCGCCATCTGGAATATATGCCGTAATGATAATACAGCTACCGTCTATTTTGTTCTGTGCCAGCACAACATGAACCGGCTTTTCTGCGGCAAAACCAAGCAGCAGAAAACTGGGATGCGGTCGGTCATCCGGATAGCTGGCAACTGTCTCGCCCCTGGTAACAATATCCGTTACCTCCTGCCTTTTGATATCACGCTGAAACATACGCCGAACAGCATGGCCGCTGAATGAGATCGTGCGGCATTTCATAAATCGGCCTCCCGCACCACCATCAACTCATTGCCCCGCTCATCAATCACCTTCACCGCAATGCGCTGGTGTTGACCCAGCACGAACGACTCAGAGGTGGTGCCAGCCAGATGCTCCCATACAGAATCATCAAATTTTGCCTTGAGTGATTTCTGCAGATTGCTCCAGGCCGATGTTTTCGGGAAGAAGACCTGCCGCGCCATGAACACCATGCCGTTGTAGTCGGTATCCAGCATCCAGCAAGGCAGGTTTTCGGCATGGATGGATTCTGTTTCCATGTCGTGGGGGCGGAAGATGTCCAGCCCCAACAGTTCCACCTGATAGAGGGGATCGCCATTGGGCGCCTTGTCACCATTAGGTTTGAAGGCCACATCCGGCAGGCCGGTGATGGAGAAGATTTCCGAGGACTTGCTGGTCTTGAGTAGATCGGACATCACTACATCGGGGGTGACGGCCACATAGGTGCAGGGCAGTTTCAGTTTACCCCGGTCAGAAACCAGCTCACGCGCCTTGGCCTGGATGGCAAAACCGAAGATATAGAGCGCATCAAATTTTCTGAACCAGGCTTCGCGGGCAGCCTCCAGCACGGCACTAGAATCAATGGCTCCATCCTGCGGGCCGAACATCACCGCAATGCGCCGGGATGCGCCGTTTTTTTCCGTCGCCTCGGCGTGCAAATGCTCATAGTCTTCCGCCGCCAGAGGTCGTACCAGTTCCAGTTCCAGCGCCTTGTTACCGGGGAGGCGCAGGGTTTTGCTCTGGCGCAATACCTCGATCATGCGATCCAGATAGGTGCGGGGGTTCTCGGTCACTCCCGGCCTCCTGCCTCCCGTGACACTCGCACCTCCCTGTGCATCGTGGGCAGCGGCGGTCTCTTTGATGGCATCCTGCTCTTCCAGCATAGAACCGGCAGCCTGGATGGTGGCTTCCACAGTGAAGGGGCCACAGACACGAGTGATCTTTTTATTGATCTCTGGTTTATCCACCAGGGTAACGGTTTCCGGCTCGTCATTGTTTGCGATGGATTTCAATGTAATATGAGGAACCAAGCCACCGATTTCTTGACCTTTACGATTTTGTTTGCGGTTATATACAAAACCACCAGCCGGGCCGCGTTGCGGTTCCTTCAGTTCATACCAGAGGAAAGTGGCAGTCAGCAGGCGTTGACGTGCCAAGGCTAGTGGAACACGGGAGGTATCGCAGGTAATCCAGCGGCGTCCCCATTGTTCAGCAACGTAAGCGGTAGTACCGGAGCCACAGGTGGGATCAAGAACAAGATCACCAGGATCTGTAGCCATTAGTATACATCGCTGAATAACCGTATTTAACGTCTGAACAGCATAGATAATATCTTTTGGGCCAGACATATCAGACCATAAATTTGTTAGGGTGCTCACTGGATAATCTTCATGAAAAAGCTTGTAATATAAATTCTCTCCAGCTGCAAAAACCCGCTTGGCTCTTTTTAAATTATTCATTCCGGCTTCAGTGGTTGACCAACACCCCCCTTTAGCTGGCTTATAAATTTCCCCTTTAAACTCAACATCATAAACCATGCTATCTGAGTATCCAGATGGCCTCATAAGCACTGCACGGAAAATCTTTGAGCCATTTAGCAATAAGGCATGATTGTTTTTTTCCTCATTTGTCATTTTGCGTTCAGTCCCATCAGGACGTTGAACGTAGACCCAATTTGGCACGCCCTCAATATTTTGCTTCTGGAATAAGTGCCTGTATTTTAATTTTTCTTTTCGTTTAGCATAAAACAACAAGAAATCATTCATTCCCTCTAAATACTTAGAGCCAAATTGCATCGTCTTTTTTCGAAATGTAACTATGCTGATAAAGTTATCCCTTCCAAAGACTTCATCCATGACTTCCCGTACATGATGCAAATTCTTATCCGAAATCTGCACAAAAATACTACCACTCTCGGTCAATAACTCCCGCGCCAACATCAACCGATCACGCAGATAAGTCAGATAGGAGTGAATCCCCAACTCCCAGGTATCCCGATACGCCTTCACCATCTCCGGTTCACGAATCATCTCGTCATCCTTGCCGTGCTTCACATCCCGCTTGCGCACAAAGGGCTGAAAGTTAGAACCAAACTTAACCCCATAGGGCGGGTCCATATAGATCATCTGCACCTGACCACCCAACCCCTCATACTCCAGCAGGGAGTTCATCACCTGTAGCGAATCCCCAAGCATCATGCGATTGGTCCAGGGGCCATTGTGTTCGTAGGCATCCAGCTTGTCGGTAATATCCAGATCAGGGTCGCCAAACAGATCCAGCGTGGTACCTGTTGCCTTGTTAACCCTCCAGCGTCTCCAGAATGGCCTGCGTGGAGTGACGCTCATGGACGAACAACGGTATGGTCGGCACCGCAATCTGTCGGCGCTCCGCCTTGCCGGTCCAGTTGAGAAAGGGTTGAGTCAAACTCTTGAGCCGGGCGACGCACTCGGCAATCGAGGCAAACACCTCATTGGTGCCTTGCCATTGCTTCGATTGTGCAAAGACCGTTTGTTCGCCTTTATCTGCTGCCTCTGCAATCAAGTTCAACAACCACTCGGTCATCTCCCGCTCGGCATTTTCATCCCAGCACAATTCGGGCGCCAGAGATGAGTCATAGCGATATTTTTTGGCTGGCTTGCGGGCATCAAATTCCGGCTGTACCCCTACGTCCGGTCGCTGTACTGCCTCCTGCTCATGGGTGTAGGTATTGGATTGCTGCGCCTTGTCGTTACCTTGCTTGTTTTTTCTTGCGGCCATGTCTTAGTCCTGATTTTTTTTGGTTTTACTCAAGGTTTTTGATTGCTCAATCAGCTTGTCAAAATCTGATTTGTGCTGTTGATCCTGCTCAATGCGAAATTTCTTATATTCTTTTTCCGCCAGGGCTTTGGCGACCTGTGCAGAAACATTGCCGGGGTTGTCCAGGACTTCATAATCATTAAAGCGCAGAAAGGCATCCAGTTTTTCCACCTAATCTGCCATTTTCATTAAATGCTGTTTTTTGGCCTGTAGCTCGGCGTAATCGAGATACATGACAACAATGTGGTTGAGTTCATCCAGTTCCTGTTCACTCAAATAGTTTTTCGCAACGCCTACATCGGTTTTCAGGATTTTTCCTGCGGGTGCGTTTTTCCATGTGGTCAAGCCCATGTGTGGCTGGTTTTTGTTGACTCGCTGTTTTATCACCTCTGCCGCTGTCATGCCGTGGATGGCCCAATGCAGCTTGTTTTGCACGGTTGCATAGAATGTTTGGGTGAATTCTGACGCCGGATCATAATCGGCCGAGCATTGAGCATAGATGTCGGTGATTTTCTGGTAGAAACGGCGCTCAGAGGCACGAATCTCCCGGATTTTTTCCAGCAGTTCGTCAAAATAGTCTTTGCCAAAGTGAATACCGTTTTTCAAGCGTTCACTATCCAGAGCAAAGCCCTTGATGATGAACTCTTTCAGAGTTTGGGTGGCCCAGATGCGAAACTGTGTGGCCTGAATGGAATTGACCCGGTAGCCCACAGCGATGATGGCACCCAGGCTGTAGTATTGGGTGCGATAGGTTTTGCCGTCAGTGGCAGTATGTTCCAAAATGGAACATACTGAATCCTCTTCTAACTCTTTGTTTTCATATATATTTTTCAGGTGTTTGGTGATAGTGGGCCGCTGAACGCCAAACAGCTCGGCCATGCGCTTTTGGGTCAACCAGAGAGTCTCGTCCTGTGCCAAAACATCAATCTTTACGTCGCCATCCTTACTTCGATAGAGAAGAATTTCGGAGTCTTTGGGTAAATCTTTCATTATGTTATTCCTGCTCCAACCAGGCACCGGAAACCCATTGGTTGTTTTCCGGGTGTAGATGTTGGTTGCTGACTTCAGCCAGCCTTCTGTCTGCGGCACCTTCTGTTGCTTCAAACCATGATCTGTTCTGTTCACGATCAATAGTAACATCCCCTGTCTGTGCCGGTTGCTTCAGCCATTCACTGAAGGCTTGCGGGTTGACGGTAACCTGTCCATCAGCTGCAATCTCGTAAGCCGTATACTCCTGTCGCATGCGTTGGCCCTGATCATTCTGCCAGCGCAGCAGGCTGGTCAGGATGGCGGCTCCATCCAGATTATCTGACTGAATAACAGCACTAAGCCCCATGAAGTCGTAGCTTTTCGCCTTGCGGATCAGGTACTGCATCAGGAAGGAGTCCAGATCCAGCATGTGCGTGCCAGGCCGGTTGATAGCGAGGATACGATCCAAAGTGACTTCGTAACGGCTCCTGGTGACGCCCAGCTCCTGTTGCACTGGCTCCGGCAGACGGATGTGCCAGAGCAGCTCGTTATGCGTGGTATCCACGACTTCTATATCCAACTGCTGGAACATGCCCTGTACAAAGGCGGCACCGTGCTCCTGGCTGATTCTCAGCTCATGACGAGTTTCGTCTGGGTCAAAGCTGGCCGCATGTTCAAACAACTCTCGCTGTTTGGCGGTTGCCGCCTTTGCTCTGGCCAGCGCTTCGTCTATGCGTTCCTGTGTACGGTGGATGCCTGCAACGGTGGCTTCTGCCAAAATCTTGCTCACATCCATCAGGTCGGCAATTTCTCCCAGAATATCGTCCTGCATCTGTTCATTAAACTCGCTGCTGACCCCGGCCATATCATTCACAACCTGATCGATACGGGTGTACATCAGATCAATGATTTGCTCATCAGCAGTATCCGGGGAGTGAACATTGAACACAACGACGCGCTTTTGTTGGCCGTAACGATATAGTCGGCCTATACGCTGGACGAGACGCATGGGATTCCATGGCAGATCGTAGTTGACCATAATGTGGCACTTGCGCTGCAAGTTGATGCCTTCGCCACCAGCCTCAGTGGGGCTCTTCGTAAAACTGTGTGAAATTCCGGTAAAATACCCTGCTTTAGCCATTGATTGGAGCGGTTTTTTCCATGGACATAGAAGAGCATTACAGCCAGCTACTGGGTGTCA
>JAJRUV010000088.1 GCA_024277595.1 Gammaproteobacteria bacterium
AGCCTGATTCAAGCAGCAAAGAGCAGAGCTCGAGGTTATAGGAGTCACCGAAACTTTATTGCGATGGCCTACCTAATTGGTGCAAAACTGAGGTTTGAGCTACCCACTTGAAATAGCGAGGAGCCTTTTATCGCTTCGCGGGCGCGGCTGAGGACTTCTTCATTATTGGTGTTTTCCCATTTCACCAAGTCACGAATAATGGCAAACAGCTTTTCGCGCTTGATCTCCGCTTCTCTTTTATTGACGCCATATTTGAAACCTTCGCCCTGCTGATAGCCGGGGTCATTAACCATCTGCGCAAAAATCACCGCTCTGGCTACCGCCAGCGGACGACGCTCCCACCACAGATGCAAGGTGGAGGGATGGCCGTGGCGGATGGATTTCTCCCGCGCGGCGGCGACATTGATGTCATGCAGCGGCAGGGCAACTTCGATGAGTTTTTTGGGGGATTTGATATTCATGTTTGGATAGCTTTGGTCTCTTTCAGTGCTTCCATGGCATTCAGCAGCAAATGGATCTCTGTACGGGGGTTGTCGCTGCCATCCGCTTTGGCTGCTGTCAGGCGTTGTTCCGCACGCTGTTTGGCATTGTCCAAGCGAGGCTGAAGCTCTTCAAAAAGCCTGGTACGGTTTTTTGCATAATCCGCCCATTCGGCTTTGACATCCCGATGGCAGCGGTCGCACGGGGAGTGGGCGCCGGTTCTTGCGTAAGGCGCTGTGTGGTTTCGGAAGTGCAGTAACACCCAGTATTCAAAACAGGGAACCGAGGTGATACTCAGCATCTTGAGCTTGTTGGCTCGTTCGATGGATGGTTGATAGTGGGCGTGCTCATCCCGATCAAACACGCAATAGACAGAGGAGAAGGCATTACCCTCTTTTTCCGCTTTGGTTTTGAGTTTTCTGGCGGTATCAACGATATTCTTCGGATTGCTTCCTTCTCCAGACTCCACTTCAACAACGGCCTGTCCCCGCTGTACGCCGAGTACCTGCCGTGCATTTTCAAAATAGAGCTTTTCTGTTTTTGTCCCTTCGCAGACAATCAGCATCCGCTCCCGTGGTTCATAGCGGGCTCTGCGGCGGCGCTGCTGCCGGGTGGTTTTGGCTCTACGCGCCATGGTCGCTCTGCCCAAAGGTTGCGGCAATCACCTTCAACGTAGGCAGGGCACCATAACGGCCGGAGAGATATCCCCGTTCAATGTTCTCTGTCCCCTTGCGCACAGCAAAATCACTGAGCGGGTAGAGTTGCGTGGACTGGTCTGGTTGTCGTTCGCAGAACCAGATTTGATCACGCCGAAACAACGCTTGATCAAGGATAGAGGTTTCGTGAGTGGTGAAGATCAGTTGTGCGCCATGCGGGTTCAGCTCCGGGCTGTGGAACATCTCCACCAGGTAGTGCACCAGGAGTGGGTGCAGGTTGTCGTGCAGCTCATCCACTACCATGATGTTGCCGTTTGCCAGTGTATCCATCCAGGGGCCGGCGTAGCAGAACATTTTTCGAGTGCCATCCGATTCATCACTCAGATCCATTTCCACAGATTCGCCTTCCTGGGTCTGATGCCGTGTCAGGATTTGCACACTCTTCGATCCGGCAAGCTGACTGGTCAGCAGATCCCGCAGTGGGGATGGCAGATTATGGGTGATCCGGCCGAGATGATCGCCATCCATTTCGCGCAGGCTCAATCCGGAGATGGCAAAATCGGCGGTCTGCATGAAACGTAGTACGCGCTCCTGTTGCTGCTGCTCCAGCAGACTCATGGTGAAGTGGGGTTGCTGGTTCCAGCTTTGTGTTCCTACCGCAATCTTCAGTTTGTTGGCAAACCAGTTGTATATTGGCGTGAGCTGTTCGCTGTTGAGTTGTGCGGCGGTCGCCAGCAGGGAACCGTTGGGGCGGGTTACACGCTCCCACAGTTCTTTTTCGCCTTTGAGTTTGTCACCAAAACGGATGCGTGAACCCTGACCATCGGGAGCCGGTTCACGCTGAAACCATTTTTGAGCCTTCCCCTTTGGAAAGGCATAGAGCCACTCTTCGTGGATGCGCTGCTGATCGGCAGTGACCCCATACTGGTAACGCACCTTGTCCACAATGAAGTGGACTTCAAACTCTGAGGGGAGTGCCCTCCATTTGCTGCTGAACAGGTGTGGCGTCACCGGCAGTGGCTCATTAGGGGCGCGCTGGTGCGAACCAACAATCAGCGATTGCAGCGCGGCCAGTGCGCGTAGCAAGTTGGTTTTTCCGGCGGCATTGGCACCGTAGATCACTCCTGAACGCAGTAGTGGATTCACTGCGGCAGGAGCATCGGTAACCTTCAGTACATTGGTCTCTTCCAGTCCCTTGCCTGCTCCCTTGACCATGGAGAAGAGCACTTCGTCGCGGATGGATCGGAAGTTTTTGACAGAGAATTCAATAAGCATAGCAACGTCTCAATGGCAATTTTTCATCGATATTTGCATGAAATGGGCAAATATTCATCTATTATCTCATTTCTTCCGGGCTCTTTGCCTTGGAGAGCAGGTCACCCAAATCGTAATTAATACTGGCGACGCCGAAGTCGGGCTCCGAGTTAAACGGGTTGCGGATGTAATATGGTCCTTCGTGACTGTCGCCATCGACAATAACAATGGCCAGCAGGAATTTGTCCGCCTGGTTCAAGGCATAGATGATCTCGTTGCGGCTGACGGTGATTGTGCTCTGTCCCTTGGCCCTGCCTTTGATCTCAATGTGACGGTCGGGTTTGATGGAGCCATCCGGGTTGGCCTGCGGGCGGGCGGTGATATCCCAACCACACTTCTCAGCGGAAACATCCTTTACTTCGTATCCAAAACTGCGCTCTACATCCATGACCGCATTCATGGCAACCATCTCGATGCGGGAGCGAGCTTCGGCGTCTGCGCAGAAGGCGGTCTCGCCCTTGCGTTGGGCCAGCATTCCCTGCGGAATCACGAGTGCTCCACCAATGACGACTGGGGTGCTTGAAACGACGTTCTTCATGGTCTCCAACTCTCGTTTGCGTTGGGCGAGGCGCTCGGTGAGTTCATCCACCCTGCGGCGTGCCATCTCTGGCTGCATGCGAGGCTGCTTGCCTGCGGCGACATCGTCGCTGAGTTTGATGTAACGGTCGGACCAGTAGCTGATCTCTTTAACCAGCCGCTCGTTGACGGCGGCCAGTACCTTGTCCGCTTGGCACTCACGCCGGATTTTCACTTCTTGATAGTGTTCCGGCACCAGGTGTTGTGTGGCGTGGTTGAGTGCCAAGGCTTCCAGGTCGTTGCTAATCCACGGAGCATCGAGGATGTCCTGGATCAGTTTCCGGTCGTAGTCATCGATGGGCAGGAGGTCGAGGTGGGGAGCCCAGCCGGCATGGAAGGCATTTCCCTGGATGTCGATCTCTACAAACTGGAGGCGGCGTGAAGCCACCCTGGATTGATTGCCATCGCCCTCGCGAACGCTGTGATCCACCATGAACAGGATGCGTGGTTCGGTGCCATCATCGTTAGGATCGACCAGCACAGCGCCTTGCTTCAGTTTGCTGCGATGCGCCGAGAGGATCAGGTCAGTAGTGGTGTGCATCAGCGGGTGGCCGGGGTGAATCAAGTCGGCCATGGGCTTGCCGTGGATGCGAACCTTCTCCTTCTCGAAGCAGATACGCTCGTACTTTTTCAGTACCGGAGTGCGGCTTTCGCCAACGACCCGGTCGCGTTCACGAATAACAGCCGGTACATGGCGTACCTCAAAACGGCCCGCTTCCCGAGGACGCATCTCGCCGCCGAGATTTTGGAAGGCCTCGGTAAAGAAGGCGCGGATGAAATAGGGTTGCAGCTTGCGGGCCTCGGCCTTTTCCATCTCCTCCTTGACGGCATAGAGATCTTCCAAACTCATGTGCTGCTCGACGAGGGCATTGCGGCGCAGGATTTCCTTCAGGTGGTCGGCATCCAATGCACCGTCAATGACCCGATTGAGCCGGGCTTGCACTTCCGGTGAGTCGCCATAGCGGATCGCCTCGATGAGCAGATCCTTGAGGGAACGGTTTTCGAAGGCCTCGCCCAAGATGTCGAACACTTTGCCGCCAAGAGCCTTCTTCTCGACCTCCAGCTTGTCGAACAGTTTTTGGAAGACATCGCCTTCGCGGGTCTCCTTGGCGATCAGGTTCCACAGATGACAGACCTCGGTCTGGCCGATACGGTGGATGCGGCCAAAACGCTGCTCCAGTCGATTGGGGTTCCAGGGCAGGTCGTAGTTGACCATTAGGCTGGCGTTTTGCAGGTTCACGCCTTCGCCTGCAGCATCGGTGGCTACCAGCACTAGTGTAGTGTAACGAATAAACTATTCATTTAAGAGCACAAGGCGAGCACGGTTAATTTTCTCCATAATTTCCTCTACTGATTTTGTCCATACGAAAGGCTTGGGGTTTTCATTGTGCAACTCGATAAAC
>JAJRUV010000089.1 GCA_024277595.1 Gammaproteobacteria bacterium
AGTCTGTCGGATTTGGGAATAATCTACTGCGCTGACGGGAGAGCGGCCAAAATGTCCCCGGTTTTTCGTTAAATAGCCCCACTATTCGCCTCAAAACCGGAAACATTTTGACTCGTTCTCCCACCAGCTCGCTACGATTACCCAAACCCGACAGACTCCTAGAACAAACACATGCAAGGACGACATAAAATTCTTTTTAGTTCATAATGTTGTGAGTGTAAATTAAAGTCACATCATCATGTGGTGCCGACTCAGCGCCCGCGTCCCGTCAGTGAACCCAGCACACCCCTGATAATTTGTCGTCCCACCCGGCTGCCGATCGCACGGGCGGCGCTTTTCAAAAATGATTCCAGTACTGTCTGTCGGCCCCTTGAGCTGTGTTTTGGCTTCTGCTCTAATTTTTTTTGCTCCTCGATGGTAGCCTGTTCAGCCCGCGCCTTCAAAATCTCATAGGCGGAGTCGCGATCAACCTCCTGTTCGTAAACCCCGCTGATCAGTGAGCTGCTGATGAGCGCCTGGCGCTGTTGGGTGGTGATCGGCCCAATCTGGCTGTGCGGCGGACAGATCAGGGTGCGCTGCACCATGCCGGGACGCCCTTTTTCATCCAGCATCGATACCAGTGCCTCACCAACACCGAGGTCGGTGATGATCTTGACGGTGTCCAGATCCGGATTGGTGCGGAAGGTCTGCGCAGCGGTGCGTACTGCTTTCTGCTCCCGGGGGGTGTAGGCCCGCAGGGCATGTTGAATGCGGTTGCCGAGCTGGGTCAAAACCGCGTCCGGGATATCCAGCGGGTTCTGGGTTATGAAGTAGACCCCGACGCCCTTGGAGCGAATCAGGCGTACCACCTGTTCGATTTTATCCAGCAGGGCATCCGGGGCATCATCGAAGATCAAGTGCGCCTCATCGAAGAACAGCACCAGCACCGGTTTGTCCGGATCACCTACCTCCGGCAGCTGTTCGAACAGTTCGGCCAGCAACCAGAGCAGAAAGGTTGCATAGACCTGAGGGCTGTTGAGCAACTGATCCGTCGCCAGAATATTCAGAATGCCCCGGCCATTAGTGTCAGTCTGCATCAAATCCTGCAGATTGAGAGCAGGTTCGCCAAACAGCTGGTTACCACCCTGATCTTCCAGAGTGATGAGACGGCGTTGAATCGCCCCCACGCTGGCAGCGGAGACATTACCGTACAGGGTGCGGAACTCTCTGGCGTTCTCTGCGACATACTGGAGAATGGCACGCAGGTCTTTGATATCCAGCAGCAGCCAGCCATTCTCATCCGCCACCCGGAAGATCAGCGCCAGCACCCCATGCTGGGTGTCGTTCAGGTTCAGCAGGCGGGCCAGCAACAGCGGACCCATTTCGGAAATGGTGGTGCGTACCGGGTGCCCTTGTTTGGCAAAAACATCCCAGAAGGTGACTGGTGAAGCGCGGAAAGGGAAATCCCCCAACCCGATCTGGTTGACACGTTCAGTTATCCTGGGGTGAGGCCTCCCCGACTGACTGATACCGGACAGATCGCCTTTGACATCGGCCATGAATACCGGTATCCCGATATCACTGAAATTTTCAGCCAGCACCTGAAGCGTTACCGTTTTTCCGGTACCGGTAGCACCGGCGATAAAACCATGACGATTTGCCATCCGGGGTAGCAAATAAACACGTTGTTGGGCTTTTCCGATTAGCAACGATTCACTCATTTATCACCTCCAGTTGGTAAAAACATGACATAGCTCAATAATGATGCATCTAAACAGGCTGCGACCGGTTGCAGAAATCGGAATGATACACCAATCTTGTTGTACCGCGTTCGTGAGTAGCATATTAGGCTGGATTTCTGCTGTGCGGGGAGGCCGTTTGCGGCGGGAATGTTTTTGGTGGAGTAATCAAGAGGCCGGGATCCTCTGATGATGATATGGGGATAATAATATGACTGATAGAAAAATCGAATCGATAGAAGGTATAGGCTCCAACAGCATAGAAGCGCTATCCAAGGTTGGCATTACCAGTACCGGCAAGTTGTTGTATGTTTGTCATACCAAAGAGGCTCGTATGGATCTGGCTGAGCGCACGGGTTTGAGCGAATCTGTAATTCTGAACTGGGTAAACATGTCTGATCTTTTTCGTATCAACGGCATTACCGGTCACGCGGCAGAACTGTTGCTGGCGGCAGACATAGATACGGTGCAGGAACTGGCTGAAGAAGATGCGGAAAACCTGTGCTGCAAAATGATCGAAGTGAATGCTGAATTGAATCTCAACCTGCAAGTAGCTGCAGTAACAGCCGTCGAGATCTGGATTGCCCAGGCAAAAGAGCTGCCAGCGATTATTACCCATTAATCTCTCGTTCGCCTATAATGAAGCTGACTGCAGTCAGCTTCATTACCTGTTTTAAACTCACATGAAACAACCTGTTCAATGCTGGGCGGTGGTTCCTGCGGCCGGCAGCGGAACCCGTATGGAGACAGATATTCCCAAACAGTATCTGCCGTTGCGTGGCAGCACGATTATCGAGCATACATTGCAGCGTCTGGCATCATCAGACTGTATTGCCGGTATCGTGGTGGCGGTGGGGGCGGATGATGAATGGTGGCCAACTGTCAAACCGGATATCGGAAAGCCGCTGATTACCGTGACAGGGGGGGCAGAACGTTGTCATTCGGTGTTGAATGCGGCTGATAAACTGATCGCAATGAGCCAGGGCGACGGGTGGGTGCTGGTGCATGATGCCGCACGGCCCTGTACGCGCGTGGCAGATATTGAACGGCTTGTTTCTACCTTGCAGAACTCTCTCGTGGGTGGATTGCTGGCGGTGCCGGTTTACGACACGGTAAAACGGGCTGACAAGGATGGAAAGGTTATTGCCACCGTGGATCGGGAAGGGTTGTGGCGCGCCTTGACGCCGCAGATGTTTCGTCTTCAACTGTTGCACGATGCCCTTGTCTTCGCTATTTCGGCCCGGAAACGGGTGACCGACGAGGCCTCCGCCATAGAGCTGGCTGGCGGCCTGCCGCAGCTGGTTGAGGGTCATACCGACAATATCAAGATAACCCGCCCCGCCGATCTGGCAATGGCGGAGTTTTTTCTTCAACAACAGGATAAACAGCCATGCGCATAGGACATGGTTATGACGTACATAAATTCGGGCCGGGTGATCATCTGGTTATCGGCGGAGTAAAGATTCCTTACGACTACGGTATGCTGGCCCATTCCGATGGCGATGTATTGATTCATGCGGTGTGTGATGCCTTGCTGGGTGCTGCCGGACTGGGTGACATTGGCCGTCATTTTCCTGATAGCAGCGATGAATTCGAGGATATCGACAGTCGCATCCTGTTGCGTCGCGTGCTGACACAATTACAGGATCAATCCCTTGCCGTAACCAGTCTCGATGTTACTCTGGTGGCCCAGTCCCCCAAAATAGCGCCCTATATCGAGGTGATGCGACATCACCTGGCCCAGGATTTGAGTCTGGATTCCGGGCGGATAAATATCAAGGCAACCACCACCGAACGTCTGGGTTTTACCGGGCGTGGCGAAGGGATTGCCTGCCATGCGGTGACCCTGCTCGAGGAGAATGGAGAGTAACCCTCTGCCCCACGCTTGGGGAATTCCTGCCGCTACGGCTGTCGTGCGCAGCATTCCCGAAGATTTTCAGGTCGATGAGGAGCTGGGTTTTCCGCCCGATGGTGAAGGTCAGCATGTGCTGCTCAGAATCAGAAAGCGCAATACCAATACCCAGTGGCTGGCACGGCAGTTGGCGCGTTTTGCAGATATTCCGGCTAGGGATGTCGGCTTTGCCGGCCTCAAGGATCGTTGCGCAGTAACCAGCCAGTGGTTCAGTATCGATCTGGCTGGCAAGGTGGAGCCGGACTGGTCTGCTCTCGATTCAGAACATATCCAGGTGATGGAGGTTGCCCGTCACGGCCGGAAATTGCGGCGGGGCAGCCTGTTGGGTAACCACTTTACTCTGATGTTACGGCAGTTTGGAGGGGATCATGACGAGTTGGAAAGACGCCTGCGCCAAATCGGCAGTGCGGGAGTCCCGAACTATTTTGGTGAACAGCGCTTCGGCCACAACAATGCCAACTTGGAACAGGCTGATGCCATGTTCAGCGGGAAAATACGGGTACGCGATCGCCACAAAAGAGGATTATACCTCTCTGCCGCCCGTTCTTTGCTATTCAATCAGATTTTAGCCCGGCGAGTGGCGGATGCCACCTGGCAAACCCTGTTACTGGGGGAGGTGGTAATGTTAGCTGGCAGCCGTAGTTTCTTTACTGTCGATATTTTGTCCGAGCAGATTGAACAACGTCTGGCTATTGGAGACATCCTTCTTACTGCTCCGTTATGGGGGAGAGGGTTGCCAGCTGCACGGGAGCAGTCACTGGCTGTGGAAACGGCGGTGTTGCAGGCGTTCCAGGCCTGGTGCAACGGGCTCGAATACGCAGGATTGAGGCAGGAGCGGCGGCCGCTTCAGCTTGGACTCAAAAATCTCGACTGGGAGTGGACCGGGGAAGAGGCACTTCGGCTGAGTTTCTTTTTGCCTGCCGGGAGTTATGCCACGGTAGTGTTGCGTGAGCTGGTTAGTGCGCCAAAATAGATGCAGATGAAAAACTTATGTAACTGTTCAGATTGCCCCTGAAATTTGTCAGTTCAAGGCGAAAAATGTGAGTTTGCACGGGTAAATGATCATTTTTTAACACAGAAATGGCGGATTTCAAGGGCAATCTGACCAGTTACATACTCATTTTCAACTATGCTGAATAGTTACAAACTTATCAAGTTTTCAAATTCCCTGCACCAGGTTTTTCCGGCGATCAATAAACAGGGGTGTGATCGGAATCACCATTGGCTGTGCATTGACCTGACACAGGCTTGAAGCCCTGAAACCAAAGTATATCTATAATACTGTGCCGGGTTAATAGTCAGACAGCTTCTCGCTTTTTCGCTTTGGTGGCGGCAGCCAGTTGACCGGCTGTTCGCTGAATTTCCGGATCTTCCGGCAAGGTTACTTCCTTTTTGTGTCTTGTTTGTGCTGTTCCTGCGATGCGGCCTCCAGTGCTGCATGTTCTTCGAACTGTTTCATGCGCGCATCGATGCTGGCTGAGTCGTAGCGACTGATTGCGGTTGTTTCCAGTGCTTTTCTGAGTTGACGTATCGCCTCCAGTGTCAGTCCCTCAAGGAAATAGTATTCCGCCATTGCGCGAAAGGAGGCTACCGGGAAACCGGCTTTTTTTTCCGTCTGGGCCAGTAACCGGTAGATCGCCGGTGTTTCCGGTTTGGCGTTCATATACCGGTGCAGCACTTTCCTGGCTTTCGCTGCATCACCCGATTGCAGCAGGGTAAACACATACTGCATCGTCAGCGGGGAACTTAGCGGATAGAGCTGCAGGTTGTGTTCATAGATGGCCAGTGCTTTTTTCAGGTTGCCGGTGTCGGCTTCTAGCTGGGCCAGGGCATATTGGTAGGCGATCACACCAGGCTGTTTTTTTATTAGTCCCAGCAGTTGTTGGCGGGCTTCTCTGTTCTCTCCCTTGCGACTCAGCGCCAGTGCGTAGCCGTACTTTCCTGCATCACTGTTTTTATTGGCGAAGTATTGTATTGCTTGATCCGGGTTTTTGCCAAGCATGACCCGGATTTTGCTGCGAATGAGCTGGTAACGGGTGCTGTCCCCTTGATGGCGCGACTCGTAGCGAGCTGCGCGATTGGTTGAGTCACTGATGCGGGAAAGGGTTACTGGATGGGTTTTCAGGAAATCCGGCAGTACATTTTTGTATATACGGTTGGCCGCCATTAGTTTTTTGAAAAATGCAGGCATCCCGTTGGGATCAAATCCAGCTTGAGTGAGGATCTGCATGCCCACGCGGTCAGCTTCCTGCTCATTGAGGCGGGTAAAGTTGATCATCCGCTGGGTGCTGCCGGCCATTGCCGCGGTGATGGCTGCTTGCGCCAGTTCAGGATCCTGTCCGCCGAGGATCATGGCAGCGAGTATTGCGGCAGCCATGGGTAGATTCATGTTGCTGGCTGCTTCGCTGGCACGGGCCAGGTGGCGCTGGGTCACATGGGCGATCTCATGGGCCAGTACTGCTGCCAGCTCGCTCTCGTTGGCGGTATTGAGGATCAGCCCGGAGTTGATGCCGATATAACCACCGGGAGCAGCAAAGGCGTTGATACGTGAATCCTGAATGATAAAGAAGGTGAAGGGACGCGTTGCGCCGTCACTGTGAGACACCAGACGGGTTCCCAGATCTTGTAGATACTCATTGATTTCAGGGTCGTCCACCAGGTTGAGGGTGTGACGGATACTGCGCATAAACTCGGCACCGATACGCAGTTCTTCCTCCGGTGAAAGGATATTGCCGGTGCTGTCGCCCATTTCCGGCAGTTGGTCGTATAGCGCATGGCTGCGCTGAGGCATAATGACCAGCGGCAGCAGCAGACCAAGCAGAAAGAAGAAATGCAAATATCGGAGCATGATGAAAATTAGAATAATATCAGAATAAGGTATCTGTTGTGGCAGCAGTGCACGCTGGAAGTTCCTGTTGTATTTGTTCTTGCCACATTGATAGAGTACCCGCATAAAAGACCTGCTAGGTGAATTTTTGTTTTCAGGAGTTTGAAGAGATGCATGAGATTGATCAGGAGTTGGACACATCGGGCCTGAATTGCCCGTTGCCGATACTGCGCGCCAAGAAGGTGCTTGCTATCATGGAGGCTGGTCAGGTATTACATATTATCGCTACCGATCCGGGTTCTGTCAGGGATTTTCCCGTTTTTGCCCGGCAAACGGGGAATGAACTGTTGGAAGTGCGGGAGGAAGGTGATAAATTTCATTATCTGATGAAAAAGGGTTAGCCGTTTGTAGATGGGGAGGAAATGATGGGTGAGGTACGTGGGTGTGAAATACCGGAGCATCTTTACTACAGCATAGACAACAATGTGTGGGTTCGGGATGATGGTGATGATACGGTTACTGTCGGCATGACCTCCTACGCTACTGCGCTGATAGATAACGTTGTGTCATGCACGCTGCGCGTAGCGGGAAAAGAGGTAAAAAAGGACAAATCCTGTGCAACCATCGAAACCGGTGGCTGGGTTGGGCCGGTGAAGGTTCCGCTTGATGGTGAAATTGTTGCAGTGAATGATCAGCTGGCCATCACCCCCGAACTGATTAGCCAGGATCCTTACGGCAAAGGTTGGTTGGTAAAAATCCGCGTGGAAAACTGGGATTCCAGCAAGGCTGAGTTGGTCACTGGACTGGAAGAGACTTTGGGCAGCTTTGAAGCCAGGATGGAGTACGATGGTTTTTCCGGATGCTGACAAAGTGAAGGAATTTCAGACTTACATAATTGACGTTTAGCGGGTATCCTCTACCGTTTCTGTGCGGTAAATACCTTGATGGATAAACTGATTGTTACCGGCGGTGCGGCTCTCAATGGCGAGATCCGCATCTCTGGCGCCAAAAATGCGGCCTTGCCAATCATTGCGGCAACGCTGCTGGCGGATGGGCCGACCACTATCTGCAATGTTCCCCATCTGCGGGACATCACTACCACCATGGAGCTGTTGGGTAACATGGGGGTCAGTCTGGTTGTGGATGAAAAACTCAATATCGAGGTGGACACCTCCACCATAGTAAAGCTCCGTGCCCCCTACAATTTGGTTAGAACCATGCGTGCCTCCATTTTAGTGCTGGGGCCGTTGCTGGCTCGTTTCGGCAGTGCGGAGGTGTCTCTGCCGGGAGGCTGCGCCATCGGCTCCCGCCCTGTCGATCTGCATATCAAGGGTTTGCAGGCCATGGGAGCCGAAATCCTGGTGGAAAAGGGCTATATCAACGCCCGTATCCTTGGCAAGCGCCTGAAAGGGGCCAAGCTGATGCTGGATATTGTTACCGTAACGGGTACCGAAAACCTGATGATGGCGGCGGCGTTGGCCGATGGGGTTAGCACCATTGAAAATGCTGCACGTGAGCCGGAGGTGGTCGATCTGGCCAACTGTCTCAAGGCCATGGGTGCCAATATCAACGGAGCGGGTACGGACACGATCACCATCGAGGGAGTTGAGCGACTGAGCGGGATTACCTACCGTGTGCTGCCGGATCGCATTGAGACCGGTACTTACCTGGTGGCCGCTGCGATTACCGGCGGCAAGATCAAGTTGAACGACACCTGTCCCGAACTACTGGATGCGGTACTGGGCAAGCTGTCCGAAGCGGGTGCGGAGATTGAATCCGGCCGGGACTGGATCTCCCTGGACATGAAGGGCAGACGCCCCCGCGCGGTGAATCTGCATACTGCTCCCTATCCTGCTTTCCCGACCGACATGCAGGCGCAATTCACCGCACTGAATAGTATCGCCGAGGGTACGGCCACCATTACCGAAACCGTGTTCGAAAACCGTTTCATGCACGTACAGGAGATGCAGCGCATGGGGGCTGATATCCGGGTGGAGGGCAACACCGCCTTCATCTCCGGCGTGGAGTCTCTTACTGCAGCCCCGGTGATGGCCACCGATCTGCGTGCGTCCGCCAGCTTGCTGCTCGCCGGACTGGTGGCGAACGGGCATACTGTGGTGGATCGTATTTATCATATTGATCGTGGCTACGAGTGTATCGAGGAGAAACTGGCCCAGTTGGGGGCAACCATACGGCGCGTGCCGGAAGGTGACATGTAACGAGTAACGAAATGCAGAATCGTCTGACCATCGCGCTCTCCAAGGGGCGCATCTTCAAGGAGACCCTGCCTCTGCTGGCTCATGCCGGTATCGAACCGGCGGAAGATCCGGAGACCAGCCGCAAGCTGATTCTCTCCACTAACCGGGAGGATGTGCGTTTGATTATCGTGCGAGCCTCGGATGTCCCGACCTATGTTCAATACGGCGGGGCCGATCTGGGCGTGGCAGGCAAGGATGTATTGATGGAACACGGTGGTGATGGCCTCTACGAGCCGCTGGATCTGCGTATTGCCCGTTGCAGGCTGATGGTCGCCGGGCCGGTGGATGAGCCGCATCTCTCGGGACGGTTGCGGATTGCCACCAAGTTCGTGCGCAGTACCCGGCAGTATTACGCCCGCCAGGGGCAGCAGGTGGAGATCATCAAGCTCTACGGCTCCATGGAGCTGGCCCCGCTGGTCGGACTGGCGGATCGGATCGTGGATGTGGTGGATACCGGCAACACCCTGCGCGCCAACGGGCTGCAGCCCAGGGAGCATATCGCCGACATCAGTTCACAGCTGATCGTCAACCGGGCTTCGATGAAGATGAAGCACCAGGCCGTCACCGAATTCATCCATTGTATCGAGGAGGCGGTCGAGCGTCATGCCTGATGTCAAACGTTTGAGCACTGAAGATCCGGAGTTCTGGCCGCAGCTGGATCGGCTGCTGGTCTGGGAAGGGGTATCAGACAAGGCGGTTCATGAGACGGTGCGCGATATTTTGCGTCAGGTGCGCAGCCGGGGTGATGCCGCAGTGGTAGAGTACACCAACCGTTTCGACCGGATGGCGGTGGACTCCATGAATGCCTTGGAAGTGCCGGTTGAACGGTTGACCGAAGCGTTGGCGGCTATTCCGGTGGCCCGGCGCCAGGCGCTGGAGCACGCGGCTGAACGTATCCGCGTCTACCATCAACACCAGTTGCAGGAGTCTTGGAGCTATACCGAACCGGATGGCACTCTGCTGGGTCAGCAGGTCACCGCGCTGGAGCGGGTTGGTCTGTATGTCCCCGGTGGCAAGGCCGCCTATCCTTCTTCGGTGCTGATGAATGCTCTGCCTGCCAAGGTGGCGGGTGTGGATGAGTTGGTTATGGTGGTACCGACTCCGGATGGAACATCCAATGAACTGGTATTTGCAGCGGCGGCCATTGCGGGAGTGGATCGGGTATTAACTATCGGCGGAGCACAGGCCATCGCAGCGTTGGCCTATGGCACGGAGACCGTTCCCCAGGTGGACAAGATTGTTGGTCCCGGCAATATCTATGTGGCAACCGCCAAGGGGATGGTGTTTGGGAGTGTCGGTATCGACATGATTGCCGGGCCATCCGAAATCCTGGTAGTGTGTGATGGAGAGACGCCACCGGACTGGATTGCCATGGATCTGTTTTCTCAGGCGGAGCACGATGAAGATGCCCAGTCCATCCTGCTGAGTCCGGACGGCGATTTTCTGGATCGAGTGGCCGCCAGCATCGACCGGCTGCTGCCGGAGATGGAACGCAAGGCGATCATTCGCGCTTCGCTTGTAGGGCGAGGCGCCCTGATTAAGGTGAGGAATCTGGAAGAAGCGGTTCAGGTCGCCAACCATATTGCCCCCGAGCATCTGGAACTGTCGGTGGCCGAGCCGCTGGAGATGGCCCGCCATGTCCGCCATGCGGGTGCGATATTCATGGGTCGTTATACGGCGGAAGCCATTGGTGACTACTGTGCGGGCACCAACCATGTCCTGCCCACCTCCCGCACTGCCCGGTTCTCCTCACCGCTGGGGGTGTATGACTTCCAGAAACGTTCCAGCCTGATCATGTGCTCACCCACTGGTGCCGCCGAACTGGGCAAGACCGCCTCCGAGCTGGCCCGTGGCGAAGGGTTGACCGCCCATGCCCGGTCGGCGGAATATCGCTGCGAGTAGATGAGCAGCAGCTCTTTGCAGCAAAGTATCGCTCGTTGGGTAGATCCTGGCATACGGACGCTTTCCACCTATTCTGTGCCGGATGCAACGGGGCTTATCAAACTCGATGCCATGGAAAACCCCTACCACTGGCCGGAACCGCTGATCGACGAATGGCTCTTCCGGTTGCGCAGGGTTCACCTCAACCGCTATCCCGATCCTGCTGCACGGCAGCTTGCTGCCACCCTGCGCAAGGTGATGGGAGTACCGGACTCCGCTGCCGTGCTGCTTGGCAACGGCTCTGATGAGCTGATCCAGATCATCGCTCAGACTCTGGCTGGTTCGTCACGCTGCCTGATGGCTCCCGAACCTGGTTTTGTCATGTACCGGATGATTGCAATCTTTACCAGGATGGAGTATCAGGGGATCCCGCTGAGAGAGGATTTCAGCCTCGATCTGCCGGCCATGCTGACGGCCATCGAGCAGCACCAGCCGGCGGTGATCTTTCTCGCCTACCCCAACAACCCTACCGGCAACCTGTTCGACGAGCAGCAGATCTGCCGCATTGTCGAGGCCAGCCCGGGAGTGGTGGTGGTGGACGAGGCTTACCATGCCTTCGCCCAGGCAAGCTTCATGGATCGTCTGCTCGATCATGAGAACCTGCTGGTAATGCGCACCGTGTCCAAGCTGGGACTGGCCGGATTGCGCTTGGGCCTGCTGGCTGGCGCGCAGGCCTGGATCGAGGAATTTGACAAGGTAAGACTTCCGTACAATATCAATACGCTCACCCAGGCCAGCGCCAATTTCGCTCTGCAACACCATAAGATGCTGGATGAACAGACCGCCCGGATCCGGACGGATCGCGATAGACTGATGAATGATATGTGTTTGATAGAGGAAATTACCGTTTACCCCAGCCGGGCCAACTTCATTCTATTTCGTGTTACCCGCAGTCAGGGAAATCAGGTATTTAATGCCCTATTGAAACAGGGGTTTTTGGTCAAGAACCTGAATAATGCGGGTGGAGCGTTAAGTGACTGTTTACGCGTGACCATCGGTACACCACAGGAAAACCAGGGTTTTATTGAGACGTTATCTGGTGTTATCAGTAAAATCTGATCTGCGAAAATAATCACAGGCTGCCATTTCGATTACAGCAAGAGGTGCTCGAGGTTGAATATTGTTGCTTACCCATGCAGGTAATACGGGCTCTGATTCATATTCGTTGTATACTATGCACTACGCGCAGAACTCCACGATAAAACAGAATTTGATGTAACTAACCTGAACTCGGGTTAAGGCCTAACATGACAAAATTAAAGAAAGAGAAACTGTGGATACCGTCATTCCGGTATGCTCCTGGCCGGAATCTATAGTTCAAGCTACTGGATTCCGGCTAAAATCATGCCGGAATGG
>JAJRUV010000090.1 GCA_024277595.1 Gammaproteobacteria bacterium
CGCGTTGTTTCTGGCAACTTTGCCGGCTGTTCGGCACGATGCACGGCTGAAAGCCTTTTACCAGCGCCTGGTCAACGCCGGAAAGCCCAGGAAGGTCGCATTGGTCGCCGCCATGCGCAAGCTGCTGACCATCATCAATGCCGTGTTCCGAAGTGCAGAACCCTACCGGGTCCTCCAGGACGAATGGGGCTTATTGAAAACACAGTTGCTGCTAATAATGCCTGGTTCACGCATTACCTGAGTGACTACCCCTGTTTAGGTTTGGAATGAGGGATGTTTTATATCCAAACCACCTGGAAATGCAGGATTTTTGAGTCCGTCCGCAACTACAATGCTGCGTTGTAATTCTTGAAAAGGGCGAGCTATTCTCTGCGCTGCGTCTTGCCTTGCGGTTTCAGTCAGACTCAAAAATCCTGCATTTCCAGGTAGTTTGGGTATAAGCTTAACGGGACATTTCGTAAAATTGGTGAATTACTTGAGGATAGATAATAGTGCCAGCTTTGTCGAATACCCCTTCCTTGAGTTCCAGCGCCAGCACAGTCTCTTTCTCTGCTGGTAGGTTGCAGTCAAGTTTTTTCAGGTAGGCGGGCTTAAAGCCAAAGCGGGAATAGTAATCAGGGTAGCCGGTTACAACGCCTGCCGGGAAGCCCTGTTTTCTGGCTTGTTCCAGTGCGGCTGTTATCAGCCCGGAGCCGATACCCCGGTGGGAGTGGGAAGGCAAAACCGACATTGGTGCCAGTGCCAGAATATCAATACGGGTATCCTGCTGATCCAGCCGCGCCAAAAACATCATCAGGTGGCCAACAATACGCCCGTGGTTTTCTGCTACCAGTGAGAACTCTGGCAAGTACACCGGACTATGGCGAATTGCTGTTACCAGGCGGGCTTCGTCTTCCTCTTCAAAAGCACTGATGTTGACTATGTCGATGCCACGCAGATCCTCAAAAGATTCGGGTCGAATTGTGATATCTGTCATTCTGTTGTCCCCTTTTTGTTGTTTCTTTGCTGTGTTTCAGCCATTGCTCCATATCGTAAGCAATGTTTATGACCATGATTATCGCACTTTTATAAAAAATTCTGTATTATCAAGCATCTTTTTTGTAATCCTGGTTTGGTTCTCTATCTTTTTTGGGAGCAGGTTGTGCTCTTGCATTAAAAAAATGGCCGGATCTGCCGAAATATGGTTATGTAAATGTCACTTATCTGTTTCGGAAGTTGCCCAAGGGTTCAGTCAGGACGGAGGAAACTGCAGTTTTGTGGAAAGAGTTTACTATAAATGAGCATGACCAGTAAAAACCATCATTTGCGCCTTATCCTTGTTGAGAACGAGACAAATGATAGTAAAGAAATTATCGGTTTGTTACGCAGTGGTGGTTGCCCGGTTCTGGCCGAGCGAGTAGAAAATGCTGCGGATATGAAGCAGTTGCTTGATAACGAGCGATGGGACATGGTCATGACCCGGATGCCCCACAAGGATTTTCCTCCTGCCGAGGTATTGGCGGAAACTGTGCGCAGTGGCCAAGATCTCTCTTTTTTAATCCTGACTGATGAAAACGTGGAAAACAGCAATGATGTGATGGAGTTACTGCGCTCCGGGGCGCGGGGAGCAATCAGTTTGCGTTCTCCCGAACATTTCCGGTTGGTGGTTGGCCGAGAACTGCAGGATTTGGAGGCGCGGCGGGCTCAGCGCTATTTCACCCAGAAATATTTTGATTCAGAGCGGCGTGGCCGGGATCTGCTGGAAAGCTCCCGGGATGCTATCGCCTATGTGAGAGACGGGGTCTATATTTACGCCAATAGCACCTATATAAAGCGTTTTGGGTTTGCGGGGCTATGGGAGCTGCAAGGAGAGTTGTTGCTGGAAACAATCAGCAAGGATGACCAGGAGAAGGTGAAGTCATCCCTGCGCAGCTACGCAGAAGGAGAACAGGGTCAAAACGAACTGCAATTGCAAGGCCGGAATACAGATGGACATACGTTTGAGACCACGATGGAGCTGCGTGTTGCAACGCTCGGTGGAGAACCTTGTGTACAGATAACCATCCGTGAACGGTCGCACAGTAAAGAGTTGGAGAATCGGGTTCGTCAACTCAAGAACCTTGACCAGATTACCGGTTTGTTTAACCGGCAGTATTTTCTGCGGCGCTTGAGTGCGGAGGTGAAAAAGGCCCAGCAAGGCCATGTCAGTGGCGCTTTGTTGTATATAGAGATAGACAATTTCAAGAATATCCAGGAGAAACTGGGTGTTGTCGCCAGCGATCATCTGCTGGTTGATATTGCTCGCGTATTGCGGCAGAAGGGCAATCTGGCCCAGGGTTTGTCACGTTTTTATACCAACATATTTACCGCTGTGGTACGGAACTGTAATGCTTCCACAGCGGGGAAAATTGCTGATCTGTTACGCTCCATGATTGAACGGCATGTGTCTGAAATTGACGGCCACTCGCTGCACACTACATGCAGCATAGGCATTACCCTGATTAATGAATCTGTACCGAATTCTCAGGAGGTATTGGCGCGGGCCAGCAAGGCATGCGCGGAGAGCCGGGAGGCGGGTGGCAATCGTGTTACCCAGTTCATTCCTGTTGTCGAAGATATGGCTGAGCGGGAGATGCAGGGTGAGTGGGTCAAGCGCATCCGTCAGGCGCTGGAGCAGGATGGGCTGCATTTGCTGTTTCAGCCGATAGTCAGCCTGCATGGTGAGCCAGGCGAGAAATATGAAGTGTTGTTGCGTATGCGTGAAGGTGGTCAGGAAATTTCACCTGCGGAGTTTATTCCAGTCGCACAACAGGCGGGGTTGCTTCCGGAGGTAGAGCGATGGGTAATCAGTCACGCCATTCGCGCCTTGGCAGAGCGTCAGAAAAAAGGCTTGAGTACCAAACTGTTTGTAAAGCTTTCGGAGGATTCCATCCAGGATGAAACGTTGTTGCTGTGGGTTGGTCAGCAGCTCCGCGATGCAGGGGTGGGTGATGGAGGGCTGGTTTTCGAGATTAGCGAGCAGTGCGCTCTATCCCGGCTTGGAGCAGTGACCCGGTTGGTTGACGGATTGCGCAAACTGGGTTGTGGTGTTGCGCTGGATCATTTCGGTGTTGCTCCCAATGCCATTATGCTGCAAAAACGTCTCCAGGTAGCCTATCTGAAAATTGATGGTTCGTTGATAACCAATCTGGATGAAAATCCTGAATCCCATGAGAAGGTTCGGCGTATTAATCAGGTTGCACGTGATAGTGGGGGAGCAACCATTGCCCAGTTTGTGGAGAGTGCCAACAGTCTTTCCCTGTTGTGGCAGACCGGAGTGAACTACATCCAGGGATATTTTGTGCAGGAACCCTCATCTACCATGCAGTATGATTTCACGGGGGAGGCGTCGTAATCCGGCCACCGTCCCCCGATGGTGTCGCTACCTCGTGATAGATTTTATGGCATCCCTGCCAAAAACCGACTCGCCTGCGCAACAGTTAATTCCTTCTTCCCCGGATTTTCACGCCCGTCATGGCTCCGTATGACTTCGTTCCTCGTCACAACTGCGCCATGACTACCTCAACTCTACGACAACCAAAGCCGCTGCTGCATCTTCTCCGTCACTCGCTACCGCTCCTGACTGCGAAAATTCTGCAGACGGCGTTGCCTGTCGCGGACTAACTGTCCTCGCTTCGCTCTCCATGGCGGTCAGCGAGGGTACTTCTTTCCAGTTCAACTAACTGGGTTCAAATATTCCGTAACGCGGCGATACGTTGTTCCAAGGGTGGATGAGACATGAAAAGGGCTTTCAGTCCATGCCCGATATGCCCTGAAATGCCGAAAGCGGCCATCTGATCAGGGAGTTGGTTTTCACCCGCACCACGCTGCAGGGCCTGGAGGGCGGCGATCATTTTTTCCCTGTTTTCCAGCCGCGCGGCACCGGCATCGGCGCGGAACTCACGTTGCCGACTGAACCACATCACGATGATGGTAGCCAGGATACCCAATACCAGTTCAGCAACAATAGTGGTTATCCAGTAAGCAGGGCCATAGCCGTGCTCGTTTTTGAATATCACCCGATCTACCGTATGGCCGACCACTCTGGAGATGAAGATAACGAAAGTGTTGACCACCCCCTGGATCAGGGCCAAGGTGATCATGTCTCCGTTGGCGACATGGCTAACCTCATGGGCCAGTACTGCCTCGACGGCATCTTTGTCCATTACATTCAGCAAACCGGTACTTACCGCTACCAGGGCGTTATTCCGGTTGGCTCCAGTGGCGAAGGCATTGGGTTCTGGTGAATCATAGAGTGCTACCTCCGGCATGCCGATACCGGCCTTGCCGGCCTGTTTCTGCACTGTTTCCAGCAACCACCGTTCGGTAGGATTGGATGGCTGCTGTATTACCTGGGCGCCAACCATACGCTTGGCGCTCCATTTGGAGATTAGCAGTGAGATTATCGAACCCGCAAAACCGAATACGGCAGCAAAAATCAGCAGACTGGTATAATTGAGTCCCCCTTGTGCATCGGTGATGCGATCGATTCCCAACAGGCGCAGGACGATGTTCAGTACCATGATAACCGCAAGGTTGGTTACCAAAAACAGAAATACACGCTTCATCATTGCTTAAGTGCTCCATTAGTGACTGTCGATCACGGATAGGTAATTAGGCCACAGTTAATCTTGTAGATGCAAGCAGCCAAGAGTGGTGGTGTAGTGATATCCTCTATTGAGTTGGCTCATAGGGTTTTAAGCTCCAGTGTGGTATGTTACTAAAGCGGGTTCTGCAGGGGTGTTGGACAAAAAATATAAAATCAGGGGTAACTATTCAGCATAGTTGAAAATAAACAAGTAACTGTTCAGATTGTCCCTGAAATTTGTCAGTTCAAGGCGAAAAATGTGAGTTTACACGGGTAAATGATCATTTTTTAACGCAGGAATAGCAGACTTCAGGGGTGAGCTGAATAATTACAAATCAGGATTTGTTTACCGGGGATCAGCCAGGTTCACGTTATCGTAGCAAGTGCGGTGGGAAAGAAAGTGCAAATTTTCACGGTTTTGAGATGCATGGCGGGATTGCACAGCAGAACCCTGCAAGGGGGATTTGAACCTCTATCCTGCCAGTGGAGCAGGTTGTCTTTAAATCCGGCAGGTCCCGGTGTTCTCGATTAACCAGAGTGATACAACCCTCTCAGCCCATGGCGAGTGATAACTTTACTACCAGGGCGTGGCGAAACCTCCGTATCCCTATCGGGTACAAACTGGCTATCGCTATCACCCTGTTGATAACCTCGGCAATGTTGTTGCTTGGACTGCTGCTCATTGATCGGCAAGGGGTACTGTTGCGCGCAGATATCGCCCGGTTTGGTCTCACGGTGGCTAACCAGGTAGCCGATTCTGCCAAAGAGCTGGTGCTGGCCAAGGATGAGCTTGGCCTCAAAGTGCTGGTTACCAATTTGACCCGGAATGAGAATATCAATGGTACGGCAATCATCTCCGCCAAAGGCAATGTTCTGGCCAGATCCGGGCTGGTACCACCGGAAGAAGAGATTCCCCATACTCGCGTTGACAAGGGTTCCCTGGAAGTGGCTAATATCCACGAGATCGAATGGTATGCTTCTGAAGAGCAAAAATATCTGGTTAGTTTCGTCAGTCCCATCCATTTTCAGGATGTGATAGTGGGTTACAGTCTGGCAACTTTCAGCAGACAGTCGCTGGTACAGTCACGGGAGGAGTCGGTGCGGTTGGTTGTGACAATCATATTGACGATGATTCTGCTTGGTATTAGCGGGGCTATTATCCTGGGAAGGCGTATTGCTCAGCCGATCCAGCAGTTGATTAAGGCCAGTAGCGAGATCAAGGCTGGCAATTATGAATACCGGATTACTGAACAGCGCAGCGATGAGCTTGGTCAATTGATGGTCGCATTTAACGAGATGGCACAGGGATTACGAAAAAAAGTACAGGTAGAGCAGGCATTCTCCCGCTTTGTGCCGGAAAGTGTAGCGAAGCACATGCTCTCTAATCTTGAGCAGGTGAAGCTGGGAGGAGAGACAGTAACTGCCAGCGTGCTGTTTGCCGATATTGTTGGGTATACTTCGTTGTCTGAAAAACTCCCGGCGGCGAAAATTGCGGAGCTACTGAACGAGTATTTCAGTTACATAGCCGAGGCGGCGCGATTATGTGGCGGGACGCTGGACAAATACGTGGGAGATTGCGCCATGATTCTCTTTGGAGTGCCTGAGCAGGATTCCAGACATGCTTTTCATGCCATCTATTTTGCCGTGTTGTTGAAAAATCTGATTGAACGGTTGAATACCCAACGCTTGTGGGTAGGTAAAATACCCATCCAGTTCAGCATCGGGGTCAATTGTGGTTCAATGCTGGCGGGAACCATGGGGTCAAAAAACCGCATGCAGTATACGGTGCTGGGGGATGCGGTGAATCTCGCATCACGTTTGTCCGGGGTGGCTGAAGCGGGAGAGATCATAATCAGTGAGGAGATGCTGCAGCAACCGATGGTTGGTAATTATGTGGATGTGGGTGGTTACCAGTCTGTCGTGCTGCGGGGGAAAGATAAACCCGTGGCAACTTATCGTGTGGATGATGTCGTGACAACACTTCACCAGCAAATGCAGGAACAGATTGATTCGCTGCTGTCGCGGCGGATGGCGGGGGAATGAAGTATTTTTTCCTTTTGCTACTGCTGCTTGCAAGCGGTTGTGCACACCTGCCTGATACGGGGACTATCAGCCTGATGCAGATTAATTTCTGGCTGGCGACAGGGGAGTACGGTAATGCGCTTGCTACGTTGCAGCGGCAGATTCAGTTGCATCCTGATGACGACTCCCTGCGCAATCTGCTGCAAACGATACAGCAAAGCGCCAACCGTTATGCCAGCAAGAAGATTACCATGGCCAACCGGTTGGCACAGAAAAACCGGTGGAACGAGGCGCTGCGGCAGATTGATGATGCGCGAAAACACTGGCCACAAAGTGCTGCGCTACGGGTGGCCCGGGACGTACTGGAAACTCGACGCCAACAGCGTATCGAGCAACTCCAGCTTGAATTGCTGTTGCACGAAGGGGCGGCCCTGCTGGAGACTGCCCGCCAGCATCGCGAACTGGAGCTGGTGAATCCCGGCTATCTGTTTCTGGACTGGAATCTGCGCAAATACCAGGCCAAGAAGAGCACCGTTGCCAAAAAACTGCTTGAGGTGGGTATTCAGATGCAGAAGGAGGGAGATTTCCGGTTGGCCCGGCACTGTCTTGTTTTAGCCCAAGGGCTTGAAGACAGTCGGGAGGCAAGAGAGGCACTGCAGCGTCTGCCAAAGATAAAACAGGTCGAGGTAAAAGAGAGTAACGAGAGCAAAGAGATCCAGCCACAGCGCCCCTTGGCTCGGCGTGTTTCACGCAAGGCGGTGCAGCAACAGCGCATTGACCGCCTGTTGATTAAGTATGGGCAGGTTCGTGATCGCAATGATCTGGTGGCTGCTCGTCGTATCATGTCGCAGATGCTGGAGATTAGCCCTGCGCATCCGCGGGTGAAGGAGTTGAATGCTGAGCAGGAGTTGCTTGTTCGGCAGTTTGTGCAGCGAAGCATTGCCTGGGGAGACGATCTCTACAGTCAGGAGCGGATCGAGGAAGCTGTCGAAGTATGGCAGGCCGCGTTACAGGTGGCGCCGTTAGACAAGGAGCTGCGAAACAAGCTGGATCGTGCGAAGACGGCGCTGAAATCGCTGCAGGAGCTTAAGCAGAATCCACGTTGAGTTGCAGCCACAGCTCCAGCAGGGCAAGGTGCCACAGCTTGCTGCCCTTGATGCGGGTAAAATGCTGTTCGGGAGATGCCAGCAGTTTTTCCACATAGGCTGGCTCGAACAGCCCGCGATTGCGGCAGGCATCCGAGTGCAGGATCTCCTGCATGAATTCCAGGAACGGGCCGCGCAGGTATTTTAGCGCGGGCATGGGGAAATAACCCTTGGGACGGTCGATGACTGCGTCTGGCAGCAGGCCACGCGCAATAGTTTTAAGCGGGTATTTGCCACCGTCCTTCAGTTTGAGTTCGGGTGGCATCTGCAGGGCCAGCTCCACCAACTCATGATCCAGGAAGGGAACCCGGGCTTCCAGCCCCCAGGCCATGGTCATGTTATCCACCCGTTTTACCGGATCGTCCACGATCAGGGTGGTGACATCCAGGCGCAACACCTTGTCCATAAGGCTGTCTGCCCCCGGCACTGCCAGCAGCTCTGCTATTTTGTTCCGGGTGTAGTCCTCACCACGGTAGGCCGCAGTAACGATCTGCAGATACTCCTTATGGTCGCGATCAAAATAGTGTTTGGCAAATCGTTCCACCTCACTGCCATTCTGTTCCGCAGCCATTAGCGGATACCAGAAGTAGCCGCCAAACAGCTCATCTGCACCTTGACCACTCTGAACCACCTTGACCTGTCTGGATACCTGCTCGGCCAGCAGGTAGAAAGCGACGGCATCCTGTCCAACCATCGGCTCGGCCATGTTGGCTACGGCTTCAGGCAGTCGATCGAGAACCGTGTCATTAGGAATATGGATTTTGTGGTGACGGGTGTTGAAATGCTTTGCTACCTGATCGGAGTATTCGAACTCACTGCCACGTTCGGAGCCGATGTCCTCAAAGCCGATTGAGAAGGTAAGAATATCGTTGACGCCAGTATCTGCAAGCAGCGCGACCAGCAGCGAGGAGTCAAGTCCTCCGGATAGCAGCACACCAACGGGAACATCTGCTACCACCAGGCGTTTGCCAACGGCTTGTTGCAGTGATTGTTTTATGGCATCGCACCATTCTTTCTCAGTCCAGGGAGTGGCGGGGCGCCGGGCTTGCGGTTGCCAGTAGGTTCGCTTCAGTTCACGGCCGTCCGGGCCGATGGTCAGGGTGGTCGCCGGTGCGAGCCTGGATATTCCCTTCAGTATTGTACGCGGAGCCGGAATAACTCCGTGCAGTGCAAGTTGGTGATGCAAACCCACCGGGTCGATAGCGGTGTTTATATCACCGGTGGTGAGCAGCGCCTGTGTGTTGGAGGCAAAATAAAACCGGTTGCCGTTACGGCTGAAATAGAGCGGTTTAATACCCAGTCGATCCCGGGCCAGAAACAAGGTCTGATTATGTATGTCCCAGACAGCAAAAGCGAACATGCCGTGCAGGTATTCCACGCACCGTTCACCCCAGGCTGCGTAGGCTTTAAGGATTGTTTCAGTGTCACTCCGGGAGAAGAACTCATGACCCATTTTCTGTAGCTGTTTGCGCAGAGCAGGGTAGTTGTAGATGGTTCCGTTGAAAACAACGACCAGTCCAGGGCCGTTGTCTATCATGGGCTGGTTGGCGTGTTTCGAGAGGTCGATGATTGCCAGCCGCTGGTGTCCAAGAGCAACGGGGCCGTCACTGAAGCTGCCCGAGTGATCAGGGCCGCGCTGTGCGAGCTTGTCCAGCATGCGATCCACGGTAGCCAGTTTCGGTGCACTGTTGTTCAGATGTAACGTTCCGCAAATACCACACATTGGAAAACCGGACTTCCTTTTGACGCTGTAGTTATTTTCTATCGCTATTCTCGCAGGAGGTAATGAATTATTCCAGTACTTCTGCTCAATCAGACTGATGGCGAATTGTTGAAAATTGGGATCTGTGTCGCAGATTACCCCGGACTTTCTGAACCTTCGTATGCCATTACTCAAGAACAAAACAACAAATACCGCTAATTAAAAAGCGGACAGCTGTCTTCCGGCACAAAACTAATACAGATCACGAAAAGGTTTTTTATGAAAAAAATTCTGCCATTATTAATACCATTGGCCGTGCTGATCGCCGGCTGTGATGTCAAACTGCCTAGTGAGGGTACTGCACAGGAGGGTTTTAATGTCTCCGGCTTTGCTGCACCGCTATCTGAATATGAGTACTCCCGGCTTGGTAATGAACAACAGTACCAGGTCGCCAACAAGTTACTGGGAAGCATGTACCGGGGCATTGCAGTAGCCGATTTTTACGATATCTCTCAAGGTATGGACAGACTTGCTCTGAAAGAGGGAGAGCAGTTTCTCTCTTCGGTAGAAACTGCTCTGTCCACTCCGCTGGACAGCGCTACCCGGGAGCACCTCAACACGCAGATTAGAGGCGATGCAGAGGCCGGTATTGAGGCGCGGTTCAGCTTCACCTCCCGGCAGGTTCCCAAGCAACTGCCATTGGCGCAGATATACCAGTATCCTCTGAGCAAGGATTTTTTTGATCGCTGGATTGCCTGGCATCTTGCCAACAATATCTTGTTTTCCCCGGCGGAGGAGATTGACAGCGTCAATGTCACTGACGTGCAAAAAGTTTATACCAATCTGGTTGAAGATCTGCGTAATAACAAAACCATTCGGGAAATTATCAAGCGCCATCAGAATACGCAGGAAAACTGGCGCAGATTTCGTTCGCCGGAAGACAATACCCGGGAGATGATTGAAATCTATCTGGGGCTGTTTGATCGTGATGAAGATGTACCCCGCGCATCAATGGCTTGCAAGGAGTGGTATCTTACCGATGAAAATCAGGGCTATGAGCGGGTTCGCAACGGTGAGCCAAATACAGAACCTCAGTTGGTTCTCGATAGTTATGTCACTACATGCGAAGATTTTTACGAGTTGATTGCACAGCACCCCCTGGTAATCGGCCGGGTAACAACAGTTCTGGTTGAATATTTTTTTGCCGGCCGCAGCAATGCAGATCGGCTGAAAATAGTGGAGTCAATTGTTACCAGCAATCCTGAAACCTTCCAGGATATTTTCAAGGGAATACTTTTTTCCCGTGAGTATCTGTTGAAAACCGAGCGGCCAAGATCATTTGAGGAGAATTTTCTGGGTTCGTCTCACCGGCTGGAGTGGAGGGCGCCCACGGATCTGTTTCAGGGTATGGTTTCCCGGCGGGGAGGGGCGTATCGAGCAAATATGACCGAGATGAGCTGGCCTGCCATGTCACTTAAACTGGGCAGGCTTTTTGGTGTTCCCATGGACTCGCTGAGTTTTGCCCATTACCACAAGGCATACCGGGAGTTGTTGCTTTTCAGCAGGGATCGCTGGCGCAAAGGACTGGGATTGATCTGGATAGATGAACCTGCCGAGGACGCCACTGCAGAAGAACTGGCGTTGTACGAAATGAGTCAGCAAAGATTTTCTGTTGTGGGAAATATGAGTGTCAATGATTTTATTGATTACCTGTTTTTAAGCGCGGCGATGCGCCGTGCGGATGCAGTTGAAAAAACCACCCTGACAACAATTGCTCTTGATGTTGGTTTTGTGAGAAACAAAAATGGCAAGGATTTGGTCCGGGAAGACTACCATGATGATTTTGCCCGGTTGGTGTTTGATTATATTTCCAGACTTCCCGAGTCCTATTATTTCAAGGCGATTGACTGAGAGAATGTCCATGATGAAAAGAAGAACTTTTATAAAATCGGTTGGTGCACTT
Organism: Gammaproteobacteria bacterium; assembly: GCA_024277595.1. Taxonomy (GTDB): domain Bacteria; phylum Pseudomonadota; class Gammaproteobacteria; order Thiohalospirales; family Thiohalospiraceae; genus DRMK01. Next base: position 11,439 of record JAJRUV010000090.1, read on the forward strand.
GGCTTCACTGCCAGCTTGCCCGCAATGTTTTCCAGTGAGCTAATCCGGCGGGCTGCTGCTGCCCCTGCCCTGAATGAAGTTTACTTTATGGCGCCGTCAGTGATGCCGCAGGTTATTAACGTGTTTCTCTACGGCGGGCCATCAGAGTTAGCGGGAAATCTGACCAACATTGAGGACATCAATGGCAACTCACAGAACCCCTATCCCGCAGATCTGCTGAGAGCTATAATGGATGAGGAAGGGAAAATAACACCTAACGGTTTTTGGAGTGATGCGGGGGGTGAGGCGATGGAGGATATGCTGGCTTCTGGTGATATGTCCATCTATCGCACTGTTTATCGCCGCAAGCACAACTCCCGCGCCCACCGGCCCAGTATTTTTTCCTGTCTGACCGGAAATCTGGATATCAACAGCAGTCCCGGGATGGGCACAACGTTGGCGGCGGTTTTGTATAAAAACCAGAATGTTCTCGGCAAACCGATTGAAGAATTTGTTCTGCCTTTTGTTTCATTTGAAGGGGCTTCAACAGCATTTCTCAGTGGTGCGGGTAATCCGCTGCCGCTGGCAATTCGCTCCATCAGTCTGGATCGGAGATTTAACAATCCCTATTTCCGTAGCGGTAATGCCCAGTTTAATACGGCGCTGGATAACCTGGCTGCGCAGATGAGCACCGGAGCTGATACGCGTTATGCCAACGCTTTTGCCGGGTTTAGGACTCGCCAGGATCTGGAGCAGCGTATCGGTGGCTTTGCGTTAACACTCAATGATACCGGTTCGCTCCCGCTGCTTCCTGTCGGTGATGTGGATGCCGGTGACAACGGGCGTCTGCGATATCCGGACACACGCTATACCGACCGGATAAAGGCAGCTGTTACCCTGGCAATTGCCAACCCCGACAGTCTGTTCATCGCGGTGGGCGGCGGTATTGGAGGCTGGGATGATCATGACTCCGCGATTGAAAGGTATACTGATCGGATGCAGGCGCTGATGACGACCCTGCGTGCGGCCACCAAGCATATCAAGTATGCAACCCGTCCCGGAGGCGGCAGTACCGGAAATATAATTATCAACGTATTTGGTGATTTTGGCCGCAACGTTAACCTGAACAACTCCATGGGCTGGGATCATGGCAACAACCAGAATTTTTATACTTTTGGTGGCGCGGATCTTCGACCCGCAGGTGCACTGGGAAAAATTGTTGGGAAAACGGAACGTTTTGGCAGCTCGAAAAAGAATCGCCAGTTTACCAGACCGGTTGCTGACAGTTACGAGTTTGAACCCACCGCAATTGCTGCGACCATGTACTCCTGGTTTGGCGTGCAGAACCCTGAAGTCTTAACCAGGGATGCGAAATACTCTCTCCAGGGGGAAACGGCAATAGATGAGACCGAGCCAGGAGAGGCACCGATGTTTCCATGACTCAGAGACACCAGAAATCGACCTCCTGGGCTTTGAGGAAATCGCGAGCCCGGCTTCCTTGCAGCATGGCCATGGTTGAAAGCATCCCGGCTTCCAGACAGGTATTGGCGATAACAGTGACAGCTCGTGGCGCATCCGGAACTGGCCAGCCAGTGGTTGGATCCAGGATATGACCGTAACGGATACCCTCTTTGAGCAGGTAGCGGCGTGCATCACCGCTGGTTGCCAATCCTCCTGTTGACAGATTCACTGCACCAATCTGATTGGTGCCAGTCGCTTGCGGATCGTCAACTCCTACTCCCCAGGGTTCTCCATCCGGTTGCGGACCCAGCGCGTACAGATCTCCACCGTAGTTGACAAGCACCCCTGTTTGCAGCTCTTTGAATATTAATTGAGCGGTTTGATCAACGGCATACTCCTTGCCAATTCCTCCCAGGTCAATTTCCATTCCCGGACGAAGAGTGATAACGGGTCTTTTCCATTCCACCTTGTCCCAGCCGAGCCGCGGCAGTATTGATGCTACCGCAGCCGGATCGGGAACGTTGGCACTACCATCAAATTTCCATACTTCGCGCAGCACTCCGGAGGTTATGTCAAACTTATGTTCGCTGAGCTGGTAGCATTGCCGGGAAAAGTCCAGCAGATTGGCGGTCTCTTCATCGACGGAAACCGGCGTTCCGCTACTGTGGTTGATCCGGTAAATACAGTTGTCCTGCCGGTAGCGGCTGAATTTCCGTTCAATGCGTTTGGCTTCGGCATAACCCAGTTGCAGCAGATCCTCCGCCAACGAGCGGTTATCGGTAGCGAGCAGTATTTCACATGGGCTGGCCATGGCCTGAAAGCAGCCACGCCAGTAGCCGGATTCTCTGGTTAGGACGGGGGACAAGAGTGTGTCCCCCCCAAGTCGCTGTAAAGGAACGATGAACAACAAGAGCGCCTTTTGAATATATGGCCATTCATATAGAAAACCCGGTTTGCTCTGTGTCAATAATAACTATGATTGTAACTATTCAGCATAGCTGACAATGAGCAGGTAACTGTTCAGGTTACCCCTGAACAGTTACCTGCGATTAATCAAATGCCTTCTTATAGCTGGCTTGAAATATCAATGCCTTGTTGGTGTCAAACTCCGCCTCAGCAAAAGACTGGTAGAGGTATTCCAGACGGAACCGCAGCGTTCCTCCCCAGGCAGGCAGACCGTACTTTGTTCCCAGAGTCACGCTGTTCATCTCATCCAGGCGGTAATCAGCACTGGCGAACTCCGGTAACGGTTGCTCTTCCGAAACATAAGGCAGACTATGGGAAAAAAAGTTTGCGGCTGTCTGTGAGTAGAGACGCAAATGGGGTTCCAGGAAGTGGCCGTTGGCGAATTTTTTTCGATGCCGGTAATTTAGGGTGTGGGAGTTGATATCCCAGTCGTCCCGGTAAAAACGGTAGGAGAGATGGATTGTGTCCTGGTTTCCCAGCCGGTGCACCAAAGCTCCATACAGGGTTTGCCGCAGACGGTTGTCGGGTCGGCTTTCATAATAGCGCTCTTTCTCTACGCCATTGGCGTCCGTCATACTGATCAGTTTGTAAGGATCGGTAAGATAGCCCTCCTGGGAGCCAATGGTGTAATTAATTTGCGCCACGGTGCGCCGGTTAAGGGTTTTTGATATACCCAGCAATCCTTCATAACCGCGTTTTTTTCCGGCGTCATAAAACACCGCTTCATCAACATTGCCCATTGGTTGGGGCGTTCTTCCCGAACTCTGGAAAACAGCATCATAGGAACTGGCGATCCCGGCTGTGAAAGTCAGGTTACGGTCTGCCGTTTCCTTGTCGAAGGTCAGGCTTCCGCCATAGGCTTCATAGTCGCGTTCAACAGAGACGCTGGCGCCATAGTTTATCTTGAAGGTTCTGCTGTATTTGCGTGTCCAGCCAACGTTGACTCCCAGACGAGTGTCATCAAACAGAATCAGATCAGGTGTCCCTGACGCTGTCTTGAAACCGTTACCACCGGAAGATGGGGTAGTAACCGATACCGTATTAACCGATTTGACAGCACCGCTGGGAGTAGCTCCGGTTATCGTGTCGTAAACAGCTTCAAGCGAAAGGGCGTTATTGTCCCCTAGGGTAACATTGGCATTGGTGATGATTTTATGGACAGTTACCCTGTCAGCTTCACTGTATACAAGATAAGAGGTATCCGAGATCCAGGAGCTGTCCGTTGCGGCTGCCTGTTGTGCTCCTTGCGACAGAAGGGCACAAGTGGCAATGGCCAGTTTGCTGCGAATTGATTTCATTTTGTACTTTTCGTTAGCTGCATAGTCAGTTACACCCACACCCGCCGCCGCCAACACCCTGGCCACCGGTCGATGCTTCTCTGCTGAAGTAGATATGGTCATCAGCAAAACTTTCGGCAGGATCGGCATCCAGCTGCATCACCTGTTCAGCCAGCGTCCCTTTTTGCCAGGGTTTTACCTGTTCCATCTTGAATACGGCACATGCCTGCAGCGTAAGTCCCAGTGCACAAATCACGGGAAGTCGGAGCTTGTTCGTCATTTGGCCAGCAGCTCCTCAATGGCTGTTTCCAGCTTGAATTTCTGGGTTTTATTGAAACCTTCGATTGTCTCTACGATGTGGCCGTTTTTGTCAATGAGGTAGGATGTAGGCATCACTTTCAGCCCATAGGCTTCAGCAACCTTCCCCTTTCGATCGAATGCGATGGTAAAAGCTGCCGGGTATTTGCGGAGAAACGCGGTCGCATCTTCGGGAGACTCATCAAGGGTAATGGCAATGACCTCAAACCCCTTTTCCTTATAGCGTGCCTGAACCATGTTCATCCAGGGAAAGGACTTGCGGCAAGGCAAGCACCATGATGCCCAAAAATCAACGTAGACAACCTTGCCCCGGAAGTCGGCCAGGTCCACGACTCCGGTTGTTCCGGGCAGCCTGAAACGGGGAGCCTTGTCATCAGCAGCTGCTATTAATGGGTGCAACATCAGGAATAACAGACTGAATATGCTGAATATGATAGTGGTGCTAACTGCTCGTTTAAACACAATTACCTCTGAATTGTTTCCATTAATTGCCCACACTGCACACCGGGTTGATGTTAATCAAGCCGGAACTACATAAAGGCATCTCAAAAAACTGCTTATTTCACCACTATTGGCAACACAGGTATTTATTTTTACCGAGCACGAAAAGTCGATAACTGAATTATTAGAGATGCCCGCAAGTGAAATTTTCGGCAATTATAATATGATTTTCGTATAGTCGATAATTAACTAGTTTATATATCGGAATATTATTCTTTTTATTTAGCCCCGGCTTGTGATACATGCCGCAAAACAGATGTTTCTGCCCGGACGGATATGGCTATCGTTTGCGTTGTTGCCGGAGGCAACTAACACACGTTGCCTTCAGGGGCAATCTTGAGTAGTTACTGCAATAATTTACAATTCGCTGAATAGTTACAGCTGAATGAAATGACTGAGCCTGGCGCACTCCTGCAACCGATTGGCTTTAACCGACTTGATATGAATCCCCTGATTAAGAATCAAGGATTCTTCCGCATTGCAGGTGCATCTTTGTGCAAATAAAGGTTAGACTAGTGGGTTTTTGCAACGGAATAACAAGCAGTGATTCAAAATCTACGTAATATCGCTATTATCGCCCACGTCGATCACGGCAAGACCACGCTGGTAGACAAGCTACTGCACCAGTCCGGCACGTTTGACGACCGTGCCCGTATAGAAGAACGCGTGATGGACTCCAATGATCTGGAACGTGAGCGCGGTATTACGATTCTGGCCAAGAATACCGCTATCAAATGGCGTGATTACCGGATCAACATCGTTGATACCCCCGGTCATGCTGATTTTGGCGGTGAAGTGGAGCGTATTCTGTCGATGGTGGATTCGGTACTGCTGCTGGTGGATGCGGTGGAGGGTCCGATGCCGCAAACCCGTTTCGTTACCCAGAAGGCGCTGCAACACGGCCTCAAGCCAATCGTGGTGATCAACAAGATCGACCGGCCGGGCAGCCGTCCCGACTGGGTACTGGATCAGACCTTTGATCTGTTCGATCAGCTCGGGGCAACGGATGATCAGCTTGATTTTCCGGTGGTTTACGCCTCGGCTCTGAACGGCTATGCAAGCCTGGACGCCGACAGTCATGGTGATGACATGACTCCTCTGTTCGAGGTGATTACCAAGCGGGTCAACCCGCCGGATGTGGACAGGGATGGCCCGTTTCAGATGCAGGTCAGCCAGCTGGATTACAATAGTTACGTAGGAGTTATCGGCATCGGCCGTATTGCCCGTGGCAGCATCAAGGCAAGTACGCCAGTGATGATTGTCGATACCGGGGGCAACCGGCGTAATGGCCGGATGTTGCAGATCATGGGGTTTCATGGTCTTGAACGGGTCGAGATGGAGGGTGCTGAAGCGGGTGACATTATCGCCTTTACCGGCATCGATCAGCTGAATATTTCCGATACCCTGTGCGATCCTGCCGCAGTGGAGGCATTGCCGCCGCTGACTGTGGATGAGCCTACCGTGAGCATGACCTTCCAGGTCAATAATTCACCATTCTCCGGCAAGGATGGCAAATTCGTAACCTCCCGCCAGATCCATGAACGTTTGCATCGCGAGCTGGTACACAATGTAGCGCTGCGAGTGGAAGATACCGGTGATCCGGACAAATTCCGCGTTTCCGGGCGGGGTGAGTTGCATCTCTCCATACTTATTGAAAACATGCGCCGTGAGGGGTTCGAGCTGGGGGTGTCGCGTCCCGAAGTGATTATTCGCGAAGTGGATGGCGAAAAGCAGGAACCCTACGAGCAGCTTACCGTGGATGTCGAGGATACTCACCAGGGTACGGTGATGGAAAAGCTGGGGCAGCGGGGCGCGGAACTCAAGGATATGCAGCCGGATGGCAAGGGGCGAGTGCGGCTGGACTATATGATCCCGGCGCGGGGCCTGATCGGTTTTCGAACCGAGTTCCTGACCGCCACCCAAGGCACCGGCCTCCTGTATAACGTATTCGACCACTATGGTCCTGTCAAGCAGGGTGATTTCGGGCAGCGGGTAAACGGCGTACTGATCGCCAACGGCGCTGGCAAGGCACTGGGATATGCGCTGTTCAATCTGCAGGAGCGGGGGCGTCTGTTTATCGGCCATGGTGCCGAGGTTTATGAGGGGATGATTATCGGCATTCATGCGCGCGCCAACGACTTGGTGGTCAATCCCCTCAAGGGCAAGCAGTTGACCAACATTCGTGCCGCCGGAACGGATGAAAATATTCAGCTTACTCCGCCGATTCGGATGTCACTGGAGCAGGCGCTGGAGTTTGTTGATGATGATGAACTGGTGGAGGTTACGCCACATCACATCCGGTTGCGCAAGAAACTGTTGCTTGAGCACGAACGCAAAAAGGCCTCACGAGCAGGGTAAATCCGGGTGATTGGCTTGCTGCAGCGTGTCACTGAAGCCAGCGTTGTGGTTGCCGGCGAACAGGTGGGCGCAATCGGCACGGGGCTGCTGGTGTTGGTGGGGGTGGAAAAGGGAGATGGCAAGGTTCAGGCCGAACGGCTGCTGGAGCGCATGCTGGGCTATCGTATGTTTGCCGATGTCGCTGGAAAAATGAATCGCAGCCTCGCCGATATTGCAGGGGGGTTGCTCCTGGTGCCGCAGTTCACGTTGGCCGCCAATACCCGCAAAGGGATGCGTCCCGGCTTCACACCGGCGGCCTCGCCGGAGATTGGCGAGCATCTTTTTTCGTGGCTGCTTCAGCAGGCGCTGCAGCGGCATGGCACAGTGGCAAGCGGGTGTTTTGGTGCAGATATGCAAGTGCGGTTGATCAATGACGGCCCGGTGACATTCCGGCTGCGTGTTCCTCCTGCTTGTTGACGGCTGGCTTTTGATCTAATTAGATGATAGCGTTACAGTATAACTAAAAACTTATTCTCGGTTCAGGTGATGTCATCCCCACAAAAACAGCGAGATCTTGTACAGACAATTCAGCGCGGCATGGAGACCTCCACACTGGATGCACTGCGTAAAGAGAACCGGCAACTGCGCAGCCGGCTGGACGGGTTGTTGAAGCAGGCGCATGTCAATGAAAAAAAACTGCGCCGCTTGCAGATTCAGGAGATGAATCTGCTGGGTCTTGATTCGCTGGCAGACGTTATTTCTACCCTGACTGTCGATTATCCGCGTGCCTTTGATCTCCTCCAGGTTGTGTTGGTACTGGTGGATTCAGATAATCAGATACAGAAATTGCTTGAGCAGCTCCCGGCAGGGGCGCATCAGTTTCAGGGGGTCATGCTGCTTCCTGACATGACCGCTCTCGAAGAGATATTTCATAACTCCCCCACGCCACGTCTGGGCGAGTACAATCCTGCTATTCATGCTCCCTTGCTTGGGCACACGCGGCCGGTTCCCCTCAGTGTAGCCATGATGCCGCTGTTGCGGCGGGGCCGTCTTATTGGCAGCCTCAACATGGGGGCGCGAAATGCGGAGCGGTTTGCCACCAATAAAGACACCTATTTTCTGGGGCGTTTAGCGACCACGGTTGCAGTGTGTGTGGAGAGTGCCATCAACCATGAACGGCTGGCCAATCTTGGTCTGACTGATCCATTGACCGAGGTTAATAACCGCCGCTTCTTCGATCAGCGTCTTGAAGAGGAGATTATGCGTACCATGCGCGGAAAGACATCGCTGGCCTGCCTGCTGATCGATGTGGACTACTTCAAGCGGATTAACGACAGCTACGGACACCAGGCAGGTGACAGCGTGCTGCGCCAGGTTGCTGCTGTGTTGAGACAGCATCTGCGCGGACAGGATGTGCTGGCGCGTTACGGTGGCGAGGAGTTTGTTGCTCTGTTGAGCGCCGCCACCCTGGAGCGGGCCGAGGTGATTGCCGAGCGCATTCGCATGGCCCTGGAGCAGTGTGCTTTTCTCCAGGACGAGGGGAAGAGCTTGCGGATCACTGCCTCCATCGGTGTCAGCGTGTTGCGGCCCCGACAGCATCGAGGTGAGTTTAAACGCCTGGGAATGGAGCTGGTTGAGCGTGCTGACCAGGCACTCTACCGGGCCAAGGAGAGCGGCAGAAACCGGGTGGTCGCCTCTGCCTGAACCGCTGGATTACCCTATCGACCGGTTTGCCGGACGACTGCTGGAGTGGTATGACCGACACGGACGCAAGGGACTGCCATGGCAGCAGAACCGCACGCCATATACGATCTGGCTTGCAGAGATTATGCTGCAGCAGACCCGGGTGGTGACCGTTATCCCCTATTATCGGCGTTTTCTGAAACATTTTCCTGACTTGATAACGCTGGCTGATGCCGGTATCGACGAGGTGCTGCATTTGTGGTCCGGTCTGGGATACTATGCCCGCGGCCGACATCTCCATCGTGCAGCACAGATGATTCGTGACCAGCATGATGTAATTTTCCCGCAGACCTTTGAGGAGGTCATTACCCTGCCCGGTATTGGCCGTTCGACTGCCGGGGCGATACTGTCACAGGCATTCGGGCAGCGTCATCCCATCCTGGATGGTAACGTCAAGCGGTTGCTGTGCCGGCTACACGCCATCGAGGACTGGCCGGGAAAAGCTGCAGTGCAGCAACCGCTGTGGCGACTCGCCGCGCAATATCTGCCACATGGGCGGATGGCGGACTATACCCAGGCGATGATGGATTTCGGGGCAACCCTGTGTAGTCGTTCCCGTCCCGCATGTGGCGAGTGTCCCTTTGCTGCTGGCTGTCTTGCCCATCGGCAGGGACGGGAACGGGAGTTGCCTGCTTCCAGAAAGTCCAGCCAGCTGCCTCTGCGCCACACAACCCTGCTGCTTATCACCGATACAGAGGGCCATGTCCTGCTGGAACAGCGCCCACCAGTGGGAATCTGGGGCGGGCTGTGGAGTTTTCCGGAGTGTGATGAAGAGGCAGATCCGATAGGTTGGTGCCGCAAGGAACTGGGTTGTGATATCGAGATCCAGAAGCCCCTGCCGCTGGTGTACCACACTTTCAGCCATTTTCGCCTGAAAATTACGCCATTGCCCGCTCGTCTGCTTGATAATCCTGCCGGGGCAATGGAAGCGCGCCCGCTACTCTGGTATAACATTCAGCAACCTGAAATTTGCGGACTTGCCGCACCTGTTCAGCGATTGCTTGAGCAGCTTGACCAAGGAGATACTATAAATGAGTCACACTGTTAACTGCGTCAAACTGGGCCAGAACGCCGAAGGGCTCGACAGACCGCCCTATCCTGGCAACCTGGGCAAGCGAATCTATGAAAATGTATCCAGGGAGGCGTGGCAGGGCTGGATTCGCTATCAGACCATGCTGATCAATGAGCACCGCCTGACACCGATTGATCCCGAGCATCGCAAGTTTCTGGAGCAGGAGATGGAGAATTTCTTTTTCGGCGACGGTGCATCCATGCCGGAGGGTTTTGTTCCTCCGCAAGGGTAACTGCAGCCTGTCGTGCAGGAATGAGTTTGGCACGCATTGCATGAATTCCGATTGGGTGATGCAGATAAATCAGGGAGAGAACAATGTCAACCAGACAACAGCCGCGTATCTATCAACTAAAAGTTGCCCTGCAAGGTTCCCGACCGCCAATCTGGCGGCGTATACTGGTTGCTGGCAGTACTGAGCTCGGCACATTGCACATCATACTGCAAATTGTAATGGGGTGGACCAACAGCCATCTTCATCAGTTTGTTTGCAAAGACAAATACTATGGGGTGGTGGATGACGAGTTTGGGCTGGATTTTGGCCCTGAAATGCTGGATGAAAACAGCTTTGTGATCTCTCGGCTACTGACACGGGAAAAGGACTCCTTGATTTATGAATATGATTTTGGGGATGGCTGGGAGCACAAAATTGTCGTTGAAAAAATCACACCTCATGACAGCGATTCAGGCAGATTGCCCCGCTGTATCAGGGGGAAGCGGGCCTGCCCTCCAGAGGATTGCGGGGGTATTTGGGGTTATAGACAGCTTATTGAAATAGCGGGTGATCCGGCCCATCCGGAGCATGAGGAAACGCTTGAATGGCTGGGTGATGATTTCGATCCGGAGTATTTTGATATAGCGGAAGTCAACGAGACACTGGATGAGTATTTGGGTTGATAGCCTGTTCATGTTGTCCTGCACTTCCGGATGCTGCTAAGACGTCCCGGTAAATGGCTGTTATCTATCGGCCTGCTGGCGCTGGTTGTACTGGCGTTTCAGGGTGGAGCGGATGATGCGGGACGCAACTACACCGAGCAAGGTTTCAAGCGCGCGCTGATTACCTTCGGGATTGCCCGTGGGTTGAATGGTGTTATCTCGGTTGCGCAGGGTACGGAGGTTTCGCTGCAGCCAGCCGGTGTGGGAGTAACACTGACTCCTGGCCAGATTCTTGATCCGGTCAATGATCTGATTGAACGTTTCTCCTGGGTTATGTTGGCCAGTAGCAGCTCGCTCGGGATGCAGCGGTTGTTGATTGACATTACGTCATGGCCGGGTTTCTCCCTGCTGCTGGCTCTAATGGCCATGGCATTGCTGTTGCTCCGGTGGCTGTCGCAATTTCAGCATTCCGGTGTGCAGGTGATTGCCAGCAGGCTGGTGATGCTTCTGCTACTGATACGGTTCGCAGTGCCATTTATCGCCATTGCCAATGAAGCGCTTTACGAACAGTTTTTGAAAGATCAGTATGAAGTGTCTTTGCAGCACCTTGAACAGACTACGGAAACCATCAGCAACATCCAGCAATCCACTGCCGTTGAGCCGGATGCCGACGTAGATGTCTCTGTTTTTGAGAAAGCGCGGCATCTGCTTGCCAGTGCAAAACAGAGTGCCGATTTTGATGCGCGGATTGCTCAATACAAGGAGGTTGCCGCAAGCGCCATCACGCATACCATCAACATGATAGTGATATTTGTGTTGCAAACGATCCTGTTTCCGCTGTTTTTCCTCTGGCTGCTGGTGCGATTGGCCAGAACGATGCTATTCCAGCACAGTTCCTGACTGCATCAGCGGGACGGAAAGCTGCTTAAACTGCATCGGTGCAATGTACTGTAACACCTCTTTTTGATCTGGCGAGAGGGCAATATCAAGCCCTTTTTCCGGATAAAGCCAATGTACAACGTTATTTTTCTGCTCGCGGATACGTTTGGCCGGAGTGCCGAACAGACGTGTTATTACCTCGGCATCCAGGTTAGTGCGTGGCAGGTAGGTAATGTTACCGATAGGTGTTTGATTGATTACGGTGATATCGTCGGGGTGCAGGGTTACCTTGCGGCCCCCACCGCTTGATTTGCTTATCCGTAACCCGCGCTGGTACATCTGTTCCAGCTGTTGTTTGCCGAGAGCTGCGGCAATGACCATTTTTGCCCTGACATTCCCGAGTTTCACCTGCTCAAAATAGGCTTCAACCACCTTTTTTCCTTCAGGTGAAACGAACATGGTAATTTCCGGTTTCTCCTTGAGCCGGTGGGTTGCATCAGCAAGTGTACTGCGGCTCAAGGTTAATCCGAATACTTCACTGGTTCCGTCACTGTTGGCAACGATTTGCCACGGCAGACCGGTACGCTTCTCCATCGCCGTTTTCGGGGTCAGCAAAAGGCCCGCTGCGATAGCGATGATGCTGACGGCAATGACGCCCAGAACTGTTTTCCCTTCCACTGACTCACTCTTCCGAAATAACGGCGATATCGTCCGGTTTGGGATAATGCTCCAGCATGGATTTAGACAATATCCCCTGACGGGCCTGGTTGATGGCTTCGGACTCCATGATTACCAGAGCAAGTACCGTCAACATCGTGGGTAGCATCGCCACACCTCCGAATGCGTAGTGCTGGGGTCTGGGTTCGCCACCGGAGAGCAGCAAAATGGTTACAATGGCTGCGGCCATAACGCCCAGCATAATAATGAAGAACATACTGCGCCTGGCGCATAGTTGCCAATGGCTTTTCACAAACCACGGATCCGTTGCAAGAGAGCACCGGGCGCGGATGATAAGATAACCGAGAATAGCCACGGAGATGCCGGGAATAACAAGTAGCAGGTAGGGGTAGGATGTCGCCATTCCTATCAGGCTGACAAACAGCAGAATATGGTTGACTATCAGGTTAATCAAAAAGATTTCATGCGGATGCCGCGCTTTAACGCGCTCTTGTTCTGAAATATCGAATCTCATAGTGAGTCGGCCCCGGGTAGTTGCGGTAGAAGGACAACGTCTTGCGTCCGGCGAAGGATACCGCAACACCCCCTCAGATGTCACCTGTGACGGGTACTTTCAAAGGATTTTCGTAACTATTCAGCATAGTTGAAAATGAGTATGTAACTGTTCAGATTTCAGGGGTGAGCTGAATAGTTACGGATTTTCCTGTTCGGGAATACCCCTGGTCTATAACAGCAACGGGCCTACACTGTTTTTCAGCTTTTGCAGCGCGCTTTTCTCCAACTGGCGGATTCGTTCTGCGGAGACATGGTATTTTTCTGCCAGCTGATGAAGGGTTGTTTTTTGCTCACTGAGCCAGCGCTGTACAACAATATCCCGGCTGCGTTCATCTAGAGCGGAGAGTGCCTGCTGGAGCTTGTCGCTGTTAAAGGCGGCGTTCTCCAGCTGCTCAACTTCCTGGGCGGGATCAGGTCGCAGATCGCTGAGATAGGTTGCCGGTGCCTGATGCGCAGTTTCACTGTCATCACTCTCCCTGATATCAAAAGAGGTATCCCGGCTGCTCATGCGCTGTTCCATCTCAAGCACGGTTTTGCGGGAAACACCGAGATCCTTGGCGACAGCATCGAGCTCTTCACTGTTAAACCACCCCAGCCGCTTTTTAGAGCTGCGCAGATTGAAAAACAGTTTCCGCTGCGCCTTGGTGGTTGCTACCTTGGCGATGCGCCAGTTACGCAGGATGTACTCATGCATTTCTGCCCGAATCCAGTGAACCGCGAAAGAGACCAGGCGTACACCCACTGCGGGGTCAAAGCGCTTTACCGCCTTCATCAGGCCGATATTTCCCTCCTGAATGAGGTCAGCCTCAGGTAGTCCATAGCCGCTATAGCCGCGGGCAATACGCGCAACAAAACGCAAATGAGCCGTTACCAGCTGACGGGCAGCATCCAGGTCATTCTTTTCCCGGAGACGCTGGGCGAGACTTTTTTCCTCCGCTGCGCTCAGCATGGGGATCGCGTTTATTTTTGTCTTGTATGCTTCAAGACTGCCGGTGGTAACAGCAGGTAATGAGTGGTAACTGTTTGCCATGATTACATTCCCTATATTTGCTGGGTATATGTTGATATTAGCACTCTAATGGTGAGAGTGCTAAACAGAACCAGAGTTCCCTGAACGACAAATCAATCATCTTTTATAAGGGAATATAGTCCGGATAAACAAAAAAACAATGGTAACTATTCAACTCACCCCTGATTTGCCCGATTATGGCGTCAAAAATGTTCATTTACACTTGTAAACTGCGCATTTTGTAACTATTCAGCATAGTTGAAAATGAGTATGTAACTGTTCAGATTGCCCCTGAAATTTGTCAGTTCAAGGCGAAAAATGCAAGTTTACATGGGTAAATGACCATTTTTTAACGCAGAAATGGCAGATTTCAGGGGTAAGCTGAATAATTACCACATTTTTTCCTTGTCCTTGAACAAACCAGGAGCAATACCGAACAGTTACAAACGGGTTGATATTTTTATAACCGGTGTGTGCGTACCATGCTCGGGTTGAAATCAATCCGGGTTGTCCTCATATATCACAGCAGGTTACTACATGAATATCATGAGGAGGAAATACGATGAATGTAATTCACTATCAGCCCTGGAACACATTGGATCAAATGCGCAGGGAGATGGACAAGGTATTTGCAAGCTACGCGGATCGGGATGACGGAAACAGCGTTGTGGCAGCTGACTGGTTGCCGGCAGTTGATGTGCGGGAAGATGCGGAGTGCTTTGTCATTACCGCTGATGTGCCCGGTGTCGAGCCAAAGGATATTGATATCAACATGGAAAAAGGAGTGTTGACCCTCAGTGGTGAAAAACAGGTTGAGTCGGAAGAAGAGCTGAAGAACTACAAACGTGTTGAACGGGCACGGGGGAGTTTTTATCGCCGCTTTACCCTGCCGGAAAGTGCCGATGCAGAAAGGATCAGTGCCAAATTTACCAACGGTGTGCTGGAGATAGTGATTCCCAAGCAGGAAAGGGTACAACCTCGCAAGATTGCTATCGAGAGCTAAGCGGCTAAATCCTTGACGGGATATGCGATACCCCAACTGGTTGCGCTGTTGTTGCAAGGAATGGAGATCTGTTTGTATGCCGCCTGGAAGCTCTTTCCAGGCGGCCTTTCTTGTTTTCCGATATTTCCTTGTGTGCCGGAAATACCGTAATCAATCGGGAACTGACGATCCTTTAACATGTCATTATACCCAAGCTACCTGGAGATGCAGTTTGGGTATATTGGGGTCAGCAACCACTATCCAGAAGTACTGAAAAAATGAAAAAAATACTCAACTACTCTTGTTTTCTGGCGTTGTTTGTATTGGTCGTCAGCCTTGGTTACGCCGCACTGCCTGCTGTCGACGGTAGTGGCAAAAGCCTGCCGACACTGGCGCCGATGCTGGAGAAAGCCACCCCGGCAGTGGTCAATATCGCCACGCGCGGGCGGGTACGGATACGAGAAAATCCGTTATTCAATGATCCTTTTTTCGGACGCTTTTTTGATCTTCCACAGCAACCCAGGGAACGGATTACCCAGAGCCTGGGTTCAGGGGTTGTCGTCGATGCAGACAATGGCTACATCCTCACCAATAATCACGTCATAGATAGGGCTGAGGAGATTGAAGTAACCTTGCGTGACGGCCGCACACGGAAGGCGAAACTGGTGGGCAGCGATCTTGCTACCGATATTGCTGTTATTCAGATGAACGCAGAGGGACTGACGGCGCTGCCGTTGGCAAATTCTGATCAGTTGCGGGTGGGGGACTTTGTGATTGCCATCGGTAATCCATTCGGACTTGGGCAGACCGTTACTTCCGGTATCGTCAGTGCTTTGGGTCGAACCGGGCTTGGTATTGAAGGGTATGAGGATTTTATCCAGACCGATGCTTCCATCAACCCGGGAAATTCCGGTGGTGCGCTGGTGAATCTTCGTGGTGAACTGGTTGGTATCAATACGGCAATATTTTCCCAAAACGGTGGTAATATTGGTATCGGTTTTGCCATTCCTATCAATATGGCACATGAGGTAATGGAGCAATTGATCGCCCATGGCCGTGTGGAGCGGGGTATGCTGGGCGTACAGGTTCAGGATCTGACTCTGGAGCTGGCTCAGGCATTTTCTATTCCTGAACAGCGGGGTGTTATTATAAGCGCTGTTGTGCCAGGATCGCCGGCAGAGAAAGCCGGATTGAAGATTGGTGATATCATTATTGCGATCAATGATCGGGCTGTTGATGATAGTGCCGATGTGCGCAATACAATCGGTCTGATACGCGTTGGTAGTCGAGTTGAGTTAAAGATATTGCGGGATGGAAAAGAGCGTATCATTCGGGCCACTATTGGTGAAGAGCAGATAGCTGAACTCAAGGGTGAAAAACTGCACCCCTACCTGGAAGGAGCTATACTTGGAGCCATTGGCGAGAACTCTTCCCTCTATAATGGTGTCAGAAGAGTTGTGGTGGTGAATGTTGCGCCGGGCAGCCGGGCTTGGCAAGCCGGCTTGCGAAAGGGTGATATCATTACCTCCGCCAATCGTCGGCCGGTGAGCACCCTGAAACAGCTTCGCAAGGCGGTTAACAGGAAAGATGCCTTGCTGCTGAATATCCAGCGCGGGAAAACAGCCCTGTTTTTGCTGTTGCGTTGAAGCAACGGGTACAGATGGGTGTAAACTTTGCTCCTGTGGTATTATCGGCCTAGCGGAAGCTGGCTGGGAGTTAGTCGGTTGAATTATTTCTATGGGTCGGCTAGGGTGGTTTCCTTGTAAGCAGATATTCTTCAATCTTGGGTTTGCGATGGCTTTGTACAGGGGAAATCGCGGATTCGGATGGGTTTGTTTTTTTTTTAGATGACAGGAGTAAATTAAAGATGGCACGGAAGTATTTAGCGATTGCGTTGGTTCTCGGGTTTTCCTTGGGAATGACAGCATGTGAGCAGGCATCGGATACAGCCGGTAGTGCGGCGGATGCGGCGAAGGAAGCAACGACCAATGCAGCCGATGCAGCTTCGGAGGCAGCAGCCGGAGCAGCGGAAGCTGTTGGAGATGCGGCGCACGAGGCCGTTGATGGCGCCAAAGAGGCGGCAGGTAACATGGTGGATGGAGCCAACGATATGGTCAATCCATGTGCTGTAACCGATGGCGCCAATGAAGCAGCAGATCAGGCCGGTGAAATGGTTGACAAGGCCAAGGAGGAGGCTAAATACTAAACATCAAACCGGTTCACAAATAAAGCAAGATACAAGGAAGGCGCAGTTATATGCGCCTTTCTTGTATGTTAGTCTGCCCCCGGCGATACTTGCCAATCCAGCTTGCTATCCCCCGGATTTTTACTGGCCAAGAATATCGGCGCACATTGTATCTCTGCGGGAATGCTTGTATAACAGGCCTTGATGGCTGACTACTACCCCTACATAAAACATCTTCATGTCATCTGCGTGGCGATTTCAATTATGCTGTTTTTACTGCGCAGCATGTGGACCTTCCAGGATTCTCTTATGTTGGCTTCTCCCTGGGCGCGGAGCGTACCCCACTATGTCGATACCACGCTGCTTGTCGCTGCAATTTTTCTTACTACAATTATTCACCAATACCCATTACAGGCCTCTTGGTTAACGGCCAAGGTGGGTGGACTGTTGGCACACATTCTGTTTGGTCTGCTGTTTTTTCATTACAAAGGAAGCTGGGCCGTCAGGAAGGTGGCGCTGGCTCTTTCATTATTGGCTTTTGCCTATATCGTAGCGGTGGCATTGACACGCAATCCGTTTCTGTTTGGTTGAGCCTGAAAACCGTAATTGACCATCGCTATACGAATTCTTGTTACTCACGTCCCCCATCGACAGATCATTTCACTAACAGCAACTGTTCAGATTGCCCCTGAAATTCGTCAGCTCAAGGCGAAAAATGTGAGTTTACACGGGTAAATGATCATTTTTTAACGCAGAAATGGCGGATTTCAGGGGTGAGCTGAATAGTTACAAAAGAGGTTTCAAGACTCTTGAGATGATACTTGCACTTGGATTTTTCAGAGACTCCTTTTGGATATTGACAAAATTGATGTTGATGCCGCAATCAACAATGCCATCAGCGCCATTTTATCCAGTGATTCAAACCCCTGCTGCCGCGTGCCTTTTAGTTGCTTGAAGGGTTTGTTATTCATCTCGCAAGGGATCTGTTAACAACTCGCGATGCAGCGATAAAACCAAAGGTAGCGGTAACAAACGAAGCTGATCCGTAACTAAAACGACAATCCAGAGAGATGCCGTGTACCCCTGGTTTTTTGTGGCTAACGCTGCCATCTGCTTTTGGATAGACTTTCTGTTGGGATGAAAATACGCACTCGACACCAAAACTGCGTTTTTGATTTCGGGTATATCCGAACTCGGTCCGCAAACGGGAGCGCACTTTTGCTGCCAGCGGATCATTGTACGTGCGGCTCAAATCCGCAACCTTGATCATTGATGGGTCATTAATACCACCCGCACCACCTGTCGTAATAACGGGGATTTTATTGCGTTTGCAGAAATAGATTATTTCTGACTTGAACTTGATACTGTCGATCGCATCGATAACATAGTCATATCCATGACTGACAGAAAGATGGTCCGCAATCGTGTGCGTGGTAACAAAATCCTCGATGGTATGACAACGGCAGTCTGGATTAATGGCAGCTACACGTTGCGCCATTACCCGCTGTTTTTTCCGCCCGACCGTATCACTCAAGGCATGCAACTGGCGATTGGTGTTGGTCAGGCATATCTCATCAAAATCAATCACAGTAAGTTGGCCGATACCCGTGCGAGCCAAAGCTTCTACCGCCCAGGAACCCACTCCACCCAAGCCAATCACACAAACGTGCAGAGTCTTCAGATGACGGAAGGATTCCTCACCATACAGGCGAAGTATGCCACCAAAACGTTGCTGATATTCAGTTGCGGACTCTTCACTCATAAAACTTCAACGGGAGTTCCAATATCCAGATCAAGCAAATTTCCGGCATGCCCCTTATTCACCGCTATCTCCGCCAAGCCATTGGCGTTTTCATACCAGAACAGTTTACCTTCAGGAACTGAAGAAAAAGTTCGTGCATAGCCAACAGACTTGCTTTTGACAATTAACTTGCTGTGTGGAGACAGGCAGGAGGCACGCAAACCCGACATGGCGTTACCAAAATGGTCAATATACGCTACTTCAGGAAGCTCTTCCGGCCAGTCAGCAATCACCCGCTCCTCGCCAGAAATCAAATTGCCAGGCGGTTCTTCACCAGTGGCAATCCTTGCTGCGAGAGGGGCAAACAGATCCCGTCCATGAAAACTGTTGGATATCTGTGCAGGCCGCCAGACAACATCCCACCACTTCAAACTATGCGCCCGCATGGCCACCACATTGAATAAACCGTTGTCCGGCCCCACATACCATCGTCCATCCGCACGAACAATGCAGGCTCGCCGCCGCTTGTCACCCACACCCGGATCAACAACGGCCAGAAAAACCGTATCAGGCGGAAACTCCGTTACATAGGCAGCGAGCAGGAAAGCCGCAGTTTTTGGATTACAGCGGGGCGCATCAGAAAACAAATCAATGACGGGAACGGCTGGAGCAAGCCGGGCCAGCACCGCCTTCATCTGACCCACATAAGGCCCGGCCACACCAAAATCACTAAACAACACTATCATACGATGCTCGGGGTCTGTTGGATTCGGGAAAAATCTACTGCGCTGGCAGGCGAGTACGGGTATAAAGAAAACTACTGATCTTCTGCATCAGGCCAATGACGGGCATCCGGTTTGCTGTCTTTTTTCATGTCACCGGGCAATAGCGGATCATCATCATCCATCAACAGGCGGTTACCGTCCCCCTCCAGATCATCATACTGCCCCCGCTTTATCGCCCATATCAATACCCCGACAATGCCCAATCCCATTACCAGCATACCGGGGATCAATGAGTAGATTACTTCCATCGTTTTGACTCGTTCATTTTCAATGCCAATGCAAAAGATAGCCTGGTGATTATTTGCCAAACAAGGTGCGGATGCGCGCCGAGTTTCCAATCACCAGCAGGGAGCTGATCGGCATGGCGATTGCCGCCACCAGTGGCGTCACGTAGGCCATCATTGCCAGCGGCACCATGATACTATTGTAGACTAAGGAGATACCGATATTCTGGCGGATGGTACGCAGGGTGCGCCGCGACAGCGCTACGCTCTGCTGTACCATTTCCAACTCGTCACTCATCAGCACAATGTCAGAGCTTTCCATGGAGGCATCGGTACCGGAACCCAGCGAAATTCCCACATCGGCACGAATCAGCGCCGGAGCATCGTTGATACCATCTCCCACCATCGCAACACTCTCGCCCTTCTCCTGCAAGCACCTGATGACGCTGTCTTTCTCATCGGGAAGCACTTCGGCAATCACCTCCATACCCCCAAGTTGTTCAGCGACTGCCCGGGTCACCTGCTCGCTGTCTCCGCTAAGCAGGGTTAAACGAATCCCCTGCCGACGTAGGGAGTCAAGCAGCCGAACCGCACCGGGGCGCAGTTCATCAGCAATACCAAACAGGGCGACTTCCCGGCCATCAATGGCCATATAGACGCAAGTTACCGCCTCTCTCTCCAGAGTACGGGTGGAGTCGGCAAACACCCTGGAATCCTCCACCCCGTTCCGGGCCAGCCAGGTTCGACTACCGAGCAGAATCTTCTGCCCATCCACCTCGGCACTAACTCCAAACCCCGATCGGTTTTCAAAGTGGGTCACCATGGAGGTGATTTTCTCCATCTCCAACTGGCCAGACTCCGCTCTAAGCACAATGGCCCGCGCAATGCTGTGCTCGGAATAACGCTCCACCATAGCCGCCAGGCGTACAATCTCCTGTTCATTGCTACCGCTGGCCAAACGCAGCTCCCGAACCTTCATCCGCCCTTCGGTCAGGGTTCCGGTCTTGTCGAACACGAAGTGGGAGATCCGGGACAGGGTCTCCAGTACTTCACCGTTCTTGATCAGAATGCCGTTGCGGGCTCCCAGCCCGGAAGCCACCGCAATCGCCATCGGTGTTGCCATCCCGAAGGCGCAGGGACAGGTGATAATCAACACCGAGATGGCCGCCATCAGCGCCAGCTCAACCCCACTGCCAAACCAGAGTGCGAACGTCACAGCCGCCAGCAGCAGGGTGACGATGACAAACCAGGGAACGATTCGATCCGCAATGCGCTGAATCGGTGCCTTGGAGGCCTGTGCCTCCTCCACCAGATGAATGATGCGTCCCAGCGCCGTATCCCTCAGCACGCCGGTTACCCGAACCTGCAATGCGCTGGCAAGATTCATGGTGCCCGCCGATACAGCGTCACCGGGTTTCTTGTCCACCGGTCGTGATTCACCTGTGAGCATGGCCTCATTGACCAAACTGCGCCCGTCACTGATAATGCCATCCACCGGAACCTGCTCCCCGGCCTTCACCAGTATCAGTTCATCCGACTTTACCGCGCGCACAGGCACCACCTGATCGGTGCCATCCCGTACCACCGTTGCAACCCGCGGCTGCAGATCCATCAGCCGCTGGGTCGCTGCCACGGCATGACGTTTGGACATCGACTCGAGATAACGCCCCACCAGCAGCACAAAGATCAGGTTGACCACGGTATCAAAATAGACATGACCCTGAACCGGATTGAATACCGTGACATAGCCGGAGTAGAGATAGGTGGAGGTAGCGCCAATGGCGATGGGGAGATCCATGGTCAGATGCATACGCCGCAGCCCGGTCCAGGCCCCCTTGAGGAAGGGGAAACCGGAGTAGAACAGCGTGGGAGTAGCGAGAATGAACCCGACCCAGTAGAACAGGTGGCGGAACTCCCCTTTGTCCGCACCGGTATAAAGCGCTATGGAGACCCATAGCAGATTCATCATCGCAAAACCGGCAAAGGCGATGCGGAACAGGAATGCCCGGTTCTGGCGCTTGAGCGCCCCTTCCGCCGCATCCGGATCGAATGGCACGGCCGCGTAGCCAATCTCGCCCAGCTTGGCCAGAATATGCGACAGCTGAATCGTACTGTTGTCCCAGCGCAAATGCAGACGCCTGCCGGACAGATTGACATTGGCGCCGATCACACCAGGAACCCCGGCCAGGGTTCGTTCGATCAACCAGACACAGGCAGCACAGTGGATCCCCTCTATCAGCAGGTCGATCTCCCGCTGCTCACCCAGGTCGGCAACATATTCACTCTGAACTTCATCCAGATCGTAAAAAGCCAGATCTTTTGGCAGTTCAGGAGGAGGAGCAAGCAATGCCCCTTCGGGAGTCCGCTGGTAGAACCCGTCCAGCCCGGCATCATAAATCACCTTGCAAACGGACTGACAACCAAGACAGCAAAAACACCTTGAATGACCGTCGATCTCCGCTTCAAACAGCTCACGTTCAGATAGCGGCAACCCACAATGAAAACAGCCATCTGGTGTGGAAACCGGTTCATCGGAGACAGCCTCTGACTGCGGCCTAGATGGCATGCACTGCCTTGGTATTGTTATTATTCAACGAACTATTTTCCAAGCACAAAAATACGCCGCTTGATAAGAACGTGATTTTCCTCACCTTGCTTTACGCTCAGGGTAATTTCCCAATGGCCTTTGAGGGGAAATTTTAGCTCGGACTGGTACATTCCAGGTGCATAACGCTCCATTTGGACAGAGAAATCCGCATTTACATCCGAAGGACGATAAGTATCAATACGTACCTCCAGGTTATCAACCGGAACACCGACACGATCCACCGCGCTGAAACGGTACACCGCGCCTGTACCCCGGCGATCCTCTTCCGGCATATCCAGATGAGCTGTCCAGCCCAAGGCATTCCGGGCCGCAATTCTTTTGAGCCGGTTTTGCTCGAAATCACGGCCCGACTCATAGTAATTTTTGTCCACCAGCCCCGGCCCGGTAACAAATGCCAGTGTTATCATTCCCGCATTAACTACCAGCACAACACTAAGCAGCAACAACCAGCCAATTACCCAGGGATTCTTCCAGGCTCGCTTGCTGCTTTGCGAGAAACGGTTTTCCATCGCTTTACCCATAATAAAATGCTCCACTAATCAACGACGCGGCCCAAAAAACATGCTTTCATATTCTGCACTCAGATCCGGCTGCTCCTCCACTGAAACCCGGAAAGTCACGGGAACACGCTCTCCCTCAAGACTCTTCCCCGGAACCCTGACAAATACCGTAAAGGCGGAAATATTGCCTTTGGGTGCAACAAGCGCCTTCTCTGTACCAATAACCTTCAAACCGACCGGACCATCAGCAGTCAGTTTGACATGCATATCCTGACTGGTCTTGTTGAGCACCTTGATCTCGTATCTGTTCTGGATTGAGCCATCACTTCGCAGCACAAACAACGGCTGGCGATCATGCAACACCTTGAGTTCAATCCCGGAGATATTTGCTATTCCATAAATTATACCGAGCAGAGCGATGGATATTATGGTCAGGCTAACCAGCACTTTTGGTCGTCTGAACAGCGGAATCTCCGGTTTTCCTTCAATTTCATCCAGTGAAGTGTACCGAATAAGGCCATGGGGGCGATTGACCTTGTCCATTACCTGATCACAGGCATCGATACACAGGCCACAGGTTATACACCCCTCCTGCTGACCATGACGAATATCGACTCCGGTAGGACATACCGCAACACAAAGATTACAGTCGACACAATCACCAAACTTACCGTCATCGACCGAATCCCCTTTTCTGAGCCTTCCCCGCGGCTCTCCCCGTTTTACATCGTAAGTGGGAAGAATGGTTTCCGGCTCATACATAACCCCCTGGATACGGGAATAGGGACACAGCCAGAAACAGACCTGTTCCCGCATGAACCCGGCCAGAATGTAGGTGCCGGCAATAAACAGCCCCAGTGTCACCCAGGCTGCAGAATGAGCCTGAAGGGTAAAGAGATCATGCCAGAGCTGGTAAATGTCGGTAAACCAACCGGCAAAGGTGATCCCGGTAACAACGGCGATCAGTAACCACAAAAAATGCTTGGTAAACTTGAGGCGGATCTTGGTAGCATCCCAGGGTGCCTTGTCCAGTTTACGGCGTTTTGCCGGTGGCCCTTCCAGCCACTCCTCAATCCAGGTAAAAACATCCGTCCATGCAGTCTGAAAACAGAAAAACCCGCAAAATACCCGCCCGGCAATAACCGTGGCGCCAATCAGCACAATAGCGAGAAACAGCAATACCAGCGACAACATCCATACATCCTGAGGCAGGATGGTCAGGCCAAAAAAATGAAACTGGCGGTTAGGGATATCATACAGAATCGCCTGACGATCCCCCCAACGCAGATAAGGGCCAAGAAAATACAGTAACCAGATGGAAGATGCCAGCCATTTCAGCCGACGGAACCGCCCTGGAATCCGTTTGGCATGGATAGTTTCACCACCAGTGTTTACATGCCAGTGACCCGCCTCATCATACAGCTCGGAAAGAGTCTCATTTTTCCCCGGCCGATTACTATCGCTCATACTATTTTCTCATGTTACATACAGCGCTGTTTGGTTGTCTGCATCACAATAGCCAGTATTTACCGGGGACCGCTCGATTTTATTTGCGGAATATGTACCCGAAAAACAATACAATGAAACTGAACGGGATCATTGTACCACGCACGACAGCGAAGAGAATCTGCTCTACAAAACCTGAACAGTTACATGCTCATTTTCAACTATGCTGAATAGTTACCAGTTTTATTACTATTAACCTGGGCATGAAGAAAATTTATACTGCCAAAGCACAAGAAACGCACTGCGTTAATGGGGGAGATACAAACGGGAAATGCAAACTCAAAAAGGGGTGAATCCCCTTTCTGCTCCAAGTCGGTTGTTGTTAACCCGACTACTAAATGGTGGCCGGGTTAACAACAACCACAAACCAGCTCAATCTTCTGAATGTGTGGTATTAATCAACTTCATAATTCTGACAGCAACTACGATAAACACTACTATCGAACCTATTACTGAAAGGATAGCACCGATAAATACTGCATCCATAACATAGTCCCCTTTTCTCAGGTTTATAATTGCCAGAGCATTGACCCGCCCCGGCAATCTTCATCCAGGCCTGGTTTCAAAACGGCCCGGACGCTACTGTCCACCACCAAGCTTGTATACATAAACCGCCAGCTTGTTGATCTCGATTTCACTCATCTTGCCGACAAACTTGGGCATTACAGCATCCCGTGTTTTGGGATCCTTGGGCGCATTGACACCGTGCGTAATAGTATAGGCTATCGCCTCTTCCGTACCTGGTGAGAACCGCCAGATGCCATCAGTCAGGTTAGCTGAACCCAATGCCTCCATTCCCTTGCCATCCGGTCCATGGCAAGCGAAACAGGCACCCTTGCCAGCATATATCTCCTTCCCGGGGGCATATTCACCGCCCTCGCTCAACGCCTTGACATGCTTGGCAACATCAGCAATCTCCTGCTCACTCAGTGTTCCGGCCTGGCCAGGCATATTGCCCCGGCGACCATTGGCAATGCTCTGCACAATGTTCTCAATCTTGCCGCCGTACAACCAGTCGTCATCGACCAGCACCGGGTAATTCGGGTTCCCCGCACCGCCAGTACCGTGACAGGCTGCGCAATTATCACCGAACAACACCTTGGCGGAACGGGTAACATACTGGGTCAACTCGTCATCTGCCAGAATAGCAGCAGCCGACATCCCGGGCAGCTTGTTCTCATATTTGGCGCGAACCTGCTCAATAGCCTGCATATCCTGCTTGAACTCCTTGATCGCGGTCCACCCCATAAGTCCTTTGAAATGGCTGTTTACCAGCGGAATTGATGGATAAACCAGCCAGTAAACGACCACCAGAGCCATACTGGCCCAAAAGCCGATCATCCACCATTTGGGCGGCTCGTTCAGCAATTCACCCAGGTTATCGTCCCATACATGCCCGGTAGTGGGAACCTTGTACGGATTGGTTTTATCACTCATCTCTTATCCTCCGTCTCAAAACCATCATCATCCAGCGGAATATATTTGCGTGCTTCCAGATGCTCCCGGTTGGCCGGGTGAAACACATAGACATACGCAATAATCATCAGGATAAAGACGACAACTGTCGTGACCAGACCAATCCAGTCATTCAGCGTCAATGCCGCCCAATCCGTATGAAAATATTCAGCCAAACTACTCACGATAATCCACACCCTCTTCGAAGGTAACCATGGTTCCCAGTACCTGCAGGTAGGCTACAGTCGCATCCAGTTCAGTCTTGCCCTTCACCTCCGCAGCAGCACCACTGAAGTCCGCTCCATAATCGTCAGCGGTATAAGGCACACCCAGCGTAGCCATTGCCGCCACCGTCTTGACAGCATTCTCTCCATCCAGCATGTTTTTTGCCAGCCAGGGATAGTTGGGCATGACCGACTCCGGCACCAGCGAGCGCGGAGCAATCAAGTGCTGACGCTGCCATTCGTCGGAATATTTACCACCAACACGGGCCAAATCGGGACCGGTACGCTTGGAACCCCACTGAAACGGATGATCATACATCGACTCGGAGGCCAGCGAGTAGTGTCCGTAACGCTCATCCTCATCACGGAACGGCCGGATCATCTGCGAGTGACAGAGATAGCACCCTTCACGGATATAAACCTCCCGGACTGCCAGCTCCAGCGCCGTATAGGGACGAACGCCATCACCAGGCTTCCAGTCAGCCAGCGTTTGGCCCTCCTGACGCTGCCAGACAATTTCAGGGTGTTTATTGTGTTCCATGGTTCCCTTCAGGTAGAACAGGGGAACAATCTCTACCAGGCCACCGACCGAAAGCACGATTGCCAGCATAACGAACATAACGAAAACATTACTTTCAACTTTGTCCTGAAACTTCGTTGAATGAATTTTATTTGACATTGTTTTCTACTCCTTCTCAGCCATCAGGCTCTGGCAGGGGCACCAACGCCACGGGTTGCACTGGCCATGCGGATAGTCATAATCATGTTGTATAACATCACGGCACCACCCAACCAGAATATAATTCCGCCGACCGCACGCATCACATAGTAAGGATGCATGGCCGCAACGGATTCGGCGAAAGTGTAGCTCAGGGTGCCGAAGGCATCGTAGTCACGCCACATCAGCCCCTGCATGATGCCGGACACCCACATGGCGACGATATAGATAACCGCGCCAATAGTGGCCATCCAGAAGTGCAGATTGACCAGCTTGTCGGAGTACATCTCAGTATTCCACAGCTTCATAATCATGTGATACAACGCACCGGCTGAAACCATGACAACCCAGCCCAACGCACCGGAGTGAACGTGGCCAATTCCCCAGTCAGTGTAATGGGACAGCGCATTCACCGTTTTGGAGGACATCACCGGCCCCTCGAAGGTGGACATGGCGTAGAAGGCCAAGGACATGACCAGAAAACGCAGCACATAGTCGGTACGCAGCTTGTCCCAGGCCCCGGACAACGTCATCATGCCGTTCACTGCACCACCCCAGGAGGGAATAATCATCGCCAGGGAGACAGCCGCACCCAGCGAACCGGTCCAGTCAGGCAGCGCCGTGTACTGCAGATGATGGGCGCCCAGCCAGACATAACCGAACATCAACGCCCAGAAATGAATAACCGACAAACGGTAGGAGAATACGGGACGGTTGGCCTGCTTGGGGACGAAGTAGTACATGATGCCCAAGAAGCCCGCCGTCAGATAGTAGCCCACTGCGTTGTGACCCCACCACCACTGAATCATCGCATCCTGCACTCCGGAGAATATCGAATAGGACTTGAACAAACTGACCGGGATGGCCATGCTGTTGACCACATGCAGATAGGTAATCATCACCATCATGCCCAGGAAAAACCAGTTGGACACATAGATGTGCGAGGTTTTTCGCCTGGCGATGGTCATCGCGAAATTGAACGAATAGGCCAGCCATGCAATGGCAATCAGTATATCAAGAGGCCACTCCAGCTCAGCATACTCCTTACCCTGGGTAAGGCCGAGGGGCAAAGTGACCACTGCGCTGATAATGATGAAGTTCCAAAGGAAAAAGGCAAACCACGCCAGCTTGTTGCTCCACAACGGCACACCACAGGTGCGCTGAACTGTGTAGAAGGCCGTCCCCATCAGCGCACAACCACCGAAGGCAAAGATCACCGCGTTGGTGTGCAGGGGCCGCAACCGGCCAAAGGTCAGCTCGGCGATATCAAAATTCAACACCGGCCATGCCAGTTGCGATGCAATTATGACACCCACCAGGGTACCCACGACTAAATAGACGACCGCCATGATGGTAAACCATCTGACGACATCGAAATTATATTTCTCCGTCGCTTCCACGAGTAGTCTCCTCCATTCAGAAAAATTGGTGCCAATCAACCAGCAAGAAAAGACCATCTGCCAAGCAACAACAAAAGGCCAGCAGATAAGGAACTATTTCGGGTGTCGGCTCTCTACTTTGTAATTCAAGAACCATAGTAGTGAATGCCCTATGATGTGGCAAGTGCGTTATTTGACATAATGCAAAAAAATAGTGCTATTTAGCCCTTTTTTGATTCTCAATCACTTGCTCTGTCAATCCGGCAACGTCAAGATACCTGGCCACTTTGTCTGGCGATGCGCAGGGAAGATACTCCACAACCCCAAGTAGCTGCCCTGGCAAATACCGGCTCAACGTTTCAATATTCTCTTCGACACAAGACATATCCGGCATCACCTGGTTGGCCACCCATCCGGCCAGAGAAATACCCCGGGCAATGATATTTTCTGCCGTCAGCATGGCATGGTTAAGACAACCAAGTCGCATACCAACCACCAGCACTACCGGCAGTTCGAGGTAGACCGCCAAATCGGCCATGGTTCGGGTATCGTTGAGTGGAACCATCCACCCCCCGGCTCCTTCCACCACGCAGATATCCGCCTGGCTGCCAATTTCTCGACACAGGGCACCTATCCGCTTCAGTTCGATACTGACACCGGCCTGCGCAGCAGCAATATGCGGAGCAATCGGTGGCTGAAAGATATAAGGGTTAATAGTCTCATACGGGAAAGAACAACTCATTGCAGCGGCAAGCTGCAAGGCATCCTGGTTACGCAGACCTGACGGTGTGAGTTCACTCCCGCTGGCAACGGGTTTCATGGCTGCGGTGCGTAACCCCGCCCGGCGAAATCCAGCCAGCAGTGCACAGGCAATACGAGTTTTACCTACACCGGTATCTGTACCGGTTATGAACACGCCGTTCATGAACGATGCCTTCTCACTGCGGAGCGCATCTGCGCCAGCGATACAGTACTGCCCCTCCCATCCTGTTGCCGGGACAGGCAATATTCAGGCGCCCAAGCATGCCCATATATCACCTCATAGGTGGCTGGCAACACTCCATCACAACGATAACCTTCGTAATTTTCTATCATTCCGGCGAAGCGTTTTCTACCAGAAAGACCCCGCTGCCGCCCCACTGTGGCGTTGCGTGCTCCCAGAATCTTCAGATCCTGCATCAGTTCTCGAACCTCCCGGTAAGTCAGGGTAAAACATTCGGTATCCATAACCGGAGCAGCAAACTGGCTACCCAGCACCAGGTCGCCGATATCATGCATATCCGCAAAGGCGCTGACATGAGTAAAGTCATCCACCGTCTGCCAGCTGTGGCGCAGTTCCTTGAGCGTGTCCGGCCCGAAGGTGCTGAACATCAGCAGCCCGTCCGGCTTCAATACCCGACGCAGCTCACTGAAGGTCTGTTTCAAATCAGGACACCACTGAAGCGTGAGATTGGAAAACAACAGATCCACACTGGCATCGGCAAACGGGAGCTGTTCCATGTCCGCCGTCACGAAAGCCTGCTTCTGCCACCAGCGCTCCCAGACCGAGCCGCGCCCGGCCGCTATTTTAAGCATCTCCGGTGACAGATCAGCAGAAATCACCTCCGCCTTTCGATAGCGCTGAAGCAGTGCCTGGCTGCAATAGCCAGTTCCCGCGCCGATGTCCAGAATCCGGCCCGGCTGCAGGCGGATCAGCTCCATCCGCTCCAGCATTCGTCTGCCCACCTCTCGCTGAAGTACCGCAACCTCGTCGTAACGGGCCGCAGCCTGGTTGAACGACTGCTGTATACGCTGCTTGTCGAGCTGGTATCTACTCATCAAGAAAGGCTCCAATCATCTCCCGGAAACGGGCGGAATGGAACAGAAAGGGCGCATGGCCCGCACCCGGAACCAGCTCCAGCCAGGCATCAGGCAGAAGTCGCCCCATCGCCTCGAGTGCCGCGATCGGAACCAGGCTGTCGTGTTCTCCCCCTATCAGCAACGTGGGTTGTGCCAGCGAGGGCAGCGCGCTGCGCAGATCGCTCTCTTTCAGTAGCGTCAGCCCGGCAGCCAGCGCCCCGGGTTCCGGTTCGCCGTGAACGAACAGCGCCTTCCGCAATGCCTGAACCTGCCGCCGCACATCTTCGCCGCCCCACGCCTGCAGCGCCAGAAAACGCAGCAGAACCGCACGATAATCCTGTTGCAATCCAGCCGCAAACCCCTCCAGGGTGGCAACGGACTGTGCATAAGGCCAGTCGGCACGCTGTACGAAACAGGCACTGGAAGCCACCAGAATCAGCCGTGATATCCGCCGGGGAAGATCCCGCGCTGCCTGCATCGCCACCAGACCACCCAGCGACCACCCGAGCCAGGCCGCCGTTGCCGGCGCCACTGCGGCAACGGCAGCGGCCACTCGAGAGAGAGTAGCAGCATGTGCCGGCTCCAGGGCCGGACTCAGACCATGTCCCGGCAGATCGACCATCGTGATGCGGTACCGCTCTGCCAGCCGGTCACTCAGCTCTCCCCACATCGCGGAGTGCATGCCCCAACCGTGCAGCATCACCAGATCCGGCCCGCTGCCGCGGGTTTCACGATGCAGCCTCACATCACCTCTTCCAACGCGGTGAGCAACCGCTCCACATCGGATCCGGTATGAGCCGCCGACAGAGTGATCCGTAATCGCGCGCTGCCTGCGGGTACGGTAGGGGGGCGAATCGCGCTGATCAGGATATTTCGCTCCCACAGTGCCTCGCTCATCCGTATCGCCTGCTTCGGCTCCCCCACCAACAGCGGCTGCACCGGCGTCTGCGATGCCATAAGAGGGAGATCCAGCTGGGCCGCCCCACTGCGAAAACGCCGCACCAGATTGTGCAGATGTTCCCGGCGCCATGGCTGCTCCCGGATCAGACACAGGCTGACCCGTGCCGCCTCCGCAACCGCCGGCGGCAGAGCAGTAGTGTAGATGTAGCTGCGCGCCCGCTGGATCAACGACTCAACCAGCAGCTCACTGCCCGCCACAAAAGCGCCAAACACACCGAACGCCTTGCCCAGCGTTCCCATCAACACCGGCACCTGCTGCTGATTCAGATTAAAATATTCCAGCGTGCCGCGCCCTCCCGCACCCATCACCCCCACACCATGGGCATCATCTACCATCAACCAGGCACCATGCTGTTTTGCCACGGTCGCCAGCTGCGGCAATGACGCCAAGTCCCCGTCCATGCTGAACAAACCATCGCTGGCCAGCAGCACCCTGCCTCCCCCTGTCCTGGCCAGACGGCGTTCCGGATCGGCCGGATCACCGTGGATATAGCGCTGCAACCGCGCCCCGGACAACCGGGCAGCGTCCAGCAGCGAGGCATGGTTAAGGCGGTCTTCCAGCACAGTGTCGGCACGGCCGCACAGGGCGGTAATGACGCCCAGGTTAGCCATATAGCCGGTAGAGAACAACAGGACGCGATCCCGCCCGAGAAAATCCGCCAACTCCTCTTCCAGCGCATGGTGGGCAGCAGTGTGGCCGGAGATCAGATGTGAAGCGCCACTGCCGACCCCGTAACGCTCCGCCCCTTCCCTGAATGCCGCCACCACGGCCGGTTCGCCGGCCAGGCCAAGATAATCGTTGCTGCAAAATGCCAGACACTCGCGACCATCGATGACAATCAGCCGGCCGGGAGGAGTTTCCGCAACTCGCCGGGTACGATACAGTCCCGCCTCCTTCCGCTGCCGGAGATCAGCCGAAAGCGACTCATTCCAGCCCTGCGGCACAGGCTCAGCCATACCGGCCATCGATCCTCGGCTTGACCAGTATCGGGGTATAAATAAAGACAAACAGGGTAAAAGCAGCTATCCACAGCAGTTGGGAGCCTGCGACCCACAGCTGATAATGCTCCCCGGACAGCAACGGAAACAACACCCGGACAACAGCACCTCCTGCCAGCAGCAGAAACATCCACCAGACGGAGGAAGGGGGATCGAATACATTCCTGCCGGTATGGCCAAGAGCAACCCGCGCCATCATCCCCAAGGTCATCATGCCGACCCCACCCACGCTAAAGGCGTGCACGGCAACGGGCACAGAGATGCCAAACAGAGCCGCTGACTTCAGCATGAATCCGATGGTTATCCAGATATACGCCACATAGAGAACCCACAGCAACGGTTTGCTCCAGATCCCCGGGGTGTACCAGTCCCGCAACCGGATAACGTTGAGAATCAGCAGAACCGCCGCCAGCAGCGCCGCAACCATCGGCAAGTCAGTGAACACGTCCACGACAGCAAACAGTACGTAACAAACCACAATGGCTATATCCAGCCACAGCCGGTTAGTCAGTTGAACAGGAGTGTCGCATCCACGTTCGATAAAGAAAGGGATGACCCGCCGTCCCACCAGCAGAACCATCGCCACAACCAGATAGAGACCGGCATACAGCCCCATATAGACACCACCGGGAACGAACCCCGTCAGGCCGAGATAGAACAGCATATTGCTGCACGCCAGCAGCAGCACAATGGCAACAATGGCTAACTGATTCCAGCTCTTTGCCTTGACAACCGGATGCAACAGAGCAGCTGTAAAAGAGAGCATAAACAACGTGTCGAGTAAAAACACAACAGCTGGCGAACCAAAAAAAGGACTCAATCTGGCAGCCACCCAAAGCACAAACAACGCCATCAGGCTGTAGCCATGCAGTGTCTGCACATTGGTCCAGTTCTTTACCGCCGTGAGCAGAAAACCGGCGATAACCGCCATGCCATAGCCATAGATCATCTCATGAGCATGCCATACCGGTGCGGCATAGCCAGCCGGTACGATATTCCAGCCGAACTGATAGATCGCCATCCACGCGGCCATCAGCAATATGGCAAAAACCCCCGCGCCCAGAAAAAAAGGGCGAAAGGCCAAACGCCACAGGCCGACCCCGCCGTGAAAAGTTCTCTCCTCTATCTGCAGCATACTCAGGAACTCCTGCAACCACGATAGTTGATCTCGCCGGAAGCAGTCGCTTCACGGCCGCTGTCAACCGGCTCCATCCGCTGCATCCCCAGACGCCGGAACAGATCGTCGTCACCGCCGGTTTCTGCATTGGTGGTAGTCAGCAGCTTGTCTCCATAAAAAACGGAGTTGGCGCCCGCCAGAAAACAGAGCGCCTGGAACTCATCGCTCATGCTCTCCCGCCCGGCAGAGAGCCGCACCAGCGATACCGGCATCATGATTCTCGCCACCGCAATGCAGCGCACGAACTCCAGCGGATCCAGCGGCTCGACCCCGTCCAGCGGAGTACCCTCCACCTGCACCAGCAGATTGACGGGGACACTGTCCGGGTGCTGTTCCATATTCGCCAGCTGCAACAGCAGTCCGATGCGATCCTTGCGCTGCTCACCCATGCCGAGAATGCCACCGCAGCACACCTTGATTCCCGCATCACGAACATGCCGCAGGGTATCCAGACGATCCTGGTAAGTGCGGGTGGTGATCACCGTGCCGTAAAACTCCGGCGAGGTATCCAGATTGTGATTGTAGTAATCCAGGCCGGCCGCCTGTAACCGCCCGGCCTGCTCCGGATTCAGCATTCCCAGAGTCATGCAGGTCTCCATCCCCAGCGCCTTGACCTCGCGGATCATGGCCTCAACCCTGTTCAGATCCTCATCACCGGGATTGCGCCATGCCGCCCCCATGCAGAACCGGCTGACCCCCGCCGCACGGGCAGCTTGCGCGGCCTCCAGCACCTGCCGCACCTCCAGCAGCTCCTCCCCCCCCAACCCGGTATCGTGATATGCGCTTTGCGGGCAGTAGGCGCAGTCCTCCGGACAGGAGCCGGTCTTGATGCTCAGCAGACTGCTGACCTGAACAGCAGCCGGGTCAAAAAAGGCGCGGTGAACGGTCTGGGCGCGAAACAGCAGTTCGTTGAACGGCAACTTAAATAACACCTCAACCTCCTGCCGTTGCCAGTCGTGACGCAGTTTCCCGATTGTGGAATAATTCATACTCTGACTCAATTATGATAGATGAATGATTGCTCAGCATAGTAATGCCTGCACAACGGCTGTCAACCTGACGCCATGATAATGGTTAACAAGTGGATAAATTATATCCAGACCCAACTGCTCCCACCTCGCTGTGTTCTATGTGGCGATCCCGGTAGCCAGGGTATCGACCTCTGCCATAATTGTCTCACCGACCTGCCACGCAACGAGCATTCATGCCCTACCTGCGCCTTGCCCCTGCCTGCCGAATCCAGCAAATGGCAGTGTGGAGCATGCCAGAAAAAACCGCCAGCCTACGATAGCTGTTTCGCCCCACTGCACTATCAATACCCGGTTGATCACCTGCTGACCCGGCTCAAATTCCACCAAAAACTGTCTCATGCCCGCCTGCTTGGCACACTCATGAC
Organism: Gammaproteobacteria bacterium; assembly: GCA_024277595.1. GTDB lineage: Bacteria > Pseudomonadota > Gammaproteobacteria > Thiohalospirales > Thiohalospiraceae > DRMK01. The sequence continues at coordinate 45,765 of JAJRUV010000090.1, forward strand.
CCGCTGGCTTCCCCGGTCACTCCGGCCCGAGCTGCTTATCCCGGTGCCACTGCACCCTGCCCGACTACGTGAACGGGGCTACAACCAGGCTCTGGAACTGGCCCGCCCCATCGCCAGACAACTGCAACTTCCCATCAACACGCAAATCTGCCGGAGAACACGGGCAACAGCCGCGCAATCGGAGCTGAACACCGGGCAGCGACACAAGAATATGCGCAATGCATTTATTGTTACAGGAAAATTCCGGACGAAACATGTAGTCATCATCGATGATGTAGTCACCACCGGCCATACCATTAACGAACTGGCCAGGGCTTTACGCCAGGCCGGGGCGGAGCGTATTGACGTATGGGCCGCTGCACGGGCTTCACTCCACCAGCAGTAAGCCCAGGAGGGTATCAATAGTTGGCGACAACGGAAAAACAGAGTATCTTTAACCAAATAAAACCCGAACAAAAATGATAGAAAACAGCTATATAAGAACATTCTGTATTACCTCATTACTGTCTGGTCTGCTGGTGATGAACGGCTGCGCTACCAACCCGGTAACCGGCAAAAGCGAACTGCGGCTGGTCTCACAGACGGAAGAGATCAAGATTGGGCAGAAAAGCTATCTCCCCACCCGGCAGTCGCAAGGCGGCGAGTATCGTCTTGATCCCGAACTCACCCGTTACGTTAATGAAGTGGGACAGAAACTGGCCAGGGTAAGTGATCGATCGGATCTGCCGTATGAATTTGTAGTCCTCAACAATTCGGTGCCCAATGCCTGGGCGCTACCTGGCGGCAAGATTGCGATCAACCGGGGATTGCTGCTGGAACTCGGCTCCGAGGCCGAGCTTGCGGCTGTACTTGGGCATGAGATCGTGCACGCGGCAGCCCGCCATGGCGCACGTTCGATGGAACGAGGTATGCTGTTACAACTGGGGATAATGGCTGCCAGCGTAGCCACCGCCGGTGAAAAACATGCTGATTTGATGATGGGGGCAGCCGTTATCGGAAGCCAGTTGGCCAATACCAGATATGGCCGCAACGCCGAACTGGAGTCCGACAGATATGGCATGAAATATATGGCCCGGGCTGGCTATAACCCACAGGAAGCAGTGACGCTGCAGCAAACCTTTGTAAGGTTATCAAAGATGCGTGAAACCAACTGGCTGGAGGGGCTGTTCGCCTCTCACCCGCCATCGCAGGAACGGGTCGATGCCAACAGAAAATATGCCGCCACACTCCCCAAGGGGCTGAAAACAGGACGGCAGGAGTATCTGCAGCATATCGCCACCCTGAAATCCACCCAACAGGCCTATGCTGACTATGACGCTGGCCGCAAGGCGCTGTCTGAAGGCGATGCCGGTAGAGCGCTGACGCTGGCCAGGAAGGCGATCCGGCAGGAGAACCGGGAAGCACTGTATTATGGCCTGCAAGGGGAAGCCCTGCTGAAAATGGGGAACCCCGGGCAAGCAAAATCCCTGTTTGATGAGGCAATCAGACGAAACGATGCCTATTTCGCCTTTTATCTGCAGCGCGGCCTGGCCAGGCAGAAAATGGCAGACCAGGCCGGCGCTCGTCAGGATCTCGAGCTAAGCGTGAAACTGCTGCCAACAGCAATAGCGCACTATACCCTCGGCACCATGGCGCTCAATGCACATAACGAAGAGAGCGCCATAACACACTACCGTGCGGCAGCCGCCTCTGGCTCCCCCCTGGGTCAGCAGGCTGCTATATCCCTCGCTACACTGGAACTGCCACGGAATCCAGATAAATATATCTCGGCACATGGCAAGCCGGACAATAAGGGCCGCCTCTTTGTCCAGGTAAGAAATCGTGCTCCGATTGCCGTTAGCCGGGTTGTGCTGGGCATCCAGTACCGTACCGGGGAAATGGATAAAGTTCCCGTCCGTGACACCATTCCTGCCGGAAAAACAGTGACCCTGCGTCTGCCAAATCCGGGCGATAAAGTGCAACACATAAAGGTAGTTCGTGCTGCTCCCGCTCAATAATCGATGTAACTATTCAGCATAGTTGAAAATGAGTATGTAACTGTTCAGATTGCCCCTGAAATTCGTCAATTCAAGGCGAAAATGTAAGTTTACACGGGTAAATGATCATTTTTTAACGCAGAAATGGCGGATTTCAGGGGTGAGCTGAATAGTTACTAATCGATCAGCGCCGCACTCTTTAACTGGGCAAACACCCTCATTTCCGGTTTCAAATGTAGTTTGACACAGGATTTTCGGGTGATCCGCGCCAGCAGCCGAGGGCCATCCCCGCTGGTATTGCAACGCAGCCGAACCAACACCTGGCTCGCAGATATATCACAGATATTCTCAACAACCGTTGGCCAGATATTGAGAATGCTGCTGTCACTGTTTTTTTCCAGATTGATACTGACATCCCGCGCCGGAACATGAACCCTTACCGCACGCCCGGGATCCATGTCGAGCCGACTGACCCACACCCGTCCGCAACAGCCGTCAAGGGCTGTCAAATGATACTTGTCATCATGGAGAGCAATCTCGCACTCCAGTATCGCTCCAGCCTCATCACCCTGCTCCACTGACAGATCCAGGCGGGTGAGTACCCTTTGCAGCGAATCGGAGGCTCGCACCCTGCCCTCCTCCATCCACACCATATGGTCCGCCAGCCGTGCCACCTCTCTCAGTGAATGACTGACATAGATTACCGGGATGGAGAGCTCGCTATGCAGACGCTCCAGACAGGGAAAGATATCCCGTTTGCTGCGTTCATCCAGCGCCGACAGCGGCTCATCCATCAGCAGCAATCGCGGACTGGTCAACAGTGCCCGGGCGATGGCCACCCGCTGACGCTCGCCCCCGGACAGACGCGCAGCACCGCGCCCAAGCAAGCCGGACAATCCCGCCAGCGCCACGGCATCATCGAAGCTTACCTGACGCTGCCTGGCAGGAACACGTTTCATACCAAACTCAAGGTTACGCCGCACCGACAGATGGGGGAACAGGCTGGCCTCCTGAAACACATAGCCTACCGCACGGCGGTGAGTGGGCAGGTGAATGCCATTGGCATCATCCTGCCAGATCTCGTTATCAATTTGCAGAAACCCCGAGGCTCGCCGTTCCAGCCCCGCCAGGCAACGCAGCAGCGTGGTCTTGCCGGAACCGGAGTGACCAAACAGCGCAGTAACCCCTTTGCCCGGAGCCTGAAATGCAACATCCAGGGAAAACTCACCCAGATCGGCAGTGAAACGAACCGTGAGTTCCCTCACCGGGCGATCTCTGGATGAGTACGCTTGTTGAGCAGATTCAGCAACAGAATAACTATAAATGAAAACACCAGCAGACCGGCCGAAAGCAGATGCGCGTTCTCATAGTCCAACGCCTCTACGTGATCATAGATGGCAACCGACAGAACATGAGTCTCACCAGGGATATTGCCACCGATCATCAAGATAACACCAAATTCACCTACGGTATGGGCAAAAGCCAGCACCATGCCGGTCAGAAAACCGGAACGCGCCAGCGGCACAACCACGCTCACGAACCGATCCAGTGCGGAAGCACGCAACGTTGCCGCCACCTCCAGAGGGCGATCACCGATCGCCGCGAAGGCATTCTGCAACGGCTGCACCATGAACGGTAACGAGTAGATCATCGAAGCCACCACCAGCCCCGGAAAAGTGAAAGGCAGTGTCTCCAGACCGAGATCCAGCATCAGTGAACCCACCGGTCCATTGGGACCCAACAGTATCAGCAGATAGAAACCCAGTACCGTGGGTGGCAACACCAGCGGCAGAGCAGTTATCGCCGCAACCGGCTGTTTGAGCCAGGAGCGGGTACGCGCCAGCCACCAGGCCAGCGGCGTCCCCACCAGCAACAGCAACAGGGTGGTCACGCTGGCAAGACGCAGCGTCAGCCAGATGGCCTGGATGTCGGTTTCACTCAGTGACATCGTTCCGGGCATTACTCGCGACTACATCGTGACCCATACTCCGAATGATCTCCCGGGCCTCACTGCCTTGCAGATAACGGAAAAAAGCGTTGGCGGCAGCACTCTTTTGTCCCCGCTGCAACAATACAGCCTGTTGCCGGATCGGTTGATACAGTTCATCGGGCACATGCCAAACAGAACCTGAATCACCCGCCGCCCGAACCTGGGCCAGCGCCACAAAACCCAGCGAGGCGTTACCGCTAACGACGAACTGAAATGTCTGGGCTATATTTTCACCCCGAACCAGACGCCTGCGCAGGCCACTCCACAGTCCCAGCCTCTCCATCACCTGCTGCGCCGCCAGACCGTAGGGGGCAAGCCGGGGGTTGGCTATGGCCAACCGTTTGAAATCACCCTCTTTCAGAATAACTCCATGCTCATCAACGTATCCCGGCCGAGGACTCCACAGCACAATTCTCCCCAATGCATAGGTAAAACGGCTGCCCGGCACCGCCTTGCCGTTGTGCTCCAGCAGCTGTGGCCGTCTGCTGTCCGCCGCCAGAAACAGGTCAAAAGGGGCACCATGCTCTATCTGGGCAAACAGCTTGCCCGTGGAACCGGAACTGATGATGACAGTGTGTTCGCTGCTTTGCTGGAATGCCTCGCCAATCTCCCTGGCCGGGGCAGCAAAATTGGCGGCAACCGCAATGTTGACGCTGTCCGCCCAAACAAGGTGAGAGACAGAAAAAAACGCGACTGCAATAAAATACCTCAAACCACCACCCTTTCCGCATAGTAGCAAGTTGAGCGTAACGGTTTGAGGGTATACGGTTCAAGCCGGGCAACAGCCCTGGCATGCTCTTCAGTTGCTACCCATCGCTCCAGCATCTCCTGGCTATCGAATTCCAGCAACAGACTGCATCCATCCACAGTGGCATTTGCCTCTTTCAGCCATCGCACCTCCTGGAATCCCTGCTGTTTTTCCAGCTTTCCGGCAAGACACCGTAACCAGTCAGGAAAATAGCCGCACCCTTCCTCACTCAGAAAATGTTCAATGCGTACCAGAATCATGCCTTGCAATCTCCCCGGGCAAGCAGTGCCGCGCCATACGCTGCTTCGCTGAACGCAGGTTTGATCATCGGCACACCCGTGATTTGACCCCTGATCTGTTCCCATGCATTGTTCACCGCCCCGCCACCCACTGTGCGAATCGCAGCAGGGTACGGAGTCCCCAGCCTGGACAGCAAGCGATAGCCATGCCGTTCAATACGCGTAATGCCCTCTATTATACCTTGGAAAAAGCGCAGATCATCTCTGGGCCGCGGACTAAGCCGCGGTTTGAGATGAGGATCGGAGACGGGGAAACGCTCTCCAACAGCAGGTAACGGATAATAATCGAGGCAGGTACGGCGGCTTGGGTTCAGGCGCACACTCATCTCTGTCATCTGCTCATCGGTAAAGAACTGCCGCAACACCGCTCCACCACTGTTGGATGCACCACCCACCAGCCACAATGCCCCGAACGGCTGGCTATAAATTCCGTAACGGGAGCAAAAAAATGGTTTTTCAGAAACAATCTTGACCACCAGCGTGGAACCCAGCGAGGTAACGGCATCGCCGGGACGGGAAACACCCGTGGCGATAACGGCGGCTGTGCTGTCAGTCGTTCCGGCAACCACAGTCACCGCTGGCGGCAACCCCCATTCATCGGCCAGCACCGAACTAATACGCCCTGTTGGCGTACCGGGTGCAACAACCCGTGGAAGTATTCGGCGTGGCACATTCAATCTGTCCAGCCAGTTCGGCCAGCACCGATTTACCGGATCATAGCCCAGCTTAAGGCTGTTGTTGCTGTCACTGAACCCGAACTCCCCGCACAGCCTTCCGGCAATCCAGTCTGCCTGATGCAAGGCATGGCAGGCTTCACCCATTCCCTGTTGCGCCAGCAGCCAAAGCAGTTTGGTCAGCGCAGAACCCGCCCCCTGCGCTGCGACATCCGGTGGCGCTGCCGCCGCAACCAGGGCCGCTTCATCCCCGGCCCGCGCATCGTTATACATCAGTGCAGGAGCAAGCGGCCGGCCGGCGGCATCGGCCAGCAACAGCGTGGCAGAGGTGCCATCCACAGCGATTGCCCGAACCGAACGGACATCAATCACAGCAAACAGTTGCCGCAGCACGGATACAACCGACTGCCACCAGATTTCAGCATCCTGCTGAACCTCCCAGCCCTTTCGCACCGGCACCGGCAGTTCCTGCACGGCATGACCCCGCTGTTTGCCATCGTCATCAATAGCAATGGCCCGGCACCCCGATGTGCCAATGTCGATGCCGATGAACAGGTTCAAGGCAGCTGCACAACCGTCGGCGGTGTCCACCCTGGTTTACGATGCTCGGCAACGACTGTGGTATAGATCCCGCCCCGCACATTAAACCTGCCGGTAAGGCGCATGAACCGCGGCGAGGTGGCATGCACCAGATCATCCAGAATCCGGTTGGTGACCGCCTCATGGAAAACTCCCTCTTCCCGGAACGCCCACACATAAAATTTCAGTGATTTGAGTTCGACACACAGTCGATCCGGGACATAACTGACAGAAAGAGTGGCAAAATCCGGCTGGCCGGTTTTCGGACACAAGCAGGTAAATTCCGGTATTTCGATATGGATGGTGTAATCCCGATCCGGAAGCGGGTTTTCGAATGTATCCAATTGTTTGCTGGGACGGCTAGGCATGCAACACTCCATTGAGGTAATATTAGCGGTTATTATCTTTATTGACCCGGCCATATTATATATCGCCGGGTCAATACTCAATCCGCATTTATCGTCACGGTTACCAACAGGGAGTTATGCGTCTTAGCAAAATCAAGCTGGCCGGATTCAAAACATTCGTTGATCCTACCACCATCCCGTTTCCCAGCAATCTGGTCTGCATCGTCGGCCCCAATGGTTGTGGAAAATCGAACGTGATCGATGCGGTGCGCTGGGTGATGGGCGAGTCTTCCGCCAAACAGCTGCGCGGCGATTCAATGAGCGATGTCATCTTCAATGGTTCCAGCACCCGCAAGCCGGTGGGACAAGCATCCATCGAACTGGTGTTTGATAACAGCGATGGACGGCTGGGAGGCGAATACGCCAGCTACAGCGAAGTTGCCATCAAGCGTGTCGTCAGCCGTGACGGCGCTTCCAACTACTTTCTCAACGGCGTACGCTGCCGGCGCCGCGATATTACCGGCATCTTCCTTGGCACCGGGCTGGGTCCGCGCAGCTATGCCATTATCGAGCAGGGCACCATCTCCCGGTTCATCGAAGCAAAACCGGAAGAGATGCGCCGGTTTCTCGAAGAGGCTGCGGGGATATCCAGATACAAGGAACGCCGCCGTGAAACAGAGAATCGTATCCGCCACACCCGTGAAAACCTGGATCGGCTCAGCGATCTGCGCGAAGAGTTGGGCAAACAGCTGGCACGGCTAAAACGGCAGTCCCAGACCGCAGCCCGCTACAAAAACCTGAAACAGGAAGAGCGCCTGATAAATGGGCAGCTGTACGCCCTGCGCTGGCAACGCCTCGACCGTCAATGCGGCGAACAGGAGAGCTGCAATCGTGAGCTGGAAACCGCACTGGAGGCACTCATCGCCAAACAACGCAGCAACGAAGCCGAGGTTGAAAAACAGCGTCAGTTGCACAGCGAAGGACTGGAAACGTTCAACCAGATTCAGAGCCGATTCTACAGCGTGGGGGCCGATATTGCCCGGTTGGAACAGGCCCTCCAGCACACCCGCGAACGGCGCCAGCAACAGCAGCAGGATCTGGCTAAACTGGAGCAGGCATGGCAGGAGGCCGACACCCACCGGGAGTCCGATCAACAAACCATCGAACGCCTGCAGGCCGAGCTGCAGCAGCATGAACCGGATCTGACCCGCACACAACAAGAAGAAAAACAGTCTGCCGCCGCATTGGCCGCCGCAGAACAGGCCATGCATGCGTGGCAGCAACAGTGGGACGAGTTCAACCTGCGTTACGCCGAGCCGGCACAGGCGGCACAGGTGGAACGCACCCGGCTGCACAGTCTGGAGCAGCAATCCAGCCAGCTGCAGAACCACATCGAGCGCCTGACCCGAGAGCGCAGCAGCCTGACCCCTGACGCCGAGCAGACCGACATCAGCCGATTGCAGCAAGAGCTGGAACAGGGCGAGCAACAGGCCGCCACGCTACAGCAAAACCAGACCGACCTCATTGCGCAGCTCAACACACAACGCGAACAAAACCACGAGCTATCCAGCCAACTGGACACACTGCGCGGCCGTTTGCAGACCCAGCGTGGACGGCAGGCCTCCCTGGAAGCCCTGCAGCAGGCAGCACTGAACCAAAATCAGGGTAAAACCGGCCAGTGGCTGACCCGCCAGCGGTTGCAGGACGCTGGACGACTGGTAGAAGAGATACAGGTAGAGAAAGGGTGGGAAAACGCGGTGGGAACTGTCCTGGGACACACGCTGGAGGCGGTCTGCATCGAAGGGCTGGGTGAACTGTCCACGGCGCTGCAGGAGCTGGATGGCACCCTGATGCTTTTCGATACCGCCGTTCAAACCAGTCCACCCCCCACTGCCGACAACACACTGCTGGCAAAGGTACGCGCACCCTGGTCACTGGAGCCACTGCTGGGATCGGTCCATATCGCCGTCGATCTGCCCCGGGCACTCTCCTTGCGCAACAAACTGGCCACCCATGAATCGGTCATTACCCCTGACGGTATCTGGCTGGGAGTAAACTGGCTGCGGGTAGCCCGGAGTGTCGATGAGAAATCCGGCGTGCTGGAGCGGGAGCAGGAGCTCAAGCAACTTGCCAATGAGACAGCCCGGCTAGCCGCCCGGGTCGAACAACTGCACACCGAGGTTACCGCCGGGCGGGAACAGCTGAAAACTCTGGAACAGCAGCGCGAATCACAGCAGCGCGAACTCAATGAGATCAGCCGCCGGGTAGCCGGACGACAAGCCCGACTGAGCGGAGCTCGTGCACGGCTGGAGCAGTTTCAGCAGCGAACCCGGCGCATCATTTCCGAGCTGGAAGAGCTGACCCGGCAGGCAAGCAGCAGCACGGAAGAGCAGCACACCACCCACACCCGCCTCAATGAATCACTGGCTCTGATGGAGACCCTTGCCAGCCAGCGGGAACAGCTGACTGCCGAACGGGAAAAGCTGCAACAGACCCTGCAACAGCGCCGTGATCAAGCCCGTCAGAATCACGAAGCAACCCACAATGTCAACCTGAAGCTGCAAACCCTGCGCACTGAACTGGCCTCCACCCGCCAGGCGATCGAACGTATCGAGCAACAACGGATTCAGTTCTCCAGCCGGCGGGACGAACTGCAGCAGGCGCTGGAACAAGGCAACACCCCGCTGGAGAAGATGACCGCCGAACTGGAACAGATTCTTGCCAAACGCAGTGGCATCGAACAGGAAATGGCAGAAGCCCGACGCCAGGTCGAGGCAATCGAACACTGGATTCGCGAACTGGACGGCACCCACAACCGGATTGAGCAGGAAACCGGGCAGATGCGCAGTTCGGTAGAGCGGGCGCGGATGAGCTGGCAGGAGCTGAAAACACGCCGTCAGACCCAGCAAGAGCAGCTGGAAGAGGCCGGCCACAATCTGACCGCCCTGTTTGAAGAGATACCGGAGCAGGCCGATGAACAGGAGTGGCAAACCCGGCTGGCTTCTCTGGAGCAGAAAATATCACGGCTTGGTCCCATCAATCTGGCCGCTATCGAAGAGTATCAGCAGTCGGAAGAGCGCAAAAACTATCTGGACGCGCAAAACGATGATCTGATGGAGGCGCTTGCCACCTTGGAAAATGCTATCCACAAGATCGACCGGGAGACCCGCAGCCGCTTCCGGGATACTTTCGACAAGGTCAACAGCGGCTTCCAGGAGATGTTTCCACGCCTGTTTGGCGGCGGCAAGGCATCGCTCGAACTTGCCGGCGATGATCTGCTGGATACCGGAATAACCGTCATGGCCCACCCGCCGGGCAAGCGCAACAGCACCATCCACCTGCTGTCAGGAGGGGAAAAGGCCCTTACCGCCGTGGCGCTGGTATTTGCCATTTTTCATCTCAATCCGGCCCCTTTCTGCATGCTGGACGAGGTAGACGCCCCACTGGATGATGCCAATGTCGGCCGTTTTTGCGATCTGGTGCGCGAAATGTCAGACAAAACCCAGTTTATATTTGTTACTCACAACAAAATCACCATGGAACTGTCTCAGCAACTGAACGGCATCACGATGAAAGAACCGGGAGTTTCACGCCTGGTCGCCGTGGATCTTGATGAAGCAGCCACTATGGCTATCAGTGCCTAAGGAATAACACATGGATGAACTGCGTTTAATCCTCATTATCACCGGTATTTCTGTTCTGGCGCTGATCTACTTTTTCAGCCGCCGATCGCAGCAAAACCGGGACTCAACCGGAGAAAAAACAGTTCAGGAAGACACGGAGTGGATGGAGGAGATCGCCAGACAGCGGCACAAACTTGCAAAAACCAGAGAACAGCAGCCGGAGAGTGAGCCACTGCCCACCACCCCGGCACTGCATCCGGCTACTCCCCCCCCTCTTTTTGACGCTGATCCGTCAAAAGAGACTAAACCCCCTGAACAAAGCACAGCACCATCACAGGAAACAACCGCCGGGGCAACGCCCTCCCGGGAACAGCAATCCGCTTCCCCATCTCCACCGCAGGAGCTGATCGTTGTACTGCATATAATTGCCCCCCGGGACACGAACTTTGTGGGGGCAAATCTGTTCAGCTCACTGGAAGAGATTGGCCTGCGCTTTGGTGAAGGTGGAATTTTCCACTATTCCCATTCACCACAGGACAAGGAAAACACTACCCTGTTCAGTGTAGCCAATATTCTGGAGCCGGGAACCTTTGTAGGCGGACAGATGGAACAGGAGTTCACCACCCCCGGCGTCATCATGTTCATGCGTGCTCCGGGAGTGGTACCCGCTCGTGATATGGTTGAAACCCTGCTGCTCAAGGCGCAACAACTGGCGCAGCTGCTCGGCGGGGAGATCCATGATGAAGCACGCGAACCGTTGAGCGAATCCACCATGAAGTCGCTGCTTGACCGAGCTACCACCTTCGACAGCGCAGTCCAGCACCGAGCATGACTACCAGGCAACACAGTTCACCCATTCCCGACCAGGCAAGAAAGCGCATCGAAGAACTCCGGGAACAAATTAACTACCACAATTATCTCTATTACGCCCTCGATACCCCGGAGATCCCCGATGCGGAGTACGACCGTCTGCTGCGCGAGCTTCAGGAGCTGGAACAGCAATACCCCGAGTTGATCACGCCGGACTCTCCTGCCCGGCGGGTAGGCGCCACTCCGCTGGAAGCGTTCAGTGAAGTACGGCATGAGCTACCCATGCTCTCTCTCAACAATGCTTTCAGTGACCAAGAGGTTTTTGATTTCGACCGCCGGGTACGGGAACGACTTGGTGTAGAGCATGTAGAGTATCACGCTGAACCAAAACTGGATGGACTGGCCATTAGCCTGCTGTATGAGCAAGGCCAGCTAGTCCGCGGCGCAACCCGCGGCGATGGCAGCCGTGGTGAAGATGTAACCCGGAATGTACGCACCATCAGTGCGATACCCCTGAAGCTCGATGGCAGTGGATTCCCGGCCTCGATGGAGGTGCGCGGTGGAGCATGTATGACCAAAGAGGGATTCCGGCAGCTTAATAGCGCTCAGGAACATCGTGGACTGAAATCTTTCGCCAATCCGCGGAACGCGGCAGCCGGCAGCCTGCGTCAGCAGGATCCCGGAATCACGGCACAACGCCCCCTGACGATCTACTGTTATGGTATCGGCGCAGTAAAGGGGGGCAACCTTCCGGATCGGCACAGCGCAATTATGCAAAAACTTCGTGATTGGGGTCTGCGCATTTCCCCAAAAGCCCAACAGGTGGAGGGTGCGCAAGGTTGCCTGGACTACTACCGGATAATGGCCGCTGAACGGAACCAACTGCCGTATGAAATTGACGGCATAGTCTATAAGGTCGATAAAATTGCCTGGCAGGAACAGCTTGGACAGTTATCCCGTGCCCCCCGCTGGGCGCTGGCACACAAATTTCCCGCCCAGGAAGAGATCACCCGGCTACTGGACGTTGAGTGGCAGGTAGGACGAACCGGCGCCCTCACCCCGGTTGCGCGTCTGAAACCCGTATCAGTGGGCGGCGTGATGGTCAGCAACGCCACGCTGCATAATCAGGATGAGATCGAGCGCAAGGATATTCGCATCGGCGACACGATTGTCGTCCGCCGCGCAGGTGATGTCATGCCGGAAGTGGTTTCCGTAGTGGAGAGCCGACGCCCCCCTGGTGCCCCGCGTCCACAACTGCCCGATCGCTGCCCGGTATGTGATTCGGAAGTGGTACGCCTGCCTGGCGAAAAGGTTGCCCGCTGCAGCGGCGGCCTGTACTGCCCTGCCCAGCGCCGCGAGGCCATCAAGCACTTCGCCTCCCGCCGCGCCATGGATATTGAAGGGCTGGGTGACAAACGGGTAGAACAACTGGGTAAAAAAAATCTGATTCATAATGTAGCCGATCTCTATTATTTGCGCCAGGAGCAACTTGAAACCCTCTAGCGCCTGGGGGAAAAGTCGGCACAAAACCTGCTCGCCGCCCTGGAGCAAAGCAAAAACACCACACTGGCACGTTTTATATTTGCGCTGGGCATTCGACAGGTTGGCGAAGCCACCGCCAGGGAACTTGCTGACTATTTCGGTTCGCTTGAGGATATTATGACCGCCAACAGGGAGCAACTTCAGCAGGTTCCTGATATTGGCGCGGTTGTCGCCGAAAGTATTTATGTTTTTTTTCGTGAAAAACACAATCTGGAAGTGGTTGACAAACTGATCGCAGCCGGTATTCGCTGGCCGACCGCAACTGACCGGAATACCGGCTCCTTGCCGCTAGCAGGAAAAACTTTTGTGCTGACCGGTACATTGACAAGCATGAGCCGGGATGAAGCCAAGGAAAAACTGCAGGCGCTGGGAGCAAAAGTGACCGGCAGCGTATCCAGAAAAACCAGTTATATTATAGCCGGGGCCGAGCCTGGATCAAAACATGAGCAAGCCCTGCAACTGGGGATCCCCATTCTGGATGAATCTTCCTTTTTGGAACTGATTGACTGATGTACCCTGTCTCCCGAAAGCCAACTGCCCCATGAGCAGGCATAACCGTATTCGCATTAATGATATCCTCTATACGCTGTTGGTGCTGCTCTGCATTGCCATTGCATTATTGGTGGCAGGCGCCTTTGCGTGGCAGGATATACAGAAGAGTGACCGTCGCTTCCAGCAATTTGGGTATGACTACGCCCGGCAGCTGTTACAAAAGGTAGAGCGCAGTAAGGCAGTCGTGGAAGGGATGGCCGCTTTAAGCCAAATCACCGGTGTTGAAAACCGCCAGGAACTGTCCCGTTATGCCAGCGAAATGAGTAAGCTGCACCCCTATGTTCATATGATTCAACTTTATGAACGAGTGGGGTATAACGAACTGGGATCATACGAGAAAAAGAGGAAAAGCGCCGGATTATCTGATTATTCCGTGCATGAACTTGGCATCGAACAACAACGGCAGCCCGTTGGCAAGCGCCTTTTTCACTTCCCGCTGGCGCTGATTCAACCGGATAAACCCGCTTTCACCAAACATCTCGGCTACGATATTTATTCCAGTCCAGAAGCACAAGAAGCTATCAAACAAGTTATCAATACCGGAAGAAGCGCCGCCAGCACTCCGGGTGAACTGATTGGGGGCGGATATGGAAGCACCCTGTTCAAACCGGTCTATTCCAGCAAGCTGGAAACCGGCACCGAACAGGAACGGCTCGCTAAAACCGTCGCTATTGCTGCCGTTCAGCTGCACTTTGACAAACAGTTTTTCCCCCGTGACTCCCTGCCAGGATTAACAGTGCAACTGACCTATGGCCACTCACGCGAAGACAGGGAGGCGCGTGGAGTCAAAGAGATATATCAACACACGGCATCACCCAACGATTCTACCATCAGCTGGTTTCCACAGCTCTCTTTTAACTCCACCATCCCCCTCGCAGGGAAAGAACTGAGGCTGTCACTGTCACGGCAGACCGGCTGGCAGGATTTGCGGCTGGGGATGATTTTAATGTTCGTTGCCCTGATATCACTTGCCTTCTGGGCATTCCTGCGCCTCATCAAACGGCCACTTGCCTGGTATGGCTCGGAACAGTACCAGCATGAAGTTCTGTACCGGGCAAAAGAGCGCGCTGAAGTTACCCTGCACTCCATAGGTGACGGCGTAATTACCACCGACCTCAAGGGGAATGTCGACTATCTGAACCAGGTCGCTGAACAGATGACCGGCTGGCGTGACAAAGAGGCACATGGCCGGCCATTAAAAGAGGTCTTTAACGTAGTCAACGAGAACACGCGAGAATCCGAACTGGGGAACCTGGACAACATTCTGAAAGATGGAGAGAAAATCAAAGTCACATCTTCTCCCGTTCTGCTGCAACGCCAGGGCGAGGAGTATGTCATTGAGAACACCATGGCACCCATCCGTCAGCGGGGCGGCAGCATTGTCGGTGCCGTGATTGTATTCCATGACGTCAGCCATGTGCGCAGCATGGCGCGGCAGCTCGCCTACCAGGCGACCCACGATTCACTCACCGGGCTGGTCAACCGGCGCGAATTCGAGCGGCAACTGGGACACGCCCTGCACAGTGCCAAATACCATGGCCGGCATCATGTACTCTGTTTCCTTGACCTCGATCAGTTCAAGGTAATTAATGACACCTGTGGCCACATTGCCGGCGACAAGCTGCTGAAACAGCTCGCCATTCTGATGGAACCCAAAGTCGGCGACGATGGCGTGCTGGCCCGGCTTGGCGGAGACGAATTCGGCGTACTGCTGTTCAACTGCCCTCTGGAACATGGCGTAAAAACGGCCCAGCAGATACGTCAGGTGGTTCGCAGCTACCGTTTTGTCTGGGAAGATAAAATCTTCGAAGTGGGCGTCAGCATCGGCCTGGTGCCATTCGACGCCCAAAGCGGCGGGCTGCAGGAGATCATGCGCACTGCCGACTCCGCCTGCTACATAGCCAAAGATCAGGGCCGCAACCGGTTACATGTATATCAACCCGATGACAGCGCTCTTGCCCTGCGCCAGGGGGAGATGCAGTGGATCCACCGCATCAGCAAGGCATTTGACGAACGGCGCTTCTATCTGGCGCGTCAGTCTGTTCTTCCCCTGAGTTCCGAGGCAAGTAACCGGCCGCATTATGAAATACTACTGCGTATGCTTAGCGAAGATGGGAAGCACATCCTGCCCAGTGATTTCATTCCCGCCGCGGAACGCTATGACATGATGCGGGATATAGACCGCTGGGTTATCAAAAGCTCTTTCGAGCTAATCCAGGGCCAGACCCATACGGCCTATGCCAACAACGGAGTCCCTCCCCTGTATAACATTAACCTGTCCGGGCACTCACTGAATGATGAAGCCTACCGTTTTATCATCGAGCAACTGAAGGAAACCGGAATCGATCCCGGCGGAATCTGTTTTGAAATAACAGAAACCACCGCTATCGACAATCTTGGCTACGCTACCAATCTGATTCGACGGCTCAAGAAGCTGGGATGCCGGTTTGCACTGGATGACTTTGGCAGTGGCTTGAGTTCCTTCGGCTATTTGAAAATACTGCCTCTGGATTATCTGAAAATCGACGGCAGCTTCGTCCGTGACATGACCAGCGATCTCATCAGTCAGGCAATGGTGGAATCCATTCATCATATCGGTCACGTCATGGGACTTCAAACCATCGCCGAAGGGGTCGAAAACGAAATCATCCTGGCGAAAGTGCGCGAACTCGGCATCGATTATGCCCAGGGATATGCCATCAACGACCCCCAGCCGTGGGGAAACATGCCAATGATTGATCGGACAAACGGACAGTTTCAGAGGCCTGCCGGGTTGAGATAATTTACTCAGCGAGTAGCCAATATTGCCGGTAACTGCTCAGATTGCCCCTGACATTCGTCAGTTCAAGGCAAAAAACGGGAGTTTACATGTGTAAATGACCATTTTTTAACGCGAAAATGGCGGATTTCAGGGGTGAGCTGAGTAGTTACAACCCGGTTAACCTGGAAACCGCAGTTGACCACTTCATTCCGAGACTACATTACTGATATGCAAACAGCCGACTTCAATGTGTCAATTCACCTACCGGAAAAATCGCGCTACGGATTCCAGGCTGAAACAAACCCGGTGGAAAATCAGACGCAAATTTTTGTGATATTGAAATGCATAGCAGGACTGCACAACAAAAAAACGGGGAATTTTAAACCTCTCTCCTATCAGTGCAGTAGATTATCTCCAGGCCCACGGGGGTAGCATGCAGGCCAATTCCTTCAGCGGAGCCCTCTATCTGATCCGTGGCCTGAAATTGATCCTTCGGCCAGGGATCCGGCGCTATGTCGTAATGCCGTTAGCGATCAATGTGGTGGTTTTTTCCCTGCTTATCGGTGCCGGGGCAAGCTGGTTTCACAGCTTTGTCACCTCACTGCTGCCCGGCTTGCCTGCCTGGCTGGACTGGCTAGTATGGCCAATATGGGTGGTTTTTGTTTTCGCCATACTGCTGGTGCTGTTTTTTACCTTTTCCCTGGTCGCCAACCTTATCGCCGCCCCCTTCAACAGCCTGCTGGCGGAAGCTGTGGAACGGGAACTGCGCGGTGAAGACCCCCTGTCAGGAACCAGTCTCTGGCAACTGCTTCGCGAAACACCGGCAATTATTTTTTCCCAGCTGATGAAGATGAGTTACACCCTGCTGCGGGCAGTTCCACTGTTAATCCTGTTCATTATTCCTGGCATCAATATCATTGCGCCCTTTTTATGGCTCATCTTTGGCGCCTGGATGCTGGCCCTGGAGTATCTGGACTATCCCATGGGAAATCACGGCCTGTTATTCCCGCAGCAGCGCCGCCGGGCGCGAAAACATCGCTGGCTGGTACTCGGCTTTGGCGGAGCAACAACCGCACTGACCATGATACCCATCGTCAATTTCCTGGTAATGCCCGCAGCCGTTGCGGGAGCTACCTCTTTGTGGGTGGAACAATTCGGGGACAATAACTCACCAGACAACGCAGCAAAAACAACCAAACAGCCCTCTCTAATAACTCCATAACCGGCTCAGGCTGAAAGGCAGAGAACCAGGAGAGGGGTGTACATCCTTGATAGCAAATTGCTCCTTCTCGCCGGAATCCCGATGCCGCGGCCGTGCATAGTGCTCACCCTTGCTGTTGGCAATGCAGGCCAGCATCGGTCCGCCCAGCTCCCCCTTGCGCCGGATAACAACCGCTTTTTCACTATTTGCCAGTTGTACAATCGAACCCGGAGGGTAGATACCCAGTTCCTTGATAAACATTTGGGCCAGGCTGCTGCCCACCTCCTGCCCGATATCCAGAAATATCCTGCGCAAAGCATTCTTGACCAGCATCCCGTTGCGGTAAGAGCGACCGGTCACCATAGCATGGTATCTGTCGGCCAGTCCGAGCAGACGGGCTCCCGGCAGTACCTCTTCTCCCTTTGCCCCGGCAGGATAGCCCCGGCCATTGATACACTCATGATGCTGTATTACAACCTGCAACCATAGTGGATCAGATACCCCGGCACCAAGCAGCATCTCATACCCTCGCCGGGGATGCGCCTGGATCGCATCCCACTGCACATCATTCAGCGGCTCCGCCTGTTCCACCAGCTCCGCCTGTAGCTCGGTCATAGCCACATTGCAACTCAGCGCTGCGGAGATAATGCTGAGGCGAGTCAAACGGGGCCAGTTCAATCGCCGCGCAACCTGTTCACATAGCAGCGCCGTATGAATGCTGTGACGAAAAGGGTATGGGGTGTCATGTTTCAGATGAGCTGCGCCCAGCGAGGCATCAGCATCATAATCACAAAGCGCCTGAATAGCCCGCCCCAGCTTGCGGATACGCTGCTGCGGCGCAATATCGACACCCTGCTGGCGGATTGTGCCAAGAACGCCTTCCAGACGCAGGGTCAACTGTTCAATAGTGACAAAGGGGTTGCCGCCAACCTCAGACAAACCATCAGCTGCCGCACTGCCTGCTTCCGGAGATAAACTGGCGGCAGATCGCAATCCCTCTTTCAGCAACCGCCGCCGCTGACGCTCGTTGACGACAATATAACCTTTGCTGAGCAGTAGCTGTCCACTATCATCGTAAACATCCCACAATAGCGGCCGACCGGCCGCTATTTCCCCCTGCCGAACCCGGGTTCGGTCATCCTGGTGATCTGTTTGATCATCTGTAGCACCCATGGCAGTCAGGGCTGGTACTCCATCAAGAGGATAACAACCGCCTCATCAAGGCTACATCAAGGTAACTGGCATCACCCGCATTGCCTGATAAAACAGAAAATGGCTGGCCAGGCTCGCCTATCTGATCAACCACCAGAGCCGCCCCGGAGAAATCATCATCCCGCGTAAAGCCGTTGACGGTTACAATGGTTTTTATCCCCGCAGCCAGGGAGGACCGGACTCCGTTCACTGAGTCCTCCAGCGCCAAACACTGCTCCGGCTCCAGTTTCATCTGCTCCAGCACGTAGTCGTAAATGTCAGGAGCAGGCTTTTTGGCAGGAACAACATCACCCGCTCCAATAACTTCAAACCATGATTCTGCCGCCGGATCGAGCGCATAGTGCAACAGGGCTGATACGTTCTCCGGGCTTGTGGTTGTGGCAATTGCCAGCCGCAATCCCTCAGCCCGCGCCTGCTGCAGCAACTGTTTTACTCCAGGCCGCAACGGAATCGCGCCCTCAGACAGCAGCTGAGTATAGTGGCAGTTCTTTTCCGCATGCAGCTTGGCGACAAAACCGGGCAGTTCATCGGCCGAATGACCAACTTCACCGTTGAACTGCTCCAGATAGTAATGAATACGCTCCTTTCCGCCAGTCACGGCCAGCAACTCACCGTATAGCTGCTCCGACCAGACCCAGTCCAGCCCCGCATCTGCAAAGGCACGATTGAAAGCAACCAGATGCCCATCCCGTTCGGTATCCGCCAGCGTTCCATCAACATCAAACAGCACTGCCGCCAGTTCACTCATTATAGGTCTGCCCTTGCTTGTTTTGCCAAAGCCTAATAGAGTACCGGGTTCTGATGCTCCGTCAAGGCGATAAATCAGGCGTCAGTTGGTCTGTGGGGGGACAACTCTGCGTTTAAATGCGAAACAACCACCAGAACACCATACTCTGGATTCTCGTCGCAATGAAGCATGTGGGTGGTTGCACCGCCATATCCTTTTCTGGTAGAAAAGCAAACAGACTTGAGTGCAGGGAACAGATATCGGGAGAACCATTCAGATGGCAGGTAGAAAGAAAAAAGCAGTAACTGAAGGATTCAGCTCATTCGAGCCCTACAAGGAAAAAAAGGGCGAAGAATATATGAGCACCGGGCAGAAGGATCATTTTCACAGTATTCTCACTGCCTGGAAAAAAGAGTTGATGGAAGAAGTGGATCGTACCGTGCATCACATGCAGGACGATGCAAGCAACTTTCCTGATCCCAATGATCGCGCCTCGCAGGAATCAGAATTCGCCCTGGAGCTGCGTACCCGTGACCGGGAACGCAAGTTGATAAAAAAAATTGATGAAGCCCTGGAGCAAATGAATACCGGGGATTACGGCTACTGCGGGTCCTGCGGCGTAGAGATCGGTATCCGCCGCCTGGAGGCTCGCCCGACCGCTACTCAGTGCATCGACTGTAAAACCCTTGACGAAATACGTGAAAAACAGATGAGGTGATAACACCTCATCCGTCCCCATAGCTCGTTCCATCCCGCTGCCTGATATCCCGCAATACTCATACGGATGCGGGATCTTAATCCACGCGGCGATCCTGCTCGACTGACTCATCCCTGGTGCGACGATCCGGTTGAATACGTAAACCGTTTTGCTCGGCAAAACTCATGATGTACTGGTATGCCACGGGATCCTTGTCACGCAAATCCCGCTCAATCACCAGACATTTTTGCCCCTGAATAACGCAGGGATGAACCCAGGGCGAGTAGTGCAACCGGTGATCCGGGCCAAACTCTGCCAGCATGGAAGAGATTCTTTCTATCCAGTCGCTGGGCCGCAATTTGCTGCCATCTTCCCGGACACCTTCAATCACCATTGCTTCACTACTCATTTTTAACTCACCTCTTGCTTTTAATTAATCGAACATTCAGACAGCATTAATTTTTTGCTGACATCATCTGCCGACTCATCCGCTAAATGGACAAGCAACTCATTGTGCCGGGCAAAATGCAGAATATACTCGTATAGCTCCCGGTTTCTTTTCTCCAGCTCCGGCTCCACCACCAGACATTTCTGTCCTTCTATCACACAGGGATGCACACTGGCTGAGTAATGCAACCGATGATCGAAACCAAACTCCGCCACCATCGATGAGATGCGTTCGATCCAGTCACTGGGGCGTAACCGGCTGCCATCCGCACGTATCCCATCAATAACCAGCCTGCCTTTATTCATTATAATTAGCCTCTGGAGTAAAATGCTCACTCCATTGTCGGCAGCCGCGACCGCAAGTTTAAGCATTTCCAGTATTTTTTATCGTGAAACCCAAAATAGACTACGTTGGCCGCTTTGCCCCTTCTCCTACCGGGCCGCTTCATCTCGGCTCACTAATCAGCGCTGTGGGCAGTTATCTCCAGGCAAAGAGCAGCGAAGGAAAATGGCTGCTACGAATGGAAGACCTGGATCTACCGCGAGTGGTACCGGGAGCAGCCGATGACATTCTGTTTACCCTGGAGGCCTTTGGCCTGTACTGGGATGGGAAGGTACTCTATCAAAGCACTCGTTTTGCCAGCTATGCTGCCACACTGCAGGAACTAAAAGGGAGCGTGTATCCTTGTGGTTGCAGCCGAACGGCAATCAGCCGGCAATCAGCAGTCAGTCACGCATCGGGAACCATCTATCCAGGCACTTGCCGCAGCGGGCTGCCCCCCGGCAAATCCCCGCGAACACTGCGGGTTTCAACCCAGGGGCAAAGCCTCATTTTCCGAGACCTCGTTCAGGGGAATTATCAGCAAGATCTGGAACGGGAGGTGGGAGATTTTGTCATCCGGCGCGCCGATGGACTGTTTGCCTATCAACTGGCGGTCGTTGTGGATGATGCGGAACAAGGCATCACCGAAGTGATGCGCGGAAGTGACCTGCTGGACTCCACCCCCCGCCAGATACTCCTGCAAAACCTATTGGGATACCCCACACCCGACTACGCCCACCTGCCCATCATCACCAATGCACAGGGACAAAAACTCAGCAAACAGACTCACGCCAGTGCTCTGGATTGCAATCAGCCGTTACCCGCCCTGTGGCAAGCTCTCTGTTTTCTGGGACAGCACCCACCCGTTGAACTGATGGACGGCGATCTCACCTGCTTTTGGGACTGGGCGATGACTCACTGGGATGCCACTGCCATACCTCGCATCCTCGCCAGGCAGGAAAGCTGTGCCATAATAAGCAATAAGCCTGAAAGACAACAACCAACTAATCTGCACCAACCAGAGAATGGGGAAACCGATGTCTGAAACCAAAATCTACGATGTACCGGCACCCTTTGCCAAACATGCTCATATCACCGAACCGCTGTATCAGGCCATGTACCAGCGCTCCATCGACGATCCGGAAGCGTTCTGGGCCGAGCAGGCAGAGCTTTTTCTCAGCTGGGACAAACCGTGGGACAAGGTGCTGGAGTGGGATTTTCACCAAACAGATATCCGCTGGTTCGAAGGCGGCAAACTCAATGTCAGCTACAACTGCATCGACCGCCATCTGGAAAGCCGCGCCGACCAGACCGCCATTATCTGGGAAGGCGATGACCCCGGCAGCGACAAAAAAATCAGCTACCGCGAACTCCATGAGCAGGTCTGCAAACTGGCCAATGTGCTGAAGAGTCACGGAATCAAGAAAGGCGATCGGGTCTGTATGTATATGCCGATGATTCCCGAAGCCGCCTATGCCATGCTGGCCTGCACTCGTATCGGTGCAATCCACTCTGTCGTATTTGCCGGCTTTTCCCCGGAAGCGCTGAAGGACCGGATCCTCGACTCAGACTGCCAGCTGGTCATTACCGCCGATGAGGGCCGCCGCGGTGGCCGCACCACACCATTGAAAAACAACGTAGACAAGGCGGTGTCCGGCTGCCCCAACGTACACACCGTGTTAACGGTACGGAACACCGGTGGCGAAATCCGGTGGCACGACGGGCGCGATGTCTGGTATCACCAGGCAACAGCGGAATCATCAACCGACTGTGAACCGGAACAGATGGATGCCGAAGACCCGCTGTTCATCCTCTACACCTCCGGCTCCACCGGCAAACCCAAGGGAGTACTGCACACTACCGGCGGCTATCTGCTCTATGCCGCCATCACCCACAAATATATCTTCGACTACCATGAAGGCGATATCTACTGGTGCACCGCCGATGTCGGCTGGATCACCGGCCACAGTTATATCGTCTACGGCCCGCTGGCCAATGGCGCCATCACGCTGATGTTTGAAGGGGTACCCACTTACCCTGATGCCTCACGCTTCTGGCAAGTATGCGACAAACACAAGGTCAACATCTTCTATACCGCGCCCACCGCCATCCGCGCCCTGATGCGTGAAGGAGATGAACCGGTCAAAATGACCTCACGCAAGGATCTGCGTCTGCTGGGCAGCGTTGGCGAGCCCATCAACCCGGAAGCCTGGGAGTGGTACTATCGTGCAGTTGGCGAACAGCGTTGTCCGATTGTCGATACCTGGTGGCAAACTGAAACCGGCGGCATCATGCTCAGCCCCCTGCCCGGCGCCACCCGCCTCAAGCCTGGCTCCGCAACCCGTCCTTTCTTCGGGGTATCACCGGCCATTGTGGATGGAAACGGCACGATTCTGGAAGGAGAGTGCGAGGGTGACCTGGTCATGACTTACCCCTGGCCCGGCCAGATGCGCGGTGTTTATGGTGATCATCAACGCTTCATCGATACCTATTTCAAAACCTACCCCGGCATGTACTTCAGCGGTGACGGCGCACGGCGTGACGCCGATGGTGACTACTGGATAACCGGCCGGGTAGATGATGTACTCAACGTGTCAGGACACCGCCTGGGCACTGCCGAGATCGAAAGTGCCCTGGTGATGCATGAAGCAGTAGCCGAGGCCGCCGTGGTGGGCTATCCCCATAAGATCAAGGGGCAGGGAATCTATGCCTATGTCACGCCGGTAAAGGACATCGAGCCAAGCGAGGAGTTACGCCAGGAGCTGATCCGGATGGTCCGCAAGGAGATTGGACCCATCGCCTCACCGGATATTATCCAGTGGGCACCAGCCTTGCCCAAGACCCGCTCCGGCAAGATCATGCGCCGTATCCTGCGCAAGATTGCCGCCAACGAGCTGGGCAATCTGGGCGATACATCCACCCTGGCAGACCCGGAAGTGGTGGATGATTTGATCCGGAACCATATCGGCACCGGTAACTAAACCACCGATGTAACTATTCAGCGTAGTTGAAAATGAGTATGTAACTGTTCAGATTGCCCCTGAAATTCGTTAGTTCAAGGCGAAAAGTGTGAGTTTACGCGGGTAAATGAGCATTTTTTAACGCAGAAATGGCGGATTTCAGAGGTGAGCTGAATAGTTACCCACCGACAAGTATTAACTGTTTTGGAACCCGAATTGGGCTGCCGTGTCCTCTGTGCAGAAGCAGACAGCGGACACCGCATATCCCGCTCCATCATTAAAGTGACCCCAGGGTGACACCATGAGCCAGTTTTTTCATATCCATCCCGACAACCCCCAGCAGCGGCTCATTGCCCACAGCGTCGAGATCATTCGCGAGGGCGGCATTATCGTCTACCCGACCGACTCCGGTTACGCACTGGGATGCCATCTGGGGGACAAACAGGCAGTAACCCGGATCCGCCACATCCGCCGCCTCGATGAACGCCACCACCTCACGCTGGTATGCAGCGATCTTTCCCAGATCGCCACCTACGCACGGCTGGACAACAGCAATTACCGCCTGCTCAAAGCCCATACCCCCGGTGCCTACACTTTTATTCTCGAAGCCACCCGCGAAGTCCCCCGCCGTCTGCTGCACCCGAAACGCAAGAGCATTGGACTGCGCGTACCGGATAACCCCATCGCCCAGGCACTGTTGAGAGAACTGGGGGAACCCCTGATGAGTACCACCCTGATTCTGCCAGATGATGAACTACCGCTTACCGATCCCTATGAGATCAGAGAGATTCTGGAACACGATATCGATCTGGTGATTGACGGTGGATTCTGCGGTTTTGAACCAACCACGGTAATCGATCTTACCGGCGATATGCCGCAGGTAGTTCGTGAGGGGGCGGGAGAAATCTCTTCCTTCAATCCCTGAACAGTAGTTCCCTGCAACCACCGTTGCATTCAGAACAACTGTTTCAACCACGAATTCACCTTGCAAGTGCAACTCTGACTGTTGGCATGAGGACAAGCTGCGGTAACATCGTGGCTTCTCCTCTCAAAGGTTGATGATTGCAACACCAATCCTGCGAAAGGTGGCCACAATGGCCAATCCGAATTTACAGCACTATAGGGGCATTACCGTCATCCATTGCTAATGTTCACTTGCAGCGTTGTCTCCCGGAGGGAGAGGGAGCCATGACGGGGGGATGGAAATGCATATGCACCTTCCACCCCCGAATTACGCATCACCTGGTGATGCGCCGCTGACTGCGCACCACCAGCAGGAGACCGGCAAGCAAGGTCAGCAGCCCCGTACCGAGTGGCAACCCGTATATTCTGGCCGGATCAGCCGGAGGCGGCAGGATCAACCAGTACCAGGTGGTCAGGGTGTGGCGGGAGCTTTTTTCGCCGTTGCTGCCGTCCCAGTTGGCGAAGGAGATGGGGATAAACGCTCCCTCGGTGAACAAGATATCAGCCATCTCTTTATTCTGACGGGGACGCTTCATCAATACCCGCCAGCGGCCGGCCTGCCATTGACCCACCGCCGTCAGATCCGGGTTGTCCCGTGCAACAAAAGGCTGATCGGAACCGGTGGCATCCAGCAACAATGTCTTTGCTTCCTGCTGCGGTTCCAGACTGCCAGCATTCCAGTACCAAATGGTGGTGGGGTGGCTGGAGTCGCCATGCCGGTAGAGCGGTTTTTCCACTATCGGCGCACTGATATAGGCGTCCGCCTTGGGGAATTGAATAGCGAAGGCGTCCGGATACAGCTCCAGGTCTTCATCCTGAATCTCGGTTGAAACCGGTTCGCCAGGGCGGCTGTCGGTACGGTCGTGCACCTCCATCAGGAAGGCGATTTCATTTTC
>JAJRUV010000091.1 GCA_024277595.1 Gammaproteobacteria bacterium
CTTTTTCTCTGTCAGACGGTTAGTTCGCACTTCCATCTTCTCAGAGTGGGGGCAGGATGCTCTACCCTTCAATTTCCAGAAAACTATCTCTCTTGCTAATAATTCGCTATATTTTTACCCACTAATTTTCCCGAAGAGCCCAATTTATTGGCATCATCAAGATGTGACACAGCATAAAATTGTTTTTCAGACGACAGGTAAACAACCACCCGCTTGCTTCTCTTTAGCATTCCGATCACATTACTGATCGAGCCGGGACTTTCCCCATCCCATAACACCAATCCGTAGTCTGCTTCCCCAGCCATCGCTTTGTCTTTTTGTGTATAGAAGTCTCTTCCCTTGAGTTTTGCATCAACAGATACGTGTTTAACGTTCCATTGCCCCATATTATTTCGGCATTCCGAGCCGGAACAAAAGATGGTTACATTGGCGTAGTCCATGCCTGCCAGGTAGCTTTGAAACGCCTTGTCTGCACCATTGGCATCGCCCACTATCACGTGAAATTCTTTTTCAACAATAGTGGACAGGCGACTTGTTACCGCCTCATCAAGTTGATTGATTTTCCTGGAGCCTGATAAAAAAACGGTTGTCATCTATTGTTCCGGGTTTTGGTGATTGTTAAAACAATATCGCCTATCCTGAATCCATCGCAACAGCCGTGCCTGATATAACAGGCAACGCGGATTTGTACAGCGACCATGCAACCTTTAAGATCAAACAAGATATGCTCAAATCGGCTGCTACGGATAGGTGGCCGAGGTATCAACAAGGAGGTTACTGATGACGACCCAACAATCGACCGAAGAATACCTGTCACAACGCATTACTTGGATTCGCGGGCAAAAGGTAATGTTTGATTTTGTGCTGGCCGAACTCTATGACGTAGAGACCAAGGTGCTTAACCAGGCAGTGCGACGCAATATCGAGCGCTTCCCGAAGGATTTCATGTTTCGTCTTTCATATCATGAGGTTAGAAACTCAAGGTCACAAATTGTGACCTTGAAAGATGGGGAGCCCGCTGATGCTCACGGTAAAAACATCAAGTACTTGCCCTACGCCTTCACGGAGCAAGGCATCGCGATGCTCTCTTCTGTATTGCGAAGCCCACGGGCGATTCAGGTCAATATTGAGATTATGCGTACCTTTGTACACCTGAGACACCTGATCTCTTCGAACGAAGAGCTTGCTCAACAGGTTTCCGCGCTTGAAGACAAATATGATGCCCGGTTCAAAGCTGTGTTTGATGCAATCCGGGCATTAATGAGACCGCCGGAAGTACCAGGTCGCCCCATTGGGTTTGCGCCCTGGAAAGATGACTAGAACAGCAGGACCGTCACAATGAAACCGCAGCGCTATAAAAATGTATTCGAGGCACTGGAAGACGATCCTGCCATTGCGGAGAATTTGAAGATCCGCTCTCAGTTGATGAACGTCTTGTCACAACACATCAGTAAAGAAGGCTTGACCCAGAAACAGGCTGCCGACGTCTTTGAAGTAAATCAACCCCGTGTCAGTGATCTGATGCGTGGGAAGATTGAGCATTTTACGATTGATATGTTGATTACGATGCTGGCTCGGACGGGGAAGCACGTTCAGCTGAAGGTGTCTTCGAAGGCTGCGTGAGGTTACTTGACCAACTGGAGACGGACCACGGTTTTTAGCCGCTAAACTGTTTAAGGTCACAAATTGTGACCTTAAACGTACGATCATTCCGGCCGCAAGAGGCAATACAGTATTCGGATCAATGACCAGTGGCGACTGTGCTTCCACTGGCAGGACGGCGAAGTCCTGGATGTTGAGATTGTGAATGGTAAGCGTGGCATTACCGCCGATACGGCGTTACGGCTGGCGTGCTATTTCAGTGTGTCGCCGGAAACCTGGATGGGATTACAGACGGAGTATGACCTTCGGGTGGCGGCGCAGACGGTGGGTAAGCAGATTGAGAAGCGGGTGCATCCGCATGCGGCCTGAGCGACCAGGCATCGACCCCATTATTGCTATTGAACCCGGAATTTAATTATGTATCTATATTGACATATATGGACTTATAGCTACGTAACTACGCATATTAACTAATCAACAATTAGAGTTAGAGTACCAGCAAAGGCATCACGGAGATAACCTGCGCTCAACGAGTTCAAACACCCCCTGCACCAGCAGCGCCAGCACAGCGGCCGGGACTGCACCTTGCAGTATCAGGCTGGTGTCATCAAGACGGATACCGGTAAGGATGGGTTGGCCATACCCTCCGGCACCAATGAGCGCAGCAAGCGTTGCCGTGCCGACATTGATAACCGCCGAAGTTTTGATGCCCGCGAGAATAGCCCCCGTTGCCAGGGGCAGTTCTACAATGCGTAACCTTGCACGCGATGGCAGTCCAAGCGCCTGGGCAGACTCCACAATAGCCGGCGAGATGTCTCTGATACCGGCATGGGTGTTACGAATGATCGGTAGCAGGCTGTAGAGAAACAAGGCCACTACGGCAGGCGGGCCTCCGATGCCAAGCAGGGGTATCAGGAATACGAACAGTGCTAACGAGGGAATGGTCTGGATAATACCGGCGATGCCAAGTACGACTGGCCCCACGCGCGCATAGCGTGCTGCCACGATGCCCAGCGGAATGGCCACGAGGATTGCCGCAGACAGGGAGATAGCCACCAGCACAAGATGTTCCCGCGTATGTTGCCAGAACCGTTGCCAGGCGGTTTTTACCTGGAGGTCTATATCCAGCGCCAGATTTTCTTCCAGGAAACTGGCCGCCACCACGGCCTCGGCTTCGCCATTGAGTTTGACCCGGGCGTTCAGTTCTCTCATGGCGGGTGCGTCGATACGGCCGGCCAGCCGTTTGAACAGGGCCACCACTTCCGGTGCGCGCTGTTCCAGATCGGCGCGATAGAGAATCACGGCATTGTAGGCGGGGAAATAGTCCAGATCGTCCTCAAGTGTGCGCAGTTTATAATAGGTTATTTCTGCATCAGTCACATAAAGATCGGTTACCTGCAGCGTGCCCGATTAGATGCCGCGATAGGCAAGGTCATGGTCCAGGCCCCTGACGTTCTGCTGCGGTAGCTGGTAGCGTTGTTGCAGACCGGGCCAGCCGTCCGCCCGATCCATGAACTCGTTACCGAAGCCAAACACGAGTTCGGGATGGTTGCGCAAGTCGGAAATCCTGCGCAGCTTGAGTCGCTCGGCCAGTGCCTCCTTCATCCCGATCGCATAAGAGTTGTTAAAACCCAGGGGACGGGTCATTCGCAGGCCCTGTGCGGCAAGGGCCTGCCTGAGTTGCGCCTCGGTCTGCAAGTTCTCCCTGGCCAGGGTCTCGTTCATCAGGGTGCCGGTGTATTCCGGGTAGGCGTCGATCTCGCCACTGAGCAACGCGTTCCACACTACGCGGGTGCCACCCAGTTGTCGGTGGTGGCTGGCCTCGATGCCGGCACCCTGAGCCAGGTGACTGAGCATGTCACCCAAAATGACCGACTCGGTAAAACTTTTGGATCCAATGTCGATCCTGACGGGCTCCCCGGCCGCGAGGGCCTGATGAGCCAGTGTCGTAGCCAGGAGCGCCAGCAGCATCCCTGTCAATCGGCTGATACTCATTTGAGCGCCCTGGCGAGTTGTTCCATGGGCTCACGCTGGGCGTTGATAAATTGTGTAACAAACGGTTCCGCCGGTGTCCGGGCCAGGGCCTTGAAGGGGCCTGTTTGCACGATGTGTCCCTCACGCATCAGCACCAGGGTGTGGCCGAAAAACGCCGCTTCGGCGATGTCATGGGTGACCATGACGACCGTCTTGCCGAGCCTGGCGAAGATGGATTTGAGCTCCTGTTGCAGCTCATAACGGATCATCGGGTCCAGCGCCCCCAGCGGTTCATCCAGCAGCAGCAGTTCCGGATCCAGCATCAGTGCACGCATCAGGCTGACGCGCTGGCGTTGCCCGCCGGAAATCTCGGCAGGAAAACGGGACATCAGTTCCAGGGGCAGACGTACCAGTTGAGCCAGATCGGAAAGCCGGCGCGCAATCCAGTCGGCATCACGCC
>JAJRUV010000092.1 GCA_024277595.1 Gammaproteobacteria bacterium
CCCCCAACTGCTCCCCGGCCTGCACCTCCAGCACCTGGTTCAGCACGCTCTCCACCCGCTCGCCCAGCCCTTCCTTGCCGCCGCTCAGCAGATTGGACAGCAGCGCCTCATTCACTTTAACTTCATACTCGGCCATCGTGGTCTTCTCCTTCTCGCTGGTTGATGATATCAACACCAATCCTGCGAAAGGTGGTCACGGTGGCCTACCTGAATTTACAGCACCAATGGGGCACTACCTTCCCGCAGCAATAAACCTGGCTGGTTAGCTGCTGGCTGGCCTGGCTGTTTGCCTGGCTGAGTTACTATTTTTGCTGGCGGGCGGTTACCGGACGTTCAATGAAGCAGTGGTTGCTGGCGGGTGTCTGTGGCGGTCTGGCCTTGCTGGGGAAATACCCTGCCGTCCTGTTGCCGGGAACGGTGTTCATTGCGCTGTTGTTCAGCCGAGAGGGGCGCCGGGAGCTGACTCCCAGTGGGCCGTGGCTAGCCACGGCTGTTGCGGCGCTGCTGTTTGTTCCCGTGGTATTGTGGAACTACCAGCATGACTGGACCAAAACCCCGTGCCCCGAGCAGGGCAAGATTCCGGGTGGGTGTTATCAGTTCGTCACGGGAATAGACGGTATGGGTCTGCAGTTCGGCAACAATGAGATCCGGGTCGGTCATGTTCAGTTTCCAGCCTGGCAGGTGTACCAGCAGTGTGAAACCGAGATAACTGAGAAAGATACCGGTAGCAGCGGGTGCAGCCAGTAGTGCGTGCAGTAGATGTGCGGGTTTGATGCAGCAATCATGGCGCTTTCGCCGGTGGAGCGTGTAGCCGGCCGTTATGATGATGATCCAGATGAGGGTGGAGATGGTTGTAATGCGCACATCGGGCTCGCCGGCAAGCGCCATGCCGGGTGCTAGCAGAGGCTCAATTATTGCCCCGGTAGTCGGAAAGCCAAGCTCAACCCCTCTGGCAGGTTGATAGTCGCGGGCGTCAAATGGCCCCTGCGGGTTACCCGGCAGCAGGGCCAGCAAGGTTAGCAGGAGCAGCAACAGTACAATGATGCCTGCTGTTTTGCCGGATTGCTTCATGCCGGTTTTTCAGGTTCAACCATCGGGGATTTGTCGTATACTGGATTATACACAATTGGAACCGGGATTCTTGACTGAATTGCTTGGGATATATATATTTGGTTCTGTAGATCTGAATGTGGAGAACTGGTTATGAGTGAAAGTGCCGCTGTTGAAATGGAAAGCCCTGTGATTTTTACTGAAAATGCCGCGTCCAAGGTGCGGGAGCTTATTGCTGAAGAGGGCGATGAGAATCTCAAGCTCCGTGTTTTTGTCTCCGGCGGTGGATGCTCCGGATTTCAATACGGTTTCACCTTTGATGATGCTGTCAATGAAGGGGACACGGAGGTAGAGAAAGATGGCGTGGCCCTGCTGATTGACCCCATGAGTTTCCAGTATCTGGTGGGGGCGGAGATCGATTATACCGAGGGTCTGGAGGGCTCGCAGTTTGTGATCCGCAATCCCAACGCGACCACTACTTGTGGCTGTGGTTCCTCCTTTTCAGCCTGATTTTTTCTCTGCAGGAAGCAGGTTTTCTGCTTCCTGCAAGGTCTGCCGGTAGTTCAGTCCCGGGTCGTTCGCAACTATCCCGCTCGTCCCTTTCTTTGTTATCCTGTAACTACTCAGTTCACCCCTGAAATCCGCCATTTCTGCGTTAAAAAATGGTCAGTTACCCATGTAAACTCCCGTTTTTCGCCTTGAACTGACGAATTTCAGGGGCAATCTGAGTAGTTACCGGCAATATTGACTATTCGCTGAGTAGTTACGTTATCCTTATGAACTCGTCGTACCGCAGCTGTTCGGTACGGCAGTTTTTTTGCAAAATAAATAAACACCGATTTCGGAGTGATTAACCCATGAGCGAGTATCTACCCGGGTTGGAAGGGGTCCCCGCCACCAAATCAAATATTTCCTGTATCGATGGGGAGAAGGGAATTCTTGCCTACCGTGGTTATCCCATCGAACAGCTTGTCGAACACAGCAACTTCGAGGAGACGATGTTGCTGCTGCTGGATGGGGAATTGCCAACTGCCGAGGTGCTGGCGGCATTCGATGATCAGATGCGGCGCAGCAGACGGGTAAAGTACAACATCCGCGAGATGATGAAGCATCTGCCGGCTACCGGGCACCCGATGGATATGCTACAGACCGGCGTGGCCAGCCTGGGCATGTTCTATCCGGGCAGCGAGTGTCTTACCGGTGGCGTATGTACTGATCTGAACTATATCCATAACATGACGGTAAATATCATCGCCTGTATGCCGGTGATTGTGACTAACTGGGAGCACTTGCGCAACGGTTACGATCCCGTCCCGCCGCGTACCGATCTCGATTTTGCGGAAAATTTTCTGTACATGTTTACCGGTGAAGAGCCGGATCCGGTTCTGGCCAAAATTCTGGACACCTGTCTGATTCTGCATGCCGAGCACACCATCAATGCCTCTACTTTTTCGGCGTTGGTGGCAGGCTCCACTCTGGCCAGTCCCTATAGCGTGATTGCTGCAGCCATCGCCACCCTTTCCGGGCCGTTGCACGGCGGTGCCAATGAACGTGTGCTGGACATGCTGAAAGAGATCGGTTCACCGGCCAACGCCAAAACCTGGCTGGATAAAAAACTGGCTAAAAAAGAGAAGATATGGGGTATGGGGCATCGTGAATACAAGGTAAAAGATCCTCGCGCCCCTATCCTGCAGAAGCTGATGGTTAAGTTGATGGAACACCGCGGCAGCGAAGCCAGTCCCAAGCTGGAGATTGCCCTGGCTCTGGAGGAGGCTGCACAGGAGCGGTTGGCGGTAAAGGGGGTCTACCCCAATGTTGATTATTACTCCGGGATTCTGTATGACGAAATGGGCATTCCTGCCGATCAGTTTACGCCTATTTTTGCCGTATCCCGTGCTGCCGGCTGGCTGGCTCACTGGCGTGAACAGCTCGGCGATAACCGCATATTCCGCCCAACCCAGGTCTATACTGGTGAGCCGCTGCGGGACTATGTGGCGAATACCCGTTAGGAGCGAGTAAAATTTTACTGTCGTACAGGGAATATGTGCCGTACATGTTTCATGTCACACTCAGACAGTGGCTTTTCACAGTTGATCTACCTCACAAAACAAGCAGGAGAACCATCCTGCTTAACCGAGCGCTGCCGTCTTGAGGCGGGCTTCTGTCTGAAACACATCGGGTAGTTCGTCAATATCAACCCCGGAGGCGGAAGGCATCAAAAACAGGTCGGTTTTGTTCTCCGTGACGAATCCCTGCGTGTTGCGGATGAACTGTGGCGTTGCAATATAGAGCGCCCCGTTGATGGTATAATAATTACTGCTGTAATCCTGCCGGCGGGTAATGTTTTTCGGTGGTCGGGCGAGAAACTGCCAACCGGAGGTTGAGACATCCAGGCACTTCCAGGGATGCTCGGTCATGGCGTGGACGCTGACCAGTGAGTCGCGGCCGGAGGTCAGAAACTGTTCGATGGCGTTGTCGATATGCTGACTGGTGCGCAGGGGAGAGGTCGGTTGCAGCAGCACCAGAAAATCGGGCAGTTCGTTACGGGCTTCCAGCCACTCCAGCGCATGCAGTACAGTGTCGATGGTGGTCGCCTCATCGGTGGCCAGTTCGAGAGGGCGGAGATAGCGGGTATCGACACCGTGGTGTGTGGCGAAATCACGAATCTCCCGGTCTTCTGTTGAGAGCATGCTCCGGGTAAGATAATGACTGTTTGCTGCTGCCTCCAGAGTGTACTGTAACAGTGGTTTGCCCATTACCGGAAACAGGTTTTTTTGCGGGATCCCTTTTGAGCCGCCGCGAGCGGGAATGAAACCGAGTATGTCAGGCATAGGCCTTCTCCTTCGGAGTGATGCGGGTAAAGTGCAGATCAAAATCGGCCTGCGCCTGCTCGAAGTCCGGTAGCTGGCCGATATCCAGCCAGTATTCGGTAAGGGGGAATCCCCCCACGGCCTGTTGCTGCATGATCAGCTCATTGAGCAGTTGCGGCATATCGTAGGGCTTGTTCTTCGGGATCTGCTGCAGTGTTTGAGGTGACAGGGCGTAGATTCCGGCATTGACAAAGTAACGGTAGATCGGTTTTTCCACCAGCTGGGTGATGCGGGTTCCGCCCATCTCCATTACCCCGTAGGGAACCTGTTGCTGATGTTCCCGTACGCAGACGGTGGCCTGATGTTGGTGTTGCTGATGAAATGAAAGCAGCGCGCTCAGATCCACCTTGGTGAGCAGATCGCCGTTCATCACCAGAAACTCCTCTTCCAGCGGTTTTTCCAGCAGGCCGAGTGCACCGGCGGTTCCCATGCGCTGTTTCTCCTCGATATATTCGATGTGTACTCCCCAGCGGGAGCCGTCGCCGAAGTGTTGCTGAATCATCTCGCCAAGATAGTTGATACAGAAATAAAACCGGCTGAAGCCCTGTCCGGTAACATGTTCAAGGATGGTCTCCAGGATGGGCTTGTCCCCTACCATCAACATCGGCTTGGGGACCTTCTGCGTCAGTGGACGCAGCCGCATTCCCAGACCGCCCAGCATCAGTATTACCGGGTTGGACCACTGTCTGGTTTCATCTGCCTTGTCATGGATCAGATCCACCAGCCGTCCCTGTTTATCGATTATCGGCAGGTGCCGCAGTGACTTCTGCTGCATGCGCTGACGCCAGACCAGAGGGCTCTCATGCTCTGCCCCTGTGCTTGGCTGGCTGTTCATCGCCTGCTCCACTTTGTTGTCCAGGGTTGCCCCTTTTAGCAGTGCGCGCCGAAAATCACCATCGGTAACGGTTCCCAACAGTTGATCCTGCCGGTCTGTCACCAGCACGATCTGCATGGAGTTTTGATCCAGGTTGAGCAGCACCTTGCGGATGGTGGTTTGCGGTGCAACAGTGATCTGTTTCCAGTCGTATGGCATAGATATTCTCAGTCTTTTGAGCCGCAATTTTCCAGGCGGTCTTGTTCTTGTGGATTGATGCAAGGTAAATGCCAGATGCCGTGAGAGTAGGTAGTATCGAGGAGAACAGGGTAGGGAATGGTGCCGTTGGCTGCCAGGTTGATAACAGAATAGTTACAAAACTGTCATTTTTTTGTCATCCGGGATTCCCGTCCGGAGGGAACGATACTGAAGCGATCCAGCACACACATGCGAAACCCGAATTCCGCCGGAACCAGATCGGATACGCAGTGGACGGGAACATTGCGCTGTTCGAGCGGTTCAATATAGCCGGGATGATGGTGTACTCGTGATCCAGGTTGAGGGCTCCAACGGCCTGGGGGGTTAGCTGCTGTAGCGGAATGTTACCGTCAGAATGGGCCGGGCATATCGTAAAACTCGTTGCAGGTGAGGCCGTGTAGCTCAATCCCTTTGAGTTGATGAAGGATTGCCGAGGCGGTTTTCCCGCTGCCGTAGGGGAGTTCCATTTCATCAACGCGCTGCCGGAAGTCGGGCTGCATTACTTGCTCGATGGCGGTCGTGATAGCGTTTCTTTCTGCTTTGCAATCGATGATTGAGGCGGCGCGCGGCCGTCCCTCCTGGCGGCTGCCGATATTGACGGTTGGAGTACCGGCCGCCGGGGCCTCGATGATCCCGCTCGATGAGTTGCCGATGGCGACATCGGCCATTTTGAGGGCAGAGAGGTAATGCTGCTGGCCGAGTGATGCAATCAGCAATACCTGATTTGGATAGGATGTGGCCCACTGTTCGGTTATCTTCCGCAGCATGTGGCTTTCGGCATCGGCATTGGGGAAAGTCCAGACGATCCGGCTTGTTGGGAATGCTTCCAGCGCGTAGCATAGTTCCTTCAGTGCTGTCCGGGAATCTTCCGTGCCGCGAGTAACAGGGTGGAATGTCACCAGAAACAGGGGGGCGTCAAGATCAAATGCCAGCGTATCCGCCAGCTGGTCACGATTTAACAGTGGTGTGCGCTGTAAATGTTCCAAGCCGGGAGCCCCGGTGTTGAACACCTTTTGCGGTGCTGCCCCCATCTGGATGACGCGGCGGCGGAAGGGCGCGGCTGCGGTGAAGTGCAGTATTGCCATTTTGGTGATGGCGTGGCGGATACTGTCATCCACTGCTCCGGTGGTGATCTCTCCACCATGAATGTGGGCGATGGGGATGTTCATCAGCAGTGCAGTCTGGGCGGCGGCCAGCATCTCGAATCGGTCACCGAGAATGACGAGAATATCCGGCTCGAGCCGGTCAAAGGTATCGGCAAAGCCGATGATCCCCAACCCGGTGGATTTTGCCATTGCCAGTTTACTGTCACCGGTGAGCAGCATCTCCACCCGTGCATCAACAGTAAAGCCATCTGCCTCGATCTGGGTTACCGTCATGCCGTACTCCGGACAGAGGTGTGCGGCGCAGGCGACCAGCTGCAGATCGAGATCCGGATCCTGTTTGATTTCACGCAGCAGCCAGTAGAGCAGGCCGTACTCGGCCCGGGTTCCGGTTACAATACAGATGCGGCGCGTCTGGCTCACAACAGAATCCCCTCACCGACCCGATAGGTTTTGTCTGCCTTGCGCCCGATCACCTCATCCCAGTGGCTGGCGCAGAGACCGGTTGGAGCGCGTTGCGTCGTGAGGTTGGTGTTGCTAAACAGTTCGCTGCTGCTTACTGTGGTCGCTGCAACGATTCGCTTGCGAGCCATTGGGCGGTTGACTTGTTCCGATGCGGTTGGTTGTTTGATCGGGCTGCCCATGGCGACTGTTACGTTGCGAATGGCATGTACCATGGCGGTGAGTTCGTCTGGCTCCAGGCTGGCAGCGTGATCCGATCCGGGAAGGGTTTTGTCCAGCGTGAAATGTTTTTCTATGACACAGGCTCCCAATGCTACTGCGGCGATGGCAACCTCGATGCCGGGAGTGTGATCAGAGTAGCCGCATGGCAGTGCAAACGCTTGCTGCAGGGTTTGCATGGCGCGCAGGTTTACATCCTGCATGGGGGTGGGATAGGCGGTGTTGGCATGCAGCAGGGTAATCTTGTCTCGCGGTGTGCCTGCGTGGGTGAGTACGTCGAGTGCCCGTTCTATTTCCCCCAGGGTTGCCATCCCGGTAGACAGGATCAGCGGTTTTTTCAACCGGCCAATATACCGCAGATAAGGTATGTTGGTAATCTCCCCGGAGGGGATTTTAAAACGCTTCAGGCCAAGCTGGTTAAGCAGATCAATGCTGGGAATATCAAATGGTGTGGAGAGCAGCTCAATGCCGCGCTGATCCGCATGCCGGAGCAACTGCTGGTGGGCCTCCGCGTCGAGTTCCAGTTGCGCCAGCATCTGTTGCTGTGTCTCTGTCTGACCGCTGCCGTTTTCCTGATAAGGTGCCTTGTTTACATCCGGAGTGGCCAGCAGTTTGGCCTGAAAGGTCTGAAACTTGACCGCATCGGAACCGGCCTCGGCGGCCACATCGATCAGCCG
Organism: Gammaproteobacteria bacterium; assembly: GCA_024277595.1. GTDB lineage: Bacteria > Pseudomonadota > Gammaproteobacteria > Thiohalospirales > Thiohalospiraceae > DRMK01. Next base: position 7,454 of record JAJRUV010000092.1, read on the forward strand.
CCTGGCAAGGGCCGGATCACCATTGTGGTTGACGCCTGCTTCAGCGATGATCAGGCAGCGTGTCATCCTGTTTCTCCTTGATGATGGAGTGGCCGGGCCGGGTATCCAACGCAGTTTCCCGGTGTTGTGATATCCCGGGTAGATCGATAATACTCCTGATACGATTTCCCCCCCTGTTGCTTGATGATATCGATGCAAGTCTTGCAATGACCTTCGCCTCCGATGAGTCGCAGCTGTTTCATCTACTGCGCCGTTGCAACACCGGCCCTGTTTGAGCCGGCGCTTTCCAGCAAGATGCGGGCTGCCTGATTGTCGGAATCCCGTTTCAACACGTAGTTGAACGCATCCGTGGCGGCATCCGGCACGTTGAGTTCCAGATAAAATTTTCCAAGTGTTATCACGGTGGCCAGATCATCCGGTGTCTGATCCAGATAATGATGATAAATCTTCAGTGCTTCCGCTTGCTGACCGGTAAGGCGCAGAATATTGGCATAGGAGGGCATAAAGGACGGAGATATTTCACTCAGCACTTCAAGAGCCATCGTGGCTGTCTCATGATCCTCTCTCTGTAAGGAGATGTCACTGATGCGAAGCAGAATTTGCAGCAGTGGTTTATTCTGTACTATCTGCAAATAATGATCCAGTGCATCATCCAGCCGACCCTGGATTTCAGCATGATAACCGCAGGCGATGGTGGCCAGCCATCGCGATTTTTCCGAATCAATTTTCTTCAGACCGGAGATGATTATTGCCATTCCCTGTTCGTCCCGTTGCTGAAACAGCTGGTTGAGTTTCGGGAAAATTTCAGCCAGTTTGTTCTGGCGTTTTTTCAGCCGATCCAGATAGGATGTGCCATCGGAAAACCCCTTGACGTTGCTGGCATTTTCAAGGGTTGTTTGAAAAATTTTTTCCAGGCCGTAGAACTGTTTGATGAACGGTTTTGGTTGCTGTTCCAACAGTTTTCGATGCTGTTGCATCCAGACCAGCGAACGCCCCGGTTGGGCATCCTGCTGCCACTGTTTGAACAGGGCCGGGAAGTCGGGTGTTTTACTCTGTTCATCGATTCGTGAGTGTACCCGGCGTTGTGCGGTGGAAATCAGTTTGATGAGCTTTTCTGCCGTATCACGATAGGATTCATAATAGACCTTCCCGACGTACTGGACATCCGCATCACTCCACGTTCGGTCACGATCAACAATCCCCATTTTCAGGAAGCTATGGATACCGTAGCCTTTAATAAAGCGTGATGCGGCGGCGTGCTTGTTGCTCAGCCGTTTTTCGATTCTGTCCATCCGTTTTTTATGTCCGGATTTCACTTCATCACTGAGATTCGGTGAGCAGATAGCCCTATGACATTTCAGTGCCTTGCTGCTCAGATCCCGGATGGTTTTCAGTTCAATCAGCATTCGGGATAATTCTTGCAGGGTTTCCCGTTGATGGTGCAGGTACTCCTCCCCCTGTAGGGATGTAGCCCGTTTGTAGAACTGTTTGTGATCCTGGTTCAGTGGCTGTGGCAGAGTGATATCGTCCAACGGGAAGTGGCGGATATTTTTTAGTTTTGCGGCCCCTGGTGCAGGGTTTATGATGATGATCCCTTTTTGTTTTGCTGGTTCCGCCAGTCGTTCGAAGACTGCCGCAGCGGAGGCGAGTGAATAGGTGGTGTCGGCCCGGTGGCCATCGTTGGTCTCGATATGGGTTTCCATCAGACTGAGTTGCGGACCCGCCTGGTAGTCGAGACTGCCCCGGGCATGACTGTAGCCATCCCGGCGCAGACAGAAGTCGACCCCCGCCAGAATGATCTCCGAGAACTCCATCACTATGGCGATGGCTAGTGCGCTGTTGGTCACTTGAATGGGGGCAACGGCGATGTTGTTGCCGTTTAAGGCAGATTCCCAGGGGAAACGTTCACCGAGATAGAGGCTTTTCCCCGCCCACTGCCCGATCAGTGGTGCATAGATGTGATAGGCATGAACCAGGAGGGTATTTTCATGCTGGGCCAGCATCTCCTTGCTGACCTCGAGGTTGGCTGCCCAAGGATCGATAGAGCACCAGATATCCGGTGTCAGCTGCTCCTGCTGCAGTCTTCTGGCAATTCGTGATACCGCGATAACAATAAAACGGTCTCGGTGTTGTTTCAGCCAGGGCAGGATATCATCCAGTGAGGGTCCGCCAGCCAGAAGCACACAGGATTTACCCTTTCCCCAGCCTTGCATCTGCCGGGCCGGAACGAGATTGTCCGCCAGCGTTTCCAGATGCCGCTGGACAAAGATCTTTGAACCGAGTGATGCCCGGGCAAGATACTGTTGGTGATTGAACTCCATCTGCAACTGGCTGAACAGTTCGATATAGGCGGGGTGACGGGCGTCGAGAACAGCTACAGATCTGACAGTCTGAACCCTGTCGACGAACAGATAGCTCTGCAAACCGATTTGTGTTGCCTTTTCCTGCCACTCATCCAGGCTGCACACCGTTATCCGGCCGTTACTCTCCCACAGAGCAGGATCCAGCTGATTGATAACTTTCGCCAGCTCAACAAACAGAAAACGGCTTCCTTCGGGGATACCGGCTTCCACAATATATTTGACCAGCAACCCGGAGTCGGTGCCGGCAACTATATAGAAGGTATCCGCTGCGGCAAAGGTATCAGCAAATGTTTTCCTGAACAGTGCAGTTGCGCCAATCTGGTTAAAATCATGCTGATTGATCTCGTAAAGATACTCGTCGCCGAATTGATTGGTCAGAAATTTTTTCCGGGATGACATCATGTTTTTCTGCGTAGCCAGATATGTCGGTACAGGCATGCAGTTATTGTGCCTGGCAGAAGCTGATTGGGAACTGTCTCGCCCGGGAGGGGTGATTTTCCTTGTGGTGGTTGTTTTTGGCCAGCTGCAACTCTATCGAGCGACAACTTTTCGTCTTTTGGTTAAAGCTATTTTTTGGCGGTGCCGATAAGATTTTCGGAGGCGGTGAATACACAGACAGGTTGTATATCCGCCAGTAATTAACCAATACTGCCCGGCTCGATATCAATTATCCGGGTGGGCTGGAGAAAAAAATGCCACAGATTATCAATACCAATGTAATGTCACTTAACTCGCAGCGGAATCTGAACCGCTCCCAGGATGCGATGGGGGTTGCGCTGCAACGCCTCTCTTCCGGCCTGCGCATCAACAGCGCCAAGGATGATGCTGCCGGCATGGCTATTTCCGAGCGTTTTACCGCCCAGATTCGCGGTCTTAACCAGGCCACCCGCAATGCCAATGATGGTATTTCACTGGCGCAAACCACAGAAGGCGCGCTGGGAGAGGTAGCTTCTTCACTGCAGCGGATGCGAGAGCTGGCGATCCAGTCAGCCAACGCCACTAACAGTGACTCCGATCGTCTTTCGTTGAACGAGGAGTTTACCGCGCTGGCGAACGAAATTACCCGTGTGGCTCAAGCGACCAACTTCAACGGTGTATCGGTTTTGAATGACAGTGCTGCCTTGACCTTCCAGATTGGCGCCAATGCGGCTTCTGCCACTAACCGGGTCTCGGTTAGTGCTCAGGTTCTGACCAGTGCCGCAGGTGTGACTTCTACCATAGCCGTGGGGGAAGTATCTTCTGTTTCCGGCGCCCTCAGTACTCTGGCCATGATTGATTCGGCTATAGATACGGTAAATACCATTCGCTCTGATTTTGGTACTGTGCAAAACCGTTTTGAGTCGATTGTGCGCAGTAACCAGAATGCCGCGGAAAACCTTTCTGCAGCCCGCAGTCGTATCCGTGATGCTGATTTTGCAGCCGAGACTGCCGAGCTGACGCGTACCCAGATTCTGCAGCAGGCAGGTACGGCAATGTTGTCACAGGCCAACCAGTTGCCGCAGAACGCATTGAGTCTGCTTCAGTAGTACAAAGAAGTTAAGTAGTTAAAAAACCGCCCGGACGCGGTAGTGTCCGGGCGGTTTTTTTGTTCAAGAGAGGTAATTTCAATGGCTCCACCCACCGATGTAGCAGTCCAGATTACCAGTTCGATGGATGCGTACCGTGTACCACAAACAAAACAACGGATGGAGCAGGAAGCACAGATTGAGCTGGATTTTCAGCAACAGAAGCCGCTGCAACAGGCAGATCAGAAAAAACAGCTGCAGGAATTGACAGCAGCTGTCGATGAGATGAACAGGCAGGCGCAGAATTTGCAACGGAGTTTGCAGTTCAGCATCGAGAAGGATCTTGATCTTACGGTTGTAAAAGTTGTTAACCCAAACACCGATGAAGTGGTCAGACAGATCCCGTCGGAAGAGTTTATCGCTATTGCCAAGGGGTTCGAAGAGACCCGGAGCACTCTGTTTGATGCCGAGGTATAGCTTTAGCAGCCACTGAATAGCACCACCTGAACAAAAGAGAAGCAACGCTATGGAAAATATAACATTATCAGGTGCGGGTTCCGGCCTGGATATCAAATCACTGGTTAATCAGCTAGTAGCGGCCGAGCGCGGTCCGGCTGACAAACGTCTTGATAAACGTGAAGGTGAGATTAAAACCTTACTGTCTGCTTTCGGGCGGTTGAAAAGCTCGATGTCCACTTTTGATGATGCGCTGGATGACTTGAAAAACGGGATGACGTTCAAGGACAGAACAGCCTCCACCAGTGATGAGAATATTGCCACCATTGCCGCCAGCAGCGGTGCCTCACCCGCATCCTATTCCCTTGATGTCAGCAACATCGCCCAGGCGCACAAGCTGACGGCAGGTGGTGGCAACTACACCGGACAGACCGGCGCCATTACGCTGGAAATAGGCCAGTATGACAGTGGCAGCAACAGCTTTACTGCTGCGGAAACCGTAACGCTTGCCATCGATGCCAGCAACAATAGTGTGCAGGGGATCATGGATGCCATCAATGACGCGAATATCGGTGTTAGCGCCAGCGTGATCAACGATGGCACCAATGACATTCTCAGTATTACAGCGGATGATACCGGCACCACCAATACCATAAAACTTTCCGTATCCGGTGATTCCGATGGCAGCAATGCAGACAATGCCGGGCTGTCGGCATTTGCGTTTGACCCAACCTCGACCGGATCCTCCAACGCAACTGAAGTCTCTCAAGCGATAGATGCCGAATTCACCATTGATGGTATTGCCATCACCAGTTCCTCCAATACATTGACGACCACCGTCACCGGTTTGACGGTGGAGCTGGTTTCCGCCGGTGTGGCTGCGCTGGATGTTGACAAGGATATCGAGAGTGCCAAGGAGAAAATCCAGTCATTTGTGGATACCTATAACGAGGTGGTTGGCACCATTCGTGACCTGACCAAATATGGAGGGGAAGGGGGGGATCATGGGGCGCTGTTGTCTGACTCCGCCGTATTTGGCATAGATATGCGTATTCGCAGCATTATTGGCAATACCAGTGTCAGTGGTGGTGATTTTACCAGTCTGATGGAGATCGGTTTTGCCTCTGACCCTGAGACAGGTTTGCTCAAGCTGGATGCAGCAGAGCTGGAAAAAGCGTTAAAAACGGATTTTGACAGTGTGGGCGATCTGGTTAGCGACTATGCTGGTCAGCTGGATGACTACATAAAAATACAGCTGGATACGGATGGTGTTATATCCGCGAGAACGGATGGGCTGGATGTCCGACTGGAAGACATAAGTGATCAACGAGATGCTCTGGAGCTGCGTATGGAATCAGTGCAGGCGCGTTACACCAAGCAGTTCAGCAGGCTGGACGGCTTGATCGCCTCGCTCAACAGCACCGGAAATTTTCTGGCCCAGCAACTGGCCGCTCTACCCGGGGTCAGAAGTTAGATAGCCCCTATCCCAACCTTTACCCGCTGGGGAAAGAAGTGTTCTCGTCCTTGCGGGAGGGGATCGAGAGGAGGGTGGTTAAAATGACTCTTTCATTCCCCGGGCGTAGATTGATGTTCGGAACTTTTGTTTAACGTTAACAGGTAAAAACTTCAACCAGGATTGACCGTCAATGCGTTAACACTCCCCTGTTGAAATCAGCTTTTTCATTTGAAATGTTCGTGATGAATAATTGCATTAAAGCTTCTTTTTTATTAACCGATAAATGAGTTTATGAACAATAAATCTGCTATTCAGAAATACACGCGTTCCAGCAGAGAGGCTGATGTGGCCGCTGCATCTCCCCATCGTCTGATTCAGATGTTGCTGGAGGGGGCGCTGGAAAAAATTGCTATTGCGAAAGGTCATATGGAGCGCAAAGAGATTGCGCAAAAGGGAAAGTCAATCAGCTGGGCCATCGATATTCTGGATGGTCTGCGCATGAGTCTCGACCAGGAGGCGGGTGGAGAACTGGCTGCCAACCTGGATTCGCTCTATGACTATATGAGCGTTACTCTTCTGGAAGCCAACAAGGACAATAGTCCGGAAAAACTGAACGAAGTAAGCGTGCTTCTTGGGAGTATCAAGTCAGCCTGGGACCGAATAGCGGATGACCCGGCTGTTCAGGCGGTGGGTGCGGGTGATACCACCATTATCTCTGCGTCAGTGCGCTAACTGTCGTGGATGTATCTCGTCGGCACCAGCTTCATCAGCTGCTCATGCTGACAGAAGAGATCCTGCAACATGCCAAACAGAAAGAGTGGGATGTTTTGGTAAAAAAAGAGCAGGAGAGACGTGTATTGATGGGGGAATTTTTTCATAAAAACCCCGGCGATCACGAGATGCAACAGATAGAAGATACAGTTCGTCATATGATTTATCTGGATGAAAAAACAGTTTCACTGGCTGAGTCAGGAAAGATGAATGTGCTGAAAAAAATGCGAAATATATCTACGGCAAAGAACGCAATTGATGCCTATGTGAACAGCTCTTCCTGATCGTTGTTGTTCTGAATTAACCTAATTCTGATTGTTTGTTTTTTGTTTGTTAGTCGTTTTTTTGAATTTTTATAAGTGTAAGAACAAAACAAAAACACTGTTTTCATCTCCTCCGGCTAAAGAAGATTCTTGAACTGGCGATATTAAATATGCAACTGCCTGAGCCGGCATGCTGTTTATTATTTATTGTTTTGAGGGTAGAGGATAACGGAGATGAAAGCATATTGCAGAGCAACAATAATCTGCTCGCTGTTTGTGGTTTTTATGGTGCTGCTTTGCGGCAACGCCCAGGCGAATGCGGATAAAGGCATGACGCTGAAGGTGATGGTGGAACAGGAGACTGTAATCACCAATGAAAAGGGAAGAAAAGAGACCAGGCGTATTGCCGCAACAAAAATTGTGCCGGGTGATGAGGTGATCTACACCATCCATTACCTGAACAGCGGTGACAAGCCGGCAGAAAACGTGTTCATCAGCATGCCGGTGGCGGAGCATACCCGCTATCGCAGCGGTAGTGCCAGAGGCGGAGAGACTGGCATCAGTTTTTCTGTCGACAAGGGAAAAAATTTCGGTGCGCCTGCTGATCTTTCCGTAAAGCTGGACAATGGCCGGATGCGCCCCGCCACTGCTGCTGATTATACCCATATCAAATGGAAGTTCAAGACGCCGGTACCAACCGGAGCCAGCGGTGCGGTCAGCTATCGCGCCTTGCTGAACTGACAGTAATTGTCAGGGGGAACAGGATGAAAAATTCAAAATATTTTAGCCACATACTGGCCATGCTGGCCGGTCTGGCAATGACAGGAGGAATGGTTTCCAATGCCTCTGCGGCGGGTACTGCTGCGGGAACTACCATCAGCAACACCGCTACTGTTGGTTATCAGGTCGGGAGTATTGCGCAAACACCCGTGACCAGTGCTGCTGCGACCTTTGTGGTAGATACCATGATTGATTTGACGGTGGCCACTACTGATACGGCAACGGTGAAGGTCACGCCTGGTGCCACCAACCAGGTGTTGCAATTTACTGTAACCAATACCGGTAACGCCATCCAGGATTTTAGCCTGACCCGGATTGCCCAAAATGGAGGAACCGGCAAATTTGGTGGTACGGATAACTTCGATGCCACCAACGTCGGTATCTTTGTTGAAAGTGGTGCTACCCCCGGTTATCAGCCCGCGGAAGATACTGCCACCTTCATTGACGAGCTGAGTGCCGATACCGCCAGAACCGTATACATCGTGGTCGATATTGCGTTGAGCCAGGCCAATGGTGATATCTCCTCTCATCACCTGATTGCTACAGCAGGGCTGGCTGGTGCCATTGGAGTTGAAGATCCTGCAGTCACTGAAGACAGTGGTACAGCAGACAACAAGGACACAGTGCAGACTGTGTTTGCTGATGGTGATGGTGATGGCGCTGGCAGTATTGATACGGCTACAAACGGCAAGCACTCCGACCAGAGTGACTTTGAGGTGCAGTCAGCAACGTTGAGCATTAGCAAATTATCAACGGTGATTAGTGATCCATTCAGCAGCACCAACCCCAAGCGTATCCCCGGTGCAGTGGTGGAGTACACCATCACCATCGACAACAGCACCGGCGCGGCGGATGCCACCAGCATCGTACTGACCGATCTGCTGGATACCACCAATCTGACCTTTTCGGATAGTGCTGCATATTCCGGGAATGATATTGAACTCAACATAAACAGTGGCACCATAACAACCTATATCGGTACTGATGCGGATGATGATGGCGGTGATTTTGGTGTCATTACTGCCAACACCCTCACTGTTGACTTTAATGCTGCTGGAGCTGGTTTCACAGTACCAGCCGGTCAGTCGGCAACGGTGAAGTTCCGGGTTACCATTAACTGATGGAATGCCGGTGTTGTCGTTCAGGGGAGCACGGCTTGTCGCTGTCGGTCAGTTGACCGGCGGCCGAACTGTTTTCCCCGGGCTTCTGTTTCTGGCGGTTCTGCTGCTTGGCACCAGTGCATCAGCCGCCACTCACGGCACCCAAATCGAAAACACAGCCCGCATCGACTACACGGTTTCCGGCGTTGGTGGCCAGACTGCCACCTCCAACACCGAGACCTTCGTCGTGGAGGGGATGGGCGTCAATGACAGCGCCAGCCTGCAGGTAACCCCTGATGTCACTGCACTGTTTGCCGGTGATCCGGTAAACCTGACAATCGGGCTTGGCAATACTGGCGACAATGCCCTGACCGGCGGCAGCCTGATAATTACCGCGCCGCCAGGTTCTGCGGTGACCATCGCCGGGGTGATGGTGTCGGAGTCCTCTCCGGGGGTCTACCGCTATCCGCTGGCGGATCTTCCTGCTTACCAGACTTTTGCGTTGCAGGCGAAGCTGATCCCGCCCGTTGATGCTCCCGCCAGCAGCAGCCCGTTCAGAGTCGACTACCAGGCCAACGGCGCCATCCGCGCTACCACAACGCTGCCGCTGCAACTGAAAGCCCGCACCCGGGCGCTGCTGGAGCTGATGCAGTATGCACCGGTAAATGGTGTGCCGCCCATGGTGGTTAATCTCACCAGTCATCAGCTGGCCGACGGGAACTTTGCCTTGATACCGGCGCCGTCAGTGCCAGCCGGAGGGGGCGCACTGGTCACTGATGCACCGCTGCCGCTGCTGCCTGCCGATACCTTCCAGCATAACCAGATCCTGTTCATCCGGCTGACCGATGCGGATCAAAACCGGGATGCCGGGGTGCAGGAGCAGGTAGAGATCGAGTTCTCCGTCCCCGGCAATGCTGATCAGGAAACGCTGCGGCTGCTGGAGACTGCGCCGGACAGCGGCCTGTTCAGCGGTTACGTTGCCCTGTCCAAAAATGCTGCGCAGCCTTATGACGGAGTGATTCATATCATCGCTGGCAAGGCAGTGCAGGCCAGCTACACTGACTCCACCAGCCTTGCCGAAGTGGCCGAGGCGGTGGCGCTGGTGGATCCCTTTGGTCGCCTGTTTGACAGCAACAGTGGTACCCTGCTGGATGGTTATACCATCCACTTGCTCGATGCCGCCACCGGCCAACCGGCCACGGTCTATGGCGATGACGGGGTCAGCAGCTATCCCGCTATTCTGACAAGCGGTGGCAGCGCCACTGACGGGAGCGGTACGGAGTATGACTTCGGCCCCGGTGAGTACCGTTTCCCGCTGGTAGCGGCTGGCAGCTACCAGCTGGTGGTAGTGCCGCCGGAGGGTGCCCGCTACCACTGGCCGTCCGAACAGATGGATGAGCTGATGGCCGCGCTGCCCAACGGCCCGTTTGCACTCGATACCGGTTCGCGGGGGGAGGTGTTCAACATCCAGATCGGACCGCCGCTGAATCTGGATCTTCCCCTCGATTCCATGGATACGCTGCTGTTTGTCCGCCGCAGCGCGGGCAAGGCGCAGGTTGCTCCCGGTGATCTGCTGCCGTTCCGGGTTGAGGTGGAGAACAGCGTCGATGAGCTAATCAACAACGTGCTGTTGATCGACCGTCTCCCACCCGGTTTCCGCTACCGCAGTGGCACTGCCCGTGCGGATGATGCTCCCCTTGCCGATCCGGTCATCTCTGCCGATGGCCGCCAGCTGACTTTCTCTCTGGGTGAGATTCCGGCACAGACGAACCGCCGGATCAGCTATATCGCTACCGTGGGCAGCGTCCGCCCCGGCAGGGAGATCAGCCGCAGCCGCGCCAGTGGCAACGGCGGGGCGATCATCTCCAACGAGTCCAGCATCTCCACGCGCATTGATGAAGAGCTGATGCGCAGCCGCGCCATTCTCATGGGGCGGGTATTTATCGAGCCGTCCGATAATGGCGGCGAGGAGTGGCAGGGCAAGGGGCTGGCCGGGATCCGCCTCTATCTGGAGGATGGCAGCTACACCGTTACCGATGAGCAGGGTCAGTACCATTTTGCCGGGGTAACGCCTGGTACGCATGTGTTGCAACTGGATCTTGATACCCTGCCGGAGCAGTATGAACTGATTCCAGTGGAGAAAAATACCCGTTTTGCCGGCCGCCCCTGGTCCCGTTTTGTAGAGCTTCAGGGCGGGGCGCTGTGGCGTGCTGATTTTCATGTCGGCCTCAAACCGCATGAGCAGGGCAGCGTTCAGCTGGCGTTGACCAACGACCCGGAGATCAGGGACGGCGTAGTGCAGTATCGCCTCAAACTGGGTGGACAGGCGGCGGAGCTGAAGAATCTGCATTTGATGGTGATGCTGCCGGAAGGGGCCAGCTATCAGGCGGGTAGCACGGATGGTGCTGGTGATCCTGCGGTAGGTGGCAACGCGCTGACCTGGCGTCTGGAGGATACTCCGGCACAGTGGCAGAAGTTGCTGGCGTTCCGGGTGCGCATTGCCGGGTTGAAGCCGGGCAAGGCGGTGAACACCCGGGCGATGCTGCTGTTCGATACACCGCAGAAAAAAGGGCAACGCAGCGCCATTGCCAAACACTGGCTTACTCCCCCCCGGCCAGTGGAGACCGCGCGCAAGCTGATCAAGTTCTCTCTGCGACTGGGGTTTGGCAGCCTGAGCGCCGAGTTGGGCGCCGATGATCGAGCCATGCTGGATATCCTGATCCGGCGCATGCGGGGCAAGAGCAATATCAATCTTACTGTGGTGGGTCACAGCGACAACCGGCCGCTCCGTAGCGCCGTCAGTCGCGAGCGTTTTGGTGATAACTATCGTCTGTCGCGGCAGCGGGCCGCCAGCGTGGCGCGCTATATCATGGACAAGCTGGAGATGAGCGATCTGCCGGTCAGTATCCTCGGCCGGGGTCCGGATGATCCCGTAGCCAACAATGACACCCGTGCCGGTCGTGCTGCTAACCGGCGAGTGGATCTTTACATACAGGCCGATGAGGTAATCGAATCGCTGCAGATGGAGCAGCCACAGACCGCGTCCATCCTGGAGAAGATTGTCGCTGCCATAATCCCTTCTGATGGTGCTGAAGCACTGCCGGAGAAGGAGAACCGGCCGCTGTACGACGAGGCCTGGCTGCAGGGAGCGGTTCCCGGTCTGGAGTGGTTGTCACCCCCGGAAGACGCGCTGCCAGCCATCCCCAGTGTGCATATTGCCATTAAACACGGCTACGATGAACGCGTCGAACTGTTGCTCAATGGCGAGCCGGTACAAACGGTCAATTTTGAAGGTATCAGCAAAAACCGGCGTGGAACCGTGGCGGTCAGCAGCTGGCGTGGTGTGGATCTGGCCGCCGAGGATAACTGGTTCGAAGCGGTGATCTACGATGCAACCGGCCGCGAAACCGGCCGCCTGGAGCGTAATATCCACTTCTCCGGCCCGCCGGTGCGGGGAGAGCTGGTGCCCTCCAAATCGCTACTGATCGCTGATGGCGTGACCCCGCCAGTGATCACCGTGCGACTGTTCGACCGGCAGGGCTATCCGGTGCGCGAAGGCAGTATTGGCGAATACCGTATTGCCCCCCCCTACCAGGCCGCGCGGCGGACGGATTTCCAGCGTACCGTGTTGCCGGGTGCGCCGGCCCAGCGGCGCTACTACCGGACCGGCAGGAATGGCGAGGTGCGTATCCGTCTGCAACCCACCACCGAAACCGGCGAGGTTCGTATCAAACTGCCTTTCGTGCGGGGCGAGCAGGGGGTATTCAGCGCTAATCTGCAGGCCAAACCGCGCGACTGGATACTGGTGGGGATGGCCGAGGGGACGGTGGGCTACAACGCGCTGAACGGTCACGGGGAACCGCTACAGGGTGGCGGTGACGAAGATCTCTATCATGAGGGCCGGGTGGCCTTTTTCGCCAAGGGGCGCATCAAGGGGGAATGGTTGCTCACCATGGCCTACGACAGTGCCAAACGCAAGCCTGAATCCCGTCTGTTTGGCACCATCCAACCGGATGCCTACTACACTATTTACGGTGATGCCAGCCGCCAGAACCACGAGGCTGCCAGCCAGGAAAAGCTCTATCTGAAACTGGAGCGGGACAGTTTCTACGCACTGTTCGGCGACTTTGACACGCGCCTTGCTGATAGCGAGCTGTCCCGCTACAGTCGCAGCCTGACCGGTTTCAAGGCTCGCTATCATGGCCAGGAGTACGACATCGTCCTGTTTGGCAGCGACTCCAGTCAGGCTTTCGTACGTGATGAGATCCGCGGTCAGGGCAGCACCGGCCCCTACCGGCTGTCACGCAGCGAAGTCGTGCGCAACTCGGAGCAGATCACCGTTGAGGTGCGGGATCGTTTCCAGAGCGAGCAGATTGTCGAGCACCGCACCCTGACACGTTTTGTGGACTACGATATTGACTACGACCGTGGCGTTCTCAACCTGCGTGAACCGCTGTTCAGCGTCGATGCCGCCCTCAATCACATCTTCATCATTGCCCGCTATGAATCGCTGGATCCGGGCGACAGCACCCTGACCTGGGGTGGCCGGGCGGAGCTGGCCGCAACCAGACAGAACTCAATTGGCGTCACCCATGTCGATGAAGGCGTGATGGGCGGCACATCACAGCTCAGCGGTGTCGATGTGGAGCACCGCTTCAACAGCAACACCCGGCTGCACATGGAGCTGGCGCAGACCCGCAAGCAGGACAGCAGCGGCAGGGGTGACTCCAGCGCCTGGTTGGCCGAGATCAAACACCGTGCCAAGCGCTGGGATGGCCGTGCCTGGGTGCGTCGTGATGAGGAAGGATTCGGGCTGAAACAGCGCAACAGCGCCAGCAGCGGCACCCGCAAGATGGGGGCGGAGGGCGGCTATCGCGTAGGCAACGGCGTCACCCTGAAAGGCAAGGCGTACCGCAACAGCAATCTGGTCACCGGAGCAGAGCGTGACCTGGCCGAGGTGCGTAGTGAACTGCTCAAGAACAGCACCACCCTCAAACTGGGTGCGCGCTCTGTGCGTGACAGACGGGCGGACGGAAACCGGCAGGCCTCCGACCAGATGCTCACCGGTATCAGCCATCGTACACTCGGCAGGCGCCTCAACCTGCGCCTCGACAACGATTACTCGCTGAGCGGCGCGGAGAGCATTGACTTTCCCAACCGTACGCGCATCGGTGTTGATTACCTGGTTGCCACCGCCACCACCCTGTTTGCCGAGCAGGAGTGGACTGACGGTGCTGTACGCGCCACCACCCATATCCGACTGGGCGTCAAAGCCAGCCCCTGGACCGGCTCCAATGCCTTCACTACCCTCAAGCAGACCCGGCGGGATGGCATTACTGCCACAACAGCCAACGTGGGACTGCGCCAGAAATGGAAACTGAACAAGCTCTGGAGCCTCGATGCCGGGGCGGAGCAGGCGCGGGTGATCAGCGGCCGGTCTGCCGATCCCCTCAATTCGAATGCGCCTTTCGCCAACGGCGCCGCGAATGACTTCAGCGCCGCCTCCCTCGGTCTGACCTACAACCCTGGCAACTGGTTGTGGAACGGACGGGTGGAAAAACGCGACTCCGACAGGGAAGATCGCTGGACCCTGGTCACCTCCGCCCAGACCACTCTGCGCGCTGATTTGAGCCTGTTGGCTTCCCTGCGCCTGCAGGACAGTCGCGCTCCATCCGGTACGGAGAAGCGCAACGAGAAACTGCATCTGGCGCTGGCCTGGCGGCCTGAGCGCAGCCGCTGGCTGTTGCTTAATCGCCTGGAACTGATCAATGAAAAGAGTCGTGGCTCGCTCGACAACACCAGCCAGCGCATAATCAACAATCTGAACAGCTACTACCGGGCCAGCGAACATTTGCAACTCGGTCTCCAGTACGGCGCTAAATACCTGACCGAAACCATCAGCGGCAGCGACTATCGCGGCCGTGCCGATCTATGGGGTGTGGAGAGCCGGTACGATATCACTCCGCGCTGGGATATCGGTCTCCACGGCAGCCTGTTGCAGATACGTGATGTCGGCCAGCAAGAGTACAGCAGCGGAGCTTCAGTGGGGCACTCCTTCGTCGATAATATATGGATGAGTCTGGGTTACAACTTTAACGGATTTTACGACGAGGATTTTTCCCGCAGCCGCTATACGATGGAAGGGCCGTTCATCAAATTCCGGATGAAATTCGATCAACAGTCAGTACGGGAACTGGTCAACTGGGCAGGGCGATAAACGGTCGGAGTACCGGATTTATTGTATTGACGCATTCCATATAGACCAGCATTCTGGTCTGAATGTGTATAACAGGAGATGTGTGATGTTAAAAGAGATTGGCTCATATGATGCCAAAACCAAACTGCCGGAGATCCTTCGCAGGGTAGAAGCGGGTGAAGCATTCACCATAACAAATCGAGGGCGGGCGATTGCCGATCTTGTTCCAAGCCGGGTCAGCAGTCGCCTGAAAACTGAAGCCGCAATCAGCAACATGCTAAAGGCAAAAAAACACAGGGTAGCAGATGATGTGTTGGCCGGATTCAAGGAAAGCGGGCGGCGATGACTGATTTCATCCTGGATAATTCTGTGGCCATGCGCTGGTTGATGGAGAGCGGGAAACGTTCGGATCAGAACTATGTTGAAGCTGTTCTGGCAAGTTTTTCTGACGCAGATGCACTTGTTCCCGGCCTGTGGCACTTTGAGGCAGCGAATGTTCTCATAAATGCGGAAAGGTGCTGTGAAATCAGTCTCGCAGAGGTAGATCGGTTTATTTCGCAACTGGAAAATCTCCCCATACGGGTTGATTCGTTAATCGCACATCAATCATTTGGCCGGACATTGACAATGTCCCGGGCCTGCAACTTGAGCAGCTATGATGGAGCTTGTCTTGAGTTGGCAATACGTGAGGGTTTGCCGTTAGCTACTTTAGATAAAAAACTGATTAAAGCGGCAAGGAAAGCTGATGTGGAAATTTGTTTGAAATGAAAACGTTTGTATTTTCTCCCCGTTCCAGTGTGTAAATTCAGGTCAGTTCGAGTAAGACACAGCCAGAGAAAGGGATAAATGATGTAACTACTCAGCTCACCCCTGAAATCCGCCATTTCTGCGTTAAAAAATGGTCATTTACACATGTAAACTTCCGTTTTTCGCCTTGAACTGACGAATTTCAGGAGCAATCTGAGCAGTTGCCGGCAATATTGACTACTCGCTGAGTAGTTACTAAATAATTTCGATATTTCTCCATGACGGATAATAATTTTCATATAACCAGACAGAGTGTAATTGATGATCAGCCAGTATTACCTGACTGCAATATTGAATCACAGGCAACAGAAAAAAATTTTCGGTTCGTGATGTTGACGGTGGTTTTACTGGCGATTATGTTAATGCCAACCAGTGAGGCTAATGGTGCTGTTTTGTATGTGCAGAAAGTTGGGGAGTTTTCTGCTGGATACAGTATGTTTGGTGTAGGAGATTTTGTTGTTCCTGTTTTAAATGGCGTTTCGGCAGGAAACAGCATCATTGTGACATTTGTTTGGAGGGCGCCATCGTTTACCCTTTCATCGGGCCCAGACAAATGCGAAGACACACAAGCCAACAGCTATGCTATCGATATAACCCTCTATGACAGCAGCACAGGTATGCATACAACGATATGTTCTGCCCATAACGTTACGCCTCTGAGCACTAGCGATACTATTACCCTGTCTTCCAGCGTCATCGTCGCCAGTGGCGCGGCGGCAACGGCTCATGAGTTTTCCGGCCTGGCCTCCTCTTCTCCCCTTGATCAAACTGCCAGCGCGAGTGGGAGTTCCACTACTCCCTCTTCGGGCAACACTGCAGTGACAACGCAGGCGGATGAGCTACTCATTGGTGCCATCGGTGTTGGCGGGCCACCGACAGATGGTTTTACTCCTGGTGGCGGTTATACCGCATTAACCTCTGCAGGTTTCAGCGGTGGTTTTGAAGGCACAATCCGTCCTGAATACAAAATTATTTCGGTAGCTGGAAACTATCAGGCTGATGGTGTCCTGAATCCTTCACGTAGCTGGGGTGCTGCAATCGCTACCTACAAGGCTGCCGCATCAACGACAAATATCACCCTCTCCGGTACTCTGTACAGCGACGAGGGAATCACTCCACTTGCCGGCCAAACCGTGCGTCTGCTGGTAGATGGCGCCAGTGCAGGAACGGCTACCACCGATGCTTCCGGAAATTACGCCATTACTGCTGCCGTGGCCGCCGGTGATCAGTATATTCCGCTACTGGTTTATGTGGATGATGGCCCGGTCGTTGGCACTACCGTGATGGTGCTGGATTCGACATTCCTCACTGCCATTGGCGATCTGGACATCTATGCCGACCATCTTGTTGTCCGCCGGGAGGGCGGTTATACAGCAATAAGCAACGGGGATATCAGTTACGCGGACGGGAACTATGCAGATACGGATATTTTATATTATGTGCCCGGTAGTGATCTCACTGTCCGTGGAACCAACACCGAGTTATATATTCCCAACGGCCACAGCTATACTCCGGGTGGCAACGTCACTACCGCCCACATCCGGATTGAAGGCACATTGACGGGAGGCAATAACACATTTACAGTCAGCGGCGACTGGACTAACAGTGATGTTTTTGTTCCCGGCACCTCGACAGTCATTCTGGACGGCGCAGGCCAGACATTGAACGGTACCACCACTTTTTACAACCTGACCAAGACGGTAACCAGCGCCGATACGCTGATTTTTTCCGCCGGCTCCACCCAGACCGTCACCGGGTCGGCAACACTGCAGGGGAGCAGCAGCCAGCTACTCAGCCTGCGCTCAGGTACTCCAGGTACGCGCTGGAACTTCAATCTTGCCTCGGGCGCCACCAGAGCCATCTCCCACGTGGATGTGCAGGACTCCGATGCCTCCGGCTCGGATGCCGGTCTGCTCGAAATCAATCCGGCATTTTCCACCGACAGCGGCAACAACGTGAGCTGGTTCGGAAATGCGAATATTACGGTTGTAAAGTCCAGCACGGTTATTTCCGATCCGGTAAACGGCACTGTAAATCCGAAACGCATTCCCGGTGCAGTGGTGGAGTACAGCATTCTTGTGAGCAATACATCGGGCGCGCAGGCGACCAATCTGACGGTTACGGATGATTTGGGCGCGGAGTCGGCCAGCCTGAATTTCGAGACAAACGGTTATGCGGCTGGCAAGGGGGTTCGGGTGATTGCACCCAATATCAACGGGGGTGTAGTGCTTGACTTGACCAATGCCGCTGATGCGGATCAGGGTGACTATGGCGTCACCGCTGCCGATACCGTGACGGTGGGCGGGATTGTTCTCGATGGGGGAGAACAGGCCGAGATCAGGTTCCGGGTAACCGTCCGGTAGTTTCCGGAACCTTTGCACGAAAAGCAGACGGGGATGATAAAGCGATATTGTAAAAAGGCAGATTACGGACAGGGCTGTCCTGTCGGGTTATGGAACTGCGTGAGTGGAAATGCCGGGGAGACGAAAAACCGAAACGGATGGTGGTTTGTCTGTCTGCTCCTGCAACTGTTTGTGGTTCTGCTGTTTTCTGCGGAAGTAGCGGGGGCTGCGGTTTTGACTTTGCACCCGTCAGGATCGGCCAGCGGTGATGGTGTTGATTATATAGGCGGCACGGCGGCCGATGCACTGGACAGCAATGATGAATGGGACTCCTATGGCCAGTCTCTCAACTCGACGAATGATTACTATCTGGAAATGGATGATGCCGCTGCAAGTGGCGTGATTAACTCAGTTGTGGTCAGGGCTGTGGTTGCCGAGGCTGGCTATCCATCGGGAACCAGCATGTTCCGTATGGGGATAAAGACCAATGGAGCGGAATATTTCAGCAGCTCCATAAGCCAGTCTGACCCCGCTTTTGTGTTGCACAGCGGAGATGTTTACACAACGAACCCGGGAACAGGTTCAGCCTGGACATGGAGTGAAGTCAATAATCTGGTGGCAATCGTTGACCATGAAAACGATAACCAGATGCGGGTTACCGAGCTGTATGTCGAGGTTGACTATACTCCGGCGGCTACCACCATTATCCTCTCCGGCACGCTTTACAGCGATGAGGGAATTACCCCGGTTTCCGGCCAGACCGTGCGGCTGGTTGTGGAGGGCGTCAGCACAGGAACAGCCATTACCGATACCAGTGGCGGTTATTCCATCTCTGCCGTGATCAGTCCCGCCAACATCTGGTATATTCCCTTGCTGGTGTATGTCGATGACGGTACCGTTGATGCCACCACCGTCACGACCATGGATTCGACGCTTAACTCCGCAACCATTTCCGGCCTGGACCTCTATGCGGATCATCTCGTCATCCGCCAGGATGCGGGAAGTGCGCCACTGGATACCGGCGATATGCATAATGCAAAAAACGCCTACTCCGATATAGATGTTCTTTACGTGATTTCATGGCCTGATACAACGGTAACCGGAGCCGGTACCGAGTTATATATTCCCGGTGGTTACAGTTATACACCACTCGGCAATGTTGCCACCCCTCATATGAAAATTCTGGGCACCCTGACGGCCGGCAGCAATACTTTCACCGTCAGCGGCAACTGGGATCACACCAGTGGTACATTCAATTCTGATACCAGTACGGTGAATTTCACCGGGACGGGAACCATCAGGATCGACGTTTCCAACTGGTGGACAAAACCTTTCTACAATGTCAATGCTGCCGCAGCGGGGCAGACAACAACGGTTGTGCGTGGCATGACCGTGGAAAATCTGCTTGTACTGGGAACAGGGGTTGTTGCCGGAGGAGAGGTTTTGCTTGACAGGGATGGCGGCACACCCCTGGTTACTACGGGTGCAACACTTTCGAATTATGCGGTCAAATATGCTCCCCGAACCAACCCGGTTAACGTGGCAGCCACAGATTATCCGCGTCTGTGGCTTTCATCATCCGGCCCGAGTATTACTTTCACACTACTCGGCGATATTATCTGCAACAAACTTTGGCTTATGGGTAACTATGGAGATGAGTCAGTTCTGGATACGGCCAGTCACTCCATTACCTGCAATCTGCTGGAGGTCGGGTTTGCCTCGATGCCTGACAGATACGGAAAACTTTTGCTCAACAATTCGTCTGTTGACCTCGGCGGCTTGATCATTCATCCCTCCGATAGTGGTGGCATGAACCAGGTAGACGCTGGCAGCGCGACCATTAATGTCAGCGGTGACTGGACCAACAGTGATACCTTTACAGCCGGAACCTCGACGGTGAATTTCAACGGTGCGGGCCAGATATTGAACGGCTCTACCACTTTTCACAACCTGACCAGGACGGTAACCGGAGCTGATACGCTGACTTTTGCCGCCGGCTCCACCCAGACCGTCACCGGGTCAGCGACATTGCAGGGGAGCAGCGGCCAGCTGCTCAGTCTGCGCTCAGGCATTCCGGGTACGCGCTGGCACTTCAATCTTGCCGCAGGCGCCACCAGCTCCATCTCCCATGTGGATGTGCAGGACTCCGATGCCTCCGGTTCGGATGCCGCTCTGCTCGAAATCAATCCGGCATTTTCCACCGACAGTGGCAACAATGTGAGCTGGTTCGGCAATGCAAATATCACCGTGGTTAAATCCAGTGCGGTCATTTCCGATCCGTACAACGGAGTCACCAATCCAAAACGCATCCCTGGCGCCATAGTGGAGTACACTATACGTGTCACCAATACCGCCGGAGCGCAGGCGACCAACGTTACGATTACCGATGATCTGAGTGCAGAGTCGGCGCGGCTGAGTTTTGTGCCAGATGGCTATGCTGTAGCGGACAAGGGAATTCTGGTGACTGCGCCCAACATCAACGGTGGATCGGTGCAGTCCCTGACCAATGCAGTTGATGCAGATCAGGGCGAATATGCCTCATCTACCGTGACGGTGAAAGGCATCGTCCTGAATGCAGGTGAACAGGCTGTGGTTACGTTCCGGGTAACTATCCGGTAGCTCCCGGATCTCTTGCGCGGAAAAACAGGTGAGGAGTGATAAATCAACGTTATGAAACAGAATAATCTCGATAAACAAGTGTTAGCGGCTCTTTGCTACCAGGGCGTCATTCCCGTTGAGTGGGAGCTGTTAAAGCAGCCCGGTGATGCCGTATCGCAGCAAGGCTATCAGCATGACAATACCGTTCTGCTTCAGGGGTTGCTTGCGGTGGATGAGCAACCGGTTATGGAGCATGATGAGGAGCTTTCGTCACTGGGCCACGAGCTGCAGCGCATCGATCACAAATTAAATCTGGTTCTTGAGTTGTTGAGCCAGACGCTGCGTAGTTGGCGCAGTCTGCCCGTACCGGTGCCTGTCAGACTGACGGTTGACGGGGTGGAGTGGGATTCCGGGCAGGAGCTGCCCGTTGGTGAACCGGTTCTGATCAAGCTTTATCTCAGTCCGGTATTCCCCAACCCCTTTATCGCCAGCGGCAGAGTGCAATCCTCTCACCAAGGGGATGGTTGCAGTAACTCGGCATCTGTTTGTTTTGATGACCTGGGCGGGCAGGTTCGTGATGTGCTGGAAAAAGTGGTTTTCCGTCAGCATCGGCGAGAGGTGGCTCGCGCGAGATCAGCACGGCCGGGAGGCAGTCGGAGTCAGGGTTAATCACGCGTAACTATTCAGCTCACCCCTGGAATCCGCCATTTCTGCGTCAACAAATGTTCATTTACCCGTGTAAACTTACATTTTTCGCCTTGAACTGACGAATTTCAGGGGCAATCTGAACAGTTACATACTCATTTTCAACTATGCTGAATAGCTACAATCATGCGCCGTCAGAGCGGCCAACAGCGGTTTCCAGGTTTAACTATTCTTATCCGTGCTCGCTATGACCACCTGAATCCAGTGGGTTCCGGCGGGATATTGGGAAGACATAATATTTTTTTGTGACAATATTTTGACATGATAATAAGCGCGTGCTAGACTCTTCGCCTTAATTTGACAGTTGATGCAGCGAAGGAGGGGGGAATGCGCGCAACGACCACTGTTTTGTTAATCGAACAAGACACCAGACGCCAGCAAGATCTTGTTACTATTCTGACTTTCATGAGCTGGAAACCGGTATTGATATCGCCCGACAATGTTGAACAGGTATTGTCCGGGTTTGGTCATCAGCCCGGTTTTATCATGGTGGGTCAGGCTATACCTGATGATGCCCGTTCTGTTACGGATGAAGTGCGTAGCAGGTTTCCCGACACCCCTGTCTTGTTGCTTGAGCAACAGGGGGAAGCACCTGCTCTCGATCTGAGTGCTGATGAACACCATAATTGTTCGCTGAAATATCCTTTCCAGCAGACGGAGCTGACGGAGGCCTTGTACCGGGCGAAAAAAGCTCCCGGAAATCGCTCTTTCCAGGAGTCCGGCGACAGTACTGTGGAGCTGTTTCGCAGTCTGGTCGGCAACAGTGTCGGGGTGCGCAAGGTGCGGCAGCATGTTCAACAGGTGGCTGATTCGAACGCCAATGTACTGATCCTCGGCGAGTCTGGAACCGGCAAGGAGGTGGTTGCACGGAATCTGCACTATCATTCAGCCCGGCGGGGTCCTTTTGTTCCGGTCAACTGTGGGGCGATACCTGCTGATCTGCTGGAGAGCGAGCTGTTTGGTCATGAAAAAGGTGCTTTTACCGGCGCAATAAGTGCTCGCCAAGGGCGTTTCGAGATGGCGGCTGGTGGAACCCTGTTTCTGGACGAAATCGGTGACATGAGTCTGCCCATGCAGGTCAAATTGTTACGGGTTTTGCAGGAGCGAACCTTTGAGCGGGTCGGCAGCAACAAGAGTATCATCGCCAATGCACGTATTGTCGCGGCAACCCATCGCAGTCTGGAAGAGCTGATTAAAGAGGGCAGTTTCCGTGAGGATCTCTATTACCGGCTGAATGTTTTTCCCATCGAGATGCCGCCCCTGCGTGAGCGGAAGGAAGATATCCCGATGTTGATTGATGAACTGATTACCCGTATCGAACATGAGAAACGTTCATCGGTTCGCTTTACTCCGAATGCAATCAGTACCCTGTGCCGTTACCCCTGGCCGGGCAATGTGCGGGAGCTTTCCAATATTATCGAGCGGCTGGCTATCATGTATCCTTGTGGTGTCGTGGATGTGACTGATCTGCCGACCAAGTTCCATTCCGGTGCAGTTGCTGCGCCATCTGTCGAAGAAAATTCTTTGGTTCCACCCGTCAATATGGATGATCTTCCCTTCGAGGGATTTGACCTCAAACAGCACCTGAACAATCTGGAATATGTGTTGATTAAACGAGCCATGGATGAATGCAATGGTATCGTGGCTCACGCCGCAAGGCGTCTCAATCTCCGCCGTACCACCTTGGTGGAAAAACTGCGAAAATACGGTTTGCAGCGCCGCGATCGTGAGCGGGAAGAGCATACTGCGTTGCTTTAACCTAAAACTGCAGGTAACTATTCAGCTTACCCCTGAAATCTGCCATTTCTGCGTTAAAAATGATCATTTACCCGTGTAAACTCACATTTTTCGCCTTGAACCGACAAATTTCAGGGGCAATCTGAACAGTTACATACTCATTTTCAACTATGCTGAATAGTTACGAGCCCTTTTGATCCCCTCCCGCAAGGAGGGCAAAGCTCCCGGGATGAGGGGTGACAAGAACTGAGCCAAATTCATAGCCCCTTACTCCGACCATCTTCCGGTTTTAGGAGAGGGAGACAATCTGTCCGTCAATTATAGTTCTTCTTTTGTTGAAAAAAGCGCCGGTTTCCTGGCGTTTTCCATCTGGTTTCCCCTCCCCTGGATTTCCAAGCCCCTGTTTTCAGCCCTGCCGCAAGCATCGGTGTAACGGCACATTTTTTGCTCGGCAATTAGCTGTGCTTTTTCTATGTCGGGAATTATGAAGCAACAGACCAATAAAACCGTTTGGCGGACTGCTTCGTCCGGACTGCCGCCCGGAGTGTTTTCCTGCGAGCTTGAACAACGTGAGCAAGAGCGCCAGAAGTCGGTGCCCGTTGAGCCGTTAGCGATGATGCAGCGCAAGTATGAGTTGCAGCTTGCTGAAAAGGAGCGGCTTGCCAGCCGTCTTGAAAGCTTGTTGAAGGGGCTTCCTGCAGGCGTGATTGCTCTTGACAGTGAAGGTTGTATTCAGCAGGCAAATCCTGCAGCAGAAGCGCTGCTGGGTGTGTCGCTGGTGGGCGTGATGTGGCGTGATGTTATTAAACGCTCCTTTGCTCCGGAGCCGCAGGCAGGATGTGATTTGCGGTTGGCAGACGGCCGTTTGGTGAGCTTGTCCACTTGCCCGCTGGGGAATGAGCCGGGTCAGATTTTGCTGCTCAGTGATGTTACCGAGTCACGTGCCTTGCAAGAGAAAACCAATCGTGATCAACGACTGACATCGATGGGCAGGATGGTGGCTTCGCTGGCCCACCAGATTCGTACACCGTTGTCATCTGCGCTGCTCTACGCATCCCACATGAAACGCCCTGTGCTGGATGATCAGAAGCGGCAACAACTGGCGGATAAAATTCTGGGTCGTATCCGCCACCTGGAACAGTTGCTGAATGACATGCTGGTGTTTGCCCACGGCGGTCTTGGTGGCGGTGAACAACTGACAGCAACCGAGTTGTTACTGGCCTTGCAGAATGCTGTGGAGGCTCAGCTGCAGATGCACAAAATATCGCTGGTTCTGGATGATCAAACCTGTGGTCAGGTTGTGCGTTGCAATCGGGAACTGCTGTTGAGTGCGATGCAGAATCTGGTGACCAATGCCGTCCAGGCAATGGGCGAAGAGGGGACGATCACCCTGGGCGCCCATGTGCCGCAAAATAAACAGATAGTGATCTCCGTAGCCGACAACGGGCCGGGTATTGCTCCGGAGTTGCAGCAGAAAATATTTGAGCCGTTCGTGACGACCCGAAACAGTGGTACCGGTCTGGGGCTGGCGGTAGCACGCGGGGTGGCGCAGGCCCACCAGGGGGATCTTGAAATGGAGTCGGTTGTGGGCAAGGGGACGATTTTTCGTATGTGTTTACCTGTGATTACAGGTTCGACTGGTTAATTAGAACGTGGAGTTGGAAAATATGCCGGAATCATCCGTACTGGTGGTTGAAGATGATGAGAGCCTGCTGGAGGCATTGTGCGATACGCTGGAGCTGGGCGGGTTCAATGTCTATGGTGCGACTGATGGTGTGGCAGCACTGGCGCTGCTGGAACGGCAGCCAGTGGGCATGGTGGTCAGTGATGTGCAAATGGAACCAATGGATGGACAGGTGTTGATGGGACGGATAAAAAACAAACACCCCGATCTGCCGGTGCTGCTGATGACCGCTTATGGAACCATCCAGAAAGCGGTGGCGGCGATGCGTGATGGTGCTGTGGACTATCTGGTTAAACCGTTTGAAGCGGAGGTGCTGGTCAGCACGGTTGCCCGCTATCTGGGCAACTGTGCTGCGGATGATATGGATCTGATTGGCGAAGACAAACAGACTGGTGCCTTGCGGGAACTGGCACGCCGGGTAGCTGACAGCAATGCAACCGTTTTGATTACCGGTGAAAGCGGTACTGGCAAGGAGGTGCTGGCCCGCTACCTGCACCGTCATTCTGCGCGGGCCGGGCAGCCGTTCGTTGCCGTCAACTGTGCCGCCATTCCGGAGAACATGCTGGAAGCGACTCTGTTTGGTTATGAAAAGGGGGCATTTACCGGCGCCTGCCAGGCGTCTCCCGGTAAATTCGAGCAGGCCCAGGGAGGCACGCTGTTACTGGATGAGATATCGGAAATGGATTTTGGCCTGCAGGCAAAACTGTTGCGAGTGTTGCAGGAGCGTGAGGTGGAACGGCTGGGAGGACGTAAAACCATCCCGCTGGATGTGCGGGTGCTGGCTACGTCAAACCGTGACATGAAACAGCAAGTTGCGGAATATCGATTCCGTGAAGATCTGTTCTATCGGCTCAACGTATTTCCGTTGCAGATAACACCGCTGCGAGAGCGGCCTGATGACATTATTCCGTTGACGGTGTACTTGCTGGAGCGCCATGCCCGCGATGCCGGGCGCGCCATTCCCGTCCTGAGCAAGGCGGCGCGGAAGCGACTGTTGGCCTGCCGGTGGCCCGGCAACGTGCGTGAACTGGACAATGTGATTCAGCGTGCCCTGATTTTGCAGAGTGGTGATGCGATTCTGGCACAGGATCTGCATCTTGAACAGGTGGTAGAACAGGATGGAGTAACTGCGCCGCTTGCTGAAGTGGCGGATACGCTGAATGACGGTGTGAAGTCGCAGGAGTACAAGATCATTGCCGATGCTCTGGATGAGCCGGGCAGCAGCCGAAAAGCGGTTGCTGCACGACTCGGAATCAGTGAACGAACCCTGCGCTACAAACTGGCGAAAATGCGTGACAGCGGTATCGAAATTCCGGCCTGAAATGTTATTCGGGGTGGGCTTTCCAGGGAGAAGAATATGAGCGAAATAAATACTGATGATCTGTTGTCGCAGATGCGGGTTATGGCAGCCCAGGCACAAGGCGGAACTGCGGCAGAGCAAACGGAAGACACAGACTTTGGCGGGTTGTTGAAGCAGTCCATTGACCAGGTGAATGAGATACAGCGGCAGTCCCGCAGTGCCAAAGAGGAATTTCAGGCCGGAACCAGCGACATGAGCCTGGCTGAAGTAATGCTGGCTTCCGAGAAAGCTGGCATTGCGTTTCAAAGTGTGCTGCAGGTGCGCAACAAAGTCATCCAGGCTTACCAGGATGTAATCAATATGCCGCTGTAATGTGTTGCTCGATCCGGATAACCAGAGGAAGCTGATGAGTTTGGAAGTTCATGATGACGTAAAAGCCCCATTATGCATAACAGGGGAACCAAATGAATTGGATAATAATTTCGCTAATTATCGCAGGGGTTTTGGTGATAGTGGTATTAAGGCTCTCAAAAAATCAGGGTGTGCAACCAGCTGAATATTCTTGTGGAAAGACAGGTGTTCTTTTTACGCCCGCCGAGCGTTCCTTAATGAGACAAAGCGCATTTTATAAGCTTGTCTTCCTGATAGCCAGTTGCAAAATTTTATTCAAGAACCTGTTGAAACATCTAGTACCGATCAATTTCCAGATAGCGAGAGAATTTCCCCAAAATGCTTATCAACGATGACAAAAAAACAGCAAAGAAAGGGGGTAATATCGGCAATGAGTTTTTAGCTTGTAGCGCATTTCCAAAATGCAGGCACATTGAGGAAATAAAGACATAACACAATAGCTTTTTAAATCCCCTCACCCCGGTTTTCTCCCTGAGGGAGAGGGGTTCAATGAACTACGATACTTGAGTTATAAAACGAATCAGGAAACTATGGAATCAGCAACATCACCCGGCATTGTAAACTATTTTGAGGGCTTCAGACGTTTGCCACTGCCCCGACAGGCTGGTTTGATCGGGGCGGTTGCCGGAATTATTGCGTTAACGGTGCTGGTGCTGTTATGGGCTCAGAAACCGATCTATAAAGGGTTGTACAATAACCTTGAATTGCGTGATGCCGGCGAGATTGTTCAGGCGCTCGAACAACTGAATATCCCCTACAAACTGAATGAAAAAAGTGGCGGGATTATGGTGCCGGCCAGCAAGGTGCATGAGGTTCGCTTGCAACTCGCCGCTCAGGGATTGCCCCGGAGTGGTGGTGTAGCGGGTTTTGAACTGCTCGACAAACAGCAAGGATTTGGTGTCAGCCGGTTTATGGAGTCAACGCGTTATCAGCGCGCTATCGAGGGAGAGCTGGCGCGTTCCATCGCCACCATAGAAAACGTTCGCAGTGCGCGGATTCATTTGGCAATTCCCAAGCAGTCCGTCTTCATCCGGGATCGTGACAAACCCAGTGCCTCGGTTGTGGTCAATGTTTACCGGGGGCAGATACCGACCGAGCAGCAGGTGCAGGCCATCGTCCACCTGGTGGCATCCAGCATTCCCGGCCTGATTGCCGATCGAGTGACGGTGGTGAATCAGACCGGGCAGTTGTTGACCACTAAAGATAAAACAACCGATCTGGATCTGAGCAACCGCCAGTTTGCCTATACCCGCCGTATTGAGCAGAGCTACATTTCGCGCATCGAAGCGATTCTGGCTCCGATCCTGGGTAACAAGGGAGTCAAGGCCCAGGTCTCTGCGGAACTGGATTTCACCCGGACTGAGCGTACCGAAGAGAGTTATAACCCGGATGCCACCATCATCCGCAGTGAACAGAAGTCAGATGAGCGGGTATACGATGGTGCCGAAACCGGCATTCCCGGCGCGCTTGCCAACGAGCCGCCGGGTGCAGGGCTGGCTCCCGAAATGGTCAATCCGGTGGACGGACAGGCTGGTGGCATACCGTTGCGCAGCAAGCGCAACTCGACCATCAATTATGAGGTGGATAAAACCATCAGTCATATCAGAAACCCCGTCGGCACGGTGCGCCGCCTGTCGGTTGCTGTGGTGGTTGATGACCGGTTGAGTACTAACGACGAGGGTGAACTGATCCGCACTCCGCGTGATGAAGAGGAGCTGGTTCGTCTGACTGCTCTGGTGAAGGAGGCTGTCGGGTTTAACGCCCAGCGTGATGACAGTGTCAATGTCATCAATGCTGCCTTCGTTGTCGAGCCGGAACAACAAATAGAGACGCAGCCATTATGGCAACAACCCTGGGTGCTCGATATTGGCAAGCAGGTTATGGGAGGCCTGTTGGCGCTGATATTGATCTTCGCGGTGTTGCGGCCGCTGCTGCGTAGTTTGACCCGGATTCCTCCAGCGGTGCGGGAGTCGAAGAACGAGCCGGTGGATGA
The DNA here is from genome assembly GCA_024277595.1 of Gammaproteobacteria bacterium. Classification (GTDB taxonomy): domain Bacteria; phylum Pseudomonadota; class Gammaproteobacteria; order Thiohalospirales; family Thiohalospiraceae; genus DRMK01. The sequence continues at coordinate 35,921 of JAJRUV010000092.1, forward strand.
GGTTGAGCTCCAGCAGCAAGTGATGCAGACAGAGATGCAGCGGGAGATGCAGGCCGCTGGTCATGAAGAGAATCTGAAAGCAGCCAAAGAGATAGCCAAGCAGGATCCCAAACGGGTGGTGCAGGTAGTACGTTCCTGGCTGGAAGAGGAGCAGCCTGATGGCTAATGGTGTTCAGAAAGAGCTGCCGGAAAAACGCCCCCTGAGTGGCGTCGAACGTGCTGCAATCCTGTTGCTCTCCATCGGAGAAGAGGATGCCGCCGAAGTGATGAAGCACCTGGGTCCAAGGGAAGTGCAAAAACTTGGTGCAACCATGGCCAGACTGGGCAGTGTGACCCGCGAACAGGTTGAAGAGGTGTTGAGTTCTTTTACCGAACTGGTGGAGAGTCAGACTTCACTGGGACTGGAGGCGGAGGACTATATTCGCACCGTATTAGTCAAGGCGTTGGGTGAAGACAAGGCGGATAGCCTGGTGGATCGGATTATGCTGGGTAAAAGCTCCAAGGGGATCGATTCCCTGCGCTGGATGGAGCCGCGCGCCATCGCCGAGATGATCCGGCTGGAGCATCCGCAGATTATCTCCATCGTTCTCTCCTTTCTGGAGTCGGATCAGGCGGCCAAGGTGCTGGCTGTGCTGCCGGAGAACTCTCGTCCCGATATCATGTTGCGCATCGCCACGCTGGAAGGTGTGCAGCCCAATGCCCTGGCCGAGCTGGATGATATTCTTGAACGGCAGTTTTCCGGTGGAAATGCGGGCAGTCTTAAATCCTCGACCGTTGGCGGCGTCAAAAAAGCGGCCGACATACTTAACTTTACCGATACTTCAATTGAAAGCGGCATCCTGGAGAGTATTACTGATGTCGATCCCGATCTGTCCCAGTCCATTCAGGATCTGATGTTCGTGTTCGATAACCTGATGGAGGTGGATGATCGTGGTTTTCAGGCGCTGCTGCGTGAGGTGCAATCCGAGTCGTTGATTACGGCGCTCAAGGGTGCTGACGATGCACTCAAGGAGAAATTCTTCAAAAACATGTCCAAGCGCGCCGCTGAAATGATGCGGGATGATCTGGAATCGAAGGGTCCTGTGCGCCTCAGTGATGTAGAGTCTGCGCAAAAAGAGGTGCTTGCGGTCGCCAGGCGAATGGCGGATTCCGGTGATATCAGTCTGGGTGGTTCAGGTGAAGAGTTTGTTTAACCTGGAAACTGCGGTTGATCGCTCTCATGTAGTGTTGATCAACTGATATGCAATCTGTTGATTTTGACCTGTCTGTTCACCTGCCGGGTGAATCACGCTCCGGTGTACCGTCCAGCTCCAGTTTCCAGGTAAAATAATGGCTGCCAACATCATCAAAGATGATCCCCCCCCCATTCGCCGCTGGGTACTGCCTGCTATGGAAAAGGGATCATCTGCTGGAGAACGTAGTGAGACAGCAAAACCGGAACCATTGATCTCAACGGGTGAAGGGAAGCTGCTCGATGCGGTACCGGTGCGGGACATTGATCAGGAGATCGCTGCTGCCCGGAAAGAGGGTTTCAAGGTGGGGAGTGAAGCCGGTTTTCAGAAGGGCCGGGAGCGGGGGATCAGCGAGGGCCTGCAACAGGGGAAGGCACGGGCGGAAAAGAGCGGGTCACTGATTGAAATCGAGCGTCAGCAGCTCCAGGCGAGGACGCAACATCTGGAGCAGTTGCTCGCTGTTTTGGCCGATCCCGTCAGCCAGCTGGACAAGGAGGTGGAGGATCAGCTGGTGGAACTGGTACTGGCGGTATCCCGTCAGCTGATTCGCCGCGAACTGAAAGCAGATCCCGGCCAGATTATCGCGGTGGTGCGCGAGGCGGTGTCGCTGTTGCCTGTCGCGGCACGGGAGTACCGGTTGGCGCTTCACCCGGAAGATGCTGCTCTGGTTCGCGAGGCGTTGGTTATGGATGACGGTAAAGGCGATCGGCCCTGGACCCTCGTTGAAGATCCCACCCTGACCCGGGGCGGCTGCCGGGTGGTGAGCGAGACATCCTATATCGATGCAACGGTGGAACGGCAGCTCGCCGCAGTGGCTGCAACGCTGCTGGGTGACGAGCGGGAGGGTGGCCGATGAATCCGAATCCGCTTCGTGCCCCCATCTGGTCGCGGCGGCTGGTGGAGCGCCGGCGGCGTCTGGCTCCGCCCGAACTGGTAGTGGAGGGCAAGTTGGCTCGCATGGTCGGCCTGACCCTGGAGGCGGTGGGTTGTCATGCCCCCATCGGCGCTAACTGCATGGTAGTCAATGCCGATGGCAGTCATATTGAGGCGGAAGTAGTGGGTTTTGCCGCGGATCGTCTCTATCTTATGCCCACCGCCACCATGAGCGGCGTGGTACCCAATGCACGGGTTATTCCCACCAACAAAATCTACCAGGCACCAGCCGGTGATGCGCTGCTTGGGCGTGTTCTCGATGGCCGGGGACGACCGCTGGACGGGAGAGGGCCATTGCGTGCCGAGACTACCATTCCTCTCAACGGCCATCCCATCAACCCGATGGCGCGGGCGCCGATTCGTGAACCACTGGATGTGGGCGTACGGGCCATCAACGCCCTGCTCAGTGTTGGTCGTGGTCAGCGCATGGGGCTGTTCGCCGGTAGCGGCGTGGGCAAGAGTGTCCTGCTGGGGATGATGACCCGGTTTACCACTGCGGATGTGGTGGTGGTTGGATTGATTGGTGAGCGTGGTCGGGAGGTCAAGGAGTTTATCGAAAATATCCTTGGGCCGGAGGGGCTGCGCCGCGCCGTGGTGGTAGCGGTGCCTGCCGATGATACTCCGGTGATGCGTCTGCATGGTGCCGCGCTGGCCACCAGCATCGCTGAGTATTTTCGGGATCAGGGTAAAAATGTGCTGCTGCTGATGGATTCCCTGACCCGCTACGCCCAGGCGCAACGTGAGATTGCCCTGGCGGTGGGAGAGCCGCCAGCCACCAAGGGATATCCACCGTCAGTATTCGCCAAGTTGCCGCAGCTGGTGGAACGCGCCGGCAATGGCCCGGAGGGGGGCGGATCGATTACCGCTTTTTATACCGTACTGACCGAAGGGGACGATCTCCAGGATCCGATAGCGGACTCTGCGCGGGCAATCCTTGACGGGCATGTGGTGTTGTCACGGCGGTTGGCGGAGGCCGGCCACTTCCCGGCCATCGATATCGAAGCTTCCATCAGCCGGGTAATGACTGAGATAACTGCATCGGAGCAACAGCAGGCAGCCCGCCGTTTCAAGCAGATCTACTCCACCTATCAGCAGAACCGGGATTTGATTAGCATCGGTGCTTACAGCAAGGGTACCGACCGGGCCATCGATGAGTCCATCGACCTCCATCCGAAACTGATGGAGTTTCTTGGCCAGGAGATGCACCATGGAGTCAACACCTGCCACAGTCTGGAACAACTGATGGCACTGATCCCGAACCTCCCAGGCTAAACAACCCATCATTTTGACGGAGCAGTCGATTAAATGGCAGAACAAAAACGCAGCAGCCGTCTACAGCCGGTAGCGAGGCTGGCAGAAGACAAACAGCAAAAAGCTGCTCGCAGGCTGGGGGATATTCGTCAGAAACTGCAGCAACAGCGACAGCAGCTTCAGGAACTGGAATCCTACCGGGTCGAGTATCTTGACCGGCTGCACGATGCCGCCCGCAACGGAATAAAGGCGGCCCAGCTGCGCCATTACCAGAGCTTCGTAAGCAAACTCTCCGAAGCAATAGAACAGCAACAAAAAGTGGTTCTGATGGCGGAACGGGATGTGGGGACTGCCCTGGACAACTGGTTTCAGACCCGGAATCGAATGAAGATGGTCGATTCCGTAGTATCGAACTGCCATGTGGAGGAGCTGCAGGGAGAGTTGCGCAGTGAGCAGAGAGAGACAGACGAACGTGCCCAGCGCAGCTCAGGAGGTCAAATCCTTCCGGCATAGAAAACTGTCAGATTTACGTTTTTGGCTTCCTGTTATTGTAACCCAGCATATACCCAAACTACCTGGAAATGCGGGGATCGGTCAGAGGCAGCGCTATTTGTTTTCTTGCTCATCTTAATACCGCACTGATTTTTTTATCGCCACCTTGCAGCATCGGGGCGGCTGAGTACCACAAAAAACAAAATGAGGCAGGGCGCTTGTCGGCCGGCAGGTGTTCAACGTAGAATAGCAGGTAGCGGGAGGTTCCGGAATGGAGCGCTCCCGCTTTGTGCATCTTAAAGAGGCTGCCTGGCATTAATGTCATCATTTTTCCAGACAATTTCTCAATGGAGGTAATGTGAGCGATCCTGCCCTGCTGGTTCTGGAAGACGGGACATCGTTTCCCGGCAGATCGATTGGTTACAACGGTCAGACCGTCGGGGAAGTGGTGTTCAATACCGCCATGACCGGCTATCAGGAGATTCTCACCGATCTCTCCTACAGCCGTCAGATCGTGACCCTTACCTATCCGCATATCGGTAATGTTGGCTGTAATCTGGATGATGAAGAGTCTTCCGGCATTGCGGCAGCGGGACTGGTTATCCGTGAACTCTCCCCGATTGCAAGTAACTGGCGCAGCCAGGAGCCGCTGGAAGAGTATCTGCGCCGCCAGCGGATTGTCGCCATCAGCGATATTGATACTCGAAAGCTGACTCGTATCCTGCGCGAAAAAGGTGCCCAGAACGGCTCTATTGTGGCAGGGGATGGGATTGATGAGCACCAGGCTCTGGCTGCGGCACAGGCTTTTCCCGGTCTCAAAGGGATGGATCTGGCCAAGGAGGTGACGACCCACCAGCCCTATGAGTGGGCCCAGGGAAGCTGGACCCTTGAAAGTGGCCTGCCGGAGTGCCCCCATCCGATCGATGAAAAACTGCCCTGGCACATCGTGGCCTATGATTACGGTATCAAGCGTAACATCTTGCGCCTGCTGGTGGATCGCGGTTGTCGCATTACCGTAGTGCCAGCTCTGACTCCAGCCTCCGAGGTGTTGAAGCTTCAGCCGGATGGGCTGTTTCTCTCCAATGGACCGGGGGATCCGGAGCCTTGCGGCTACGCTATTGATGCAATTCGTGAGCTGCTGGATAAAAAAATTCCCGTTTTCGGAATCTGTCTGGGGCATCAGCTGCTCTCTCTGGCCAGCGGCGCACAAACAGTAAAGATGAAATTCGGCCATCATGGCGCCAATCATCCGGTACAGGATCTGGACAGCGGGCGGGTGATGATTACCAGTCAAAATCACGGTTTTTCCGTTGATGAGTCCAGCTTGCCAGATAATCTGCGTGCCACTCACCGTTCACTGTTTGATGGCACGCTGCAGGGAGTGGAACGCATGGATCTGCCAGCCTTCAGTTTTCAGGGTCATCCGGAAGCCAGCCCGGGTCCACATGATGTGGCATCGCTGTTCGATCGTTTCGTTGCTCTGATTCGCGAAGCAAGAGAGTCCTGATCCCCTATGCCAAAACGTACCGACATAAAGAATATCCTAGTTATCGGCGCAGGTCCCATCGTCATCGGACAGGCCTGCGAATTCGATTATTCCGGAGCCCAGGCCTGCAAGGCGCTGCGCGAAGAAGGCTACCGGATTGTATTGATCAACTCCAATCCGGCCACCATCATGACCGATCCGGAGATGGCGGATGCCACCTACATCGAGCCAATTCGCTGGCAGACCGTTGCTCGCATCATCGAAAAAGAGCGGCCGGATGCGCTGTTGCCTACCATGGGTGGACAGACGGCGCTCAACTGCGCTCTGGATCTGGTCAGCAATGGCGTGCTGGAGAAATACGGGGTGGAGATGATCGGCGCTAGCCGGGAGGCGATTGACAAGGCGGAAGATCGTGACCTGTTCCGCCAGGCGATGAAAAAAATCGGCCTGGATACCCCGCGCTCCGCTATTGCGCATAGCATGGAAGAGGCGCTGCAAGTGCAGGCCCAGATCGGTTTTCCCTCCATTATTCGCCCCTCTTTCACCATGGGCGGCAGTGGCGGCGGCATTGCATACAACAAACAGGAATTCGTGGATATCTGTGAACACGGACTGGATCTCTCCCCCACCAGCGAGCTGCTGATCGAGGAGTCGGTGCTGGGCTGGAAAGAGTTCGAGATGGAGGTGGTACGGGATCGTAACGATAACTGCATCATCGTCTGCTCGATCGAGAATTTCGATCCCATGGGGGTACACACCGGTGACTCCATTACGGTTGCGCCGGCCCAGACCCTCACCGACAAAGAGTATCAGATCATGCGTGATGCTTCTCTTGCGGTGTTATGTGAGATCGGGGTAGAGACGGGTGGTTCCAACGTCCAGTTTGCTATCAATCCGGAAAACGGGAAAATGATCATCATCGAGATGAATCCGCGCGTCTCCCGCTCATCGGCGCTGGCCTCCAAGGCCACCGGATTTCCTATTGCCAAGATTGCCGCCAAGCTGGCGGTTGGCTATACGCTGGATGAACTGGATAATGATATTACCGGCGGTATTATTCCGGCATCGTTCGAGCCAAGTATCGACTATGTGGTCACCAAGATCCCCCGTTTCACCTTTGGAAAATTCCCGGATGCGGACAGTCGGCTGACTACCCAGATGAAATCGGTGGGTGAAGCGATGGCCATCGGTCGCACCTTCCAGGAGTCATTGCAGAAAGCCCTGCGCAGCCTCGAGATTGGCAGTGATGGCCTGAACGAGAAAATCGATCCGGACAGCGAAACCGTGAAAGAGACCCTGCGCCAGGAGCTGCGCAGCCCCGGCGCCGAGCGTCTGTGGTATGTGGCGGATGCCTTCCGTCTCGGTATGACCCTGGAGCAGGTTCACGAGCTGTGCCGCATTGACCCCTGGTTCCTGGTACAGCTCGAGGAGCTGGTGCGGATCGAGGGAGAGGTTCGGCAGGCGGGAGTGGCCGCCCAGGATCGGGAAAGGATGCGCTTTCTGAAACGCAAGGGGTTCTCCGACAACCGCCTTGCCACTCTGCTGGGTGTCAGCGAGCAGGAACTGCGGGAGCTGCGCCACCGGCTGGGTGTGCGGCCGGTCTACAAACGGGTGGACACCTGCGCCGCCGAGTTCGCCACCGCCACGGCGTATATGTACTCTACCTATGAGGAGGAGTGCGAGGCGGCTCCCAGTCAGCGAGACAAAATGATGGTGCTGGGGGGCGGCCCCAACCGCATCGGCCAGGGGATTGAGTTCGACTACTGCTGTGTGCATGCGGCCCAGGCTTGCCGCGAGGACGGGTTTGAGACCATTATGGTCAACTGCAATCCGGAGACGGTCTCCACCGACTATGATACATCGGATCGACTCTATTTCGAGCCGCTCACCCTGGAGGATGTGCTGGAGCTGGTGGAGCTGGAGCGCCCCAAGGGGATCATCGTCCAGTATGGCGGGCAGACACCCCTCAAACTGGCGCGTGCGCTGGAGGCTGCGGGGGCACCGATCATCGGTACAACCCCGGACTCCATCGATCTTGCCGAAGATCGGGAACGGTTCCAGCAGATGATTGAAAAGCTGGGGCTGCTTCAGCCGCCCAACCGTACCGCACGGGCTGAAGACGAGGCGGTTCGGCTGGCGGAGGAGGTTGGTTATCCGTTGGTGGTCCGGCCATCTTATGTGCTGGGCGGGCGCGCCATGGAGATTGTATACAATGAAGCGGAGCTGCGCCGTTACATGACCGAGGCGGTACAGGTCTCCAATGATTCCCCGGTGCTGCTGGATCGCTTTCTGGATGATGCCATCGAGGTGGATCTGGATGCAATCTGCGATGGAAAACAGGTAGTTATTGGCGGCATTATGGAGCATATAGAACAGGCTGGAGTACACTCCGGTGATTCTGCCTGCTCCCTGCCGTCCTATACACTGGATGCCGGAGTACTGGATATTATCCGTGAGCAGGCTCGCAAAATGGCGCTGGAGCTGGGCGTGGTTGGCCTGATGAATACCCAGTTTGCCATCCAGAATGGCAAGGTCTATGTGTTGGAGGTCAACCCGCGGGCTTCACGTACGGTGCCTTTCGTCTCCAAGGCGACGGGCCGGCCGCTGGCCAAGATCGCTGCCCGTTGCATGACGGGACAGACCTTGGCGGAGCAAGGGATAAGTGCCGAGATAACCCCCGGCTACTTTTCGGTGAAAGAGGCCGTATTCCCGTTTGTAAAATTCCGCGGGGTGGATCCGATTCTGGGGCCGGAGATGAAATCTACCGGGGAAGTAATGGGTGTTGGGCGCAGCTTTGGGGAGGCGTTCCGCAAGGCCCAGCTGGGAGCGGGGGAAACCCTTGCCCATGGTGGACGTGCTTTCCTCAGTGTGCGCCAGACGGATAAAAAGGGTATTGCCCGGGTGGCAAACCAGCTGGTGGAACTGGGCTTTGAACTGGTGGCAACCCACGGCACGGCACGTGTGCTGGAACAGGTGGGGATTCCCTGTCAACATATCAACAAAGTGACCGAAGGGCGTCCCCATATCGTAGACATGATCAAGAATGGTGAAATCACTTTTATCGTCAATACCACCGAAGGCAAACAGGCTATCGCCGACTCCTATACCATCCGGCGTGAGGCGTTGATGCACAAGGTAAGCTACACTACTACTTTAACCGGCGCTGAAGCCATCTGCATGGCATTGCAGCGGGAGAGCGATGTCGAAGTAAACTGTCTTCAGGATCTGCACAAGGAACTGACAGCGTGAACAGCAAAGTACCATTGACCGCACGTGGCGCAGAGAAACTGCGTGAAGAGCTAAAAGAGTTGAAGAGTGTGGCCCGCCCAAAGGTGGTCGAAGCGATTGCCGAAGCGCGTGCGCACGGTGATCTGAAAGAGAATGCCGAATATCACGCCGCCCGTGAGCAGCAGGGTTTTATCGAGGGGCGCATCAAGGAGATTGAAGGCAAACTCTCTCATGCCCAGGTTATTGATGTTACCATCCTCAATGCTGGAGGACGGGTTGTGTTTGGAACCACCGTTACCTTGGCGGATGAAGAGACCAGTGAAGAGGTGACCTATCAGATAGTTGGTGATGATGAGGCTGATATCAAACAGGGATTTATCTCTATCAATTCCCCGGTGGCACGCGCCTTGATTAGCAAGGAGGAGGGAGATATTGCTGAAGTGAAGACTCCTGGCGGCATTAAAGAGTATGAAATTGTTAAAGTACAATATATTTGACAGGAAGCTGCTTTGCTTGGGAGTCCATCGGGTTCAGGGTGGTGAAAAAGTCGTGGAAGTTTGCACTCGTTCTCCCACCATGCTTGCCAGGATTATCTGAATTTGACAGGTTGCCGGATTTCACTCCGGTTTAAAATGGATGATTTTTTCCGGTTTGCCGTGCTTTGTAATCTCCTTCTTTATCAGTTTTCCATTGTCGCCGTAAAAATAGTGCTCGGTCCAGATTATATCTCCTCGTTTGTATGCGCGGAACAATAAAGGCCGTCTTTCCTCATCGTAGATTGTTTCATAATATTCATAATTCTTGAATACTTCTTCATAGTTTTTTTCCTCACCCAGCTCGGCTATGTTTTCCTTGAAGGTGTAATCATCGGCGTAGTAGGACAAGTCTGGTTTGATGTTTTCTGGTCTGGAAATTGCGTCACTACTGATACCTGTCATAAAAATCAATAAAAATGACGTGTGCAAAATTGTGTGTTTTTTCTTGGTATTTCCCATTTTCCGGTTCTCCTTGTTGCGGTGAATTTTCATACTATCAATTTCAGTTTGGAACCTCATATACTCAAACAACTTCAAAATGCAGATACGACTGATTCCGGTTTTTGAAAATTGTCATTGATATTGCTGTTTACTAGTACTCCGTCAAGGTGATAAATCAGGATACAGCGTTCCTGTGGTGTTTCGCAGCAAGGCGCAGTGTGCAGGCAATGGCTGTCGCCCTTGTCAAACACTGCAACGCCGCAGCGGGACACCACAGGAGC
>JAJRUV010000093.1 GCA_024277595.1 Gammaproteobacteria bacterium
CTATTGCCAGCTTGACCGCTGACTCTTTAAACTCTGATGTATAGTGGTTCTGTTTCTTCTGATTACTCATCGGTACACACTCTCTGATTAACCCCCAAGATTACTTGAGGTTGTGTGTCCGGGATAGTCTAGCCACTTCAGTGGTGTTCTCGATCGATGAGAAAAGTTCGATTCAGGCACTGGATCGAACGCAACCTGGATTACCGATGAAGCCCGGACGGGCCGGCACCATGACACATGATTACAAGCGCCATGGCACAAGCACGCTATTTGCAGCCTTGAATGTTTTTACTGGCGAGGTGATTGGTGAGTGCAAGAAACGTCACCGGCACCAGGAATTTCTGTCGTTTTTGAAGACAGTCGAAGCGCAGACACCCAAGGAAAAAACGTTGCATGTGATCGTAGACAACTATTCCACACATAAGCATACGAAAGTGCAGAATTGGTTAAAGAGGAACAAGCGTGTGATTCTGCACTTTACACCAACCAGTTCATCGTGGTTGAATCTTGTCGAGCGGTTTTTTGGATTAATCACCGAGAAGCAGATTCGTCGTGGTGTATTGTCTTCGGTAAAAGATACTGGAAGAAAAAATCATGGAATTTATCGAGGTTCACAATGCAGACCCAAAACCCTTCAAGTGGACAAAAACAACGGAAGTTATTCTTGAAAAAATTGAACGTGCCAAGGCAGTCTTGGTATGACTGCATTATTCGTTACAGTACACTAGTGAGCTGAATCTGCGCCCCTCTGAACCAATTATTTACCTCTTTATGTGTCGGAATGTAGCCGGCAGGGATTGAAACCGCTGTCGAAAAGACCGACAATTCACCCTTGCTGATATATCATCCCCCAAATCGTTTCAAGGCAATGACTAAATTCATCTTTATTACTGGTGGCGTTGTATCCTCTCTGGGTAAGGGTATCGCCTCTGCTTCGTTGGCCGCGATTCTGGAAGCCCGCGGGATCAAGGTTACCCTGCTCAAGCTGGATCCCTATATTAATGTTGATCCGGGTACCATGAGTCCGTTTCAGCATGGTGAGGTTTATGTTACCGAGGATGGCGCTGAAACCGATCTGGATCTGGGTCACTATGAGCGCTTTGTGCGTACTCCCATGAGTCAGCGAAACAATTTCACCACCGGTCGCATCTACGAGAATGTGATTCGTAAGGAGCGGGCAGGTGATTACCTGGGCGCCACGGTGCAGGTTATTCCCCATATCACCGACGAGATCAAAAGCCGCATTCATGCCGGGGCAGAGGGTCATGATGTTGTTATGGTGGAGATAGGTGGCACGGTGGGTGATATCGAATCACTGCCGTTTCTGGAGGCGATTCGCCAGATGGGGGTGGAGCAGGGGCATGACAATGTTCTCTATATTCATCTTACCCTGTTGCCCTATATCCCGACGGCGGGAGAGCTGAAAACCAAACCTACCCAGCATTCGGTAAAAGAGCTGCGTTCTATCGGCATTCAGCCGCATATTCTGTTGTGCCGCGCTGACCGTCCTGTGCCGGCCGATGAACGGCGCAAGATCGCTCTGTTTACCAATGTGGAAGAGCGTGCGGTTATCAGTGTAGAAGATGCCAGCAGTATCTATGAAGTGCCACTGGCGCTGCATTGTGAAAAGCTGGATGAGATCGTGGTTGAGAAGCTCAACCTGAGTGCTCCTGAAGCAAATCTTGCCGAATGGCAGGTGGTGGTGGATGCCCTGCATCACCCGCAGCGCGAGATAAACATCGCTATGGTGGGTAAATATATCAATCTTACCGAGGCCTACAAATCGCTTTCCGAGGCGCTGATCCACGCCGGTATTCATACCCGCACCAGGGTGAATATTGTTTACATCGATTCAGAGCGGATTGAAATGGAAGGCACCGGTTGCCTGGAGGGGATGGGAGCCATTTTGGTTCCCGGCGGATTTGGCAAGCGCGGGGTGGAAGGCAAGATCACTGCAGTCCGCTTCGCACGGGAGAATCGGGTCCCCTATCTGGGAATCTGTCTCGGCATGCAGGTGGCGGTAATCGAGCTGGCCCGCCATGCGGCCGGGCTGGGCAGCGCCCATAGCACGGAGTTCAAACCGGACACTCCCTATCCGGTAATTGGCCTGATTACCGAGTGGACAACCAGCCAGGGTTCCAGGGAGATCCGCAGCGAGGGCTCCGACCTGGGTGGAACCATGCGTCTGGGCGGTCAACCTTGTCAGCTGAAAAAAGATTCTCTGGCTCATTCCATCTATGGCAAGGATCAGATTGTGGAACGCCATCGTCATCGTTATGAGTTCAACAACCAGTATCTTGCGACTATCGAAGATGCCGGGATGTTGATTGCCGGTCGTTCAATTGATGGTAATCTGGTGGAAATTGTCGAGCTGCTGGATCACCCTTGGTTCATTGGCTGCCAGTTCCATCCGGAATTCACCTCCACACCGCGGGACGGGCATCCCCTGTTCACCCGTTTTATCGAAGCGGCGTGCCGGTTTATGCCGGAGGAGAAGTCATGAAGCTGTGTGATTTTGAAGCCGGGCTGGAGCAACCTCTGTTTCTGATCGCCGGCCCCTGTGTTATTGAAAGTGAGCAGATGACACTGGATGTTGCAGGCCGGCTCAAGGAGATCACGCAACGGCTGAATATCTCTTTCATCTATAAATCTTCCTTTGACAAGGCTAACCGCACCTCCACCCGCAGCTACCGGGGGCCTGGTATCGAGCAGGGGTTGCAGATTCTGGAAAAAGTGAAACAGCAGATTGGCGTGCCGGTACTCACCGATGTCCATGAGGACACGCCGCTGAACGAAGTAGCCGCAGTAGTGGATGTGTTGCAGACCCCGGCTTTCCTGGTGCGGCAGACCAATTTTATTCAAAACGTGGCGCGTCAGGGCAAGCCGGTGAATATTAAAAAGGGGCAGTTTCTGGCTCCCTGGGATATGAATAATGTGGTGGAGAAGGCACATGAAACCGGCAACGAGCAGATCATGGTATGTGAGCGGGGGGTGAGCTTCGGTTACAATACACTGGTTTCCGATATGCGAGCGCTGGCTATTATGCGTAGCACCGCTTGCCCGGTGGTGTTCGATGCCACCCATTCAGTACAGCAACCTGGTGGACAGGGTGCAAGTTCCGGTGGACAACGTGAATTTGTTTCGGTGCTGGCGCGAGCCGCTGTCGCTGTCGGAATATCGGGGCTGTTTGTCGAGACCCATCCCAACCCTGAGCAAGGGTTGAGTGACGGGCCAAACATGTGGCCCCTGTCCCTGATGGAAGAGCTGCTGGAAACTCTCAAGCTGCTGGATGAGACTGTTAAAGCCAAACGATTTCTAGAATCGTTTTTGTAAGCCAAAAAGCATTTCATTGAATTTCATTAAAAATGGAGCATCGGAGTTTCAATGCCTGATACAACGATTACTGATATTATTGCCCGTGAGATCCTGGATTCCCGCGGTAACCCTACCATTGAGGCCGATGTTATTCTGGCCGGCGGGGCGGTTGGACGAGCCGCCGTGCCTTCCGGTGCCTCTACCGGGGCACGGGAAGCCATCGAACTGCGTGATGGAGACAATACACGCTATCTCGGCAAGGGAGTGCAGAAAGCCGTCGCCAATGTGACTGGTGAGATTCGTGATGCTTTGCTCGGCAAAGATGCCGCGCAACAGGCGCAAATCGATCAAATCATGATCGACCTGGATGGAGCGGAAAACAAAGGTCGTTTAGGCGCCAATGCCCTGCTGGCGGTTTCCATGGGCGCCGCCCATGCAGCGGCTGCGGCCAAGGGGATGCCCCTTTATCGCTATCTGGGGGGTGGAAATGCCTGCCAGATGCCGGTACCAATGATGAACATCATCAATGGTGGCGCCCATGCGGACAACAGTGTTGATCTGCAGGAGTTCATGATTATGCCGGTCGGTGCGCCTTCGTTGACTGAAGCAGTGCGTTACGGCGCCGAGGTATTTCATGCGCTGAAAAAGGTTCTGCACGGCAGAGGGATGAACACCTCCGTTGGGGATGAGGGTGGTTTTGCTCCCGACCTGCCATCCAATGAATCTGCGATCGAGGTGATACTGGAGGCTATTGCCAATGCGGGCTATACGGCGGGTGAAGATATTTTTATTGCTGTTGATGCCGCCAGTTCTGAATTCTATAAAGATGGTAAATATGTGCTGGCTTCTGAGGGACTCAGCCTCAGTTCAACGGAGTTCACCGACTATTTGGCTGCTTGGGTGGACAAATATCCCATCATCAGTATCGAAGATGGTATGGACGAGAATGATTGGGACGGTTGGGCAACGTTGACTGAACGGCTGGGTAAGCAGATACAGCTGGTAGGTGATGACCTGTTCGTAACCAATACCCGCATTTTTGCCGAAGGTATTGAAAAAAATATTGCCAACTCCATTCTCATCAAGGTAAACCAGATTGGCACCTTGACCGAGACACTGGCTGCTATTGAGATGGCCAGAAAATCCGGTTACACTGCGGTCATCTCCCATCGCTCTGGCGAGACGGAAGACACCACCATTGCTGATCTGGCGTTGGCTACCAATGCCGGGCAGATTAAGACTGGCTCTCTGTCTCGCTCTGATCGGGTTGCGAAGTACAATCAATTGATCCGTATCGAAGCCGAGCTGGGTGATAAGGCAACGTATCCGGGTCGGAACGCTTTCTATAATCTCGCAACTTAATCTCTCTTTCGTGTTCGAATGAGGATGACTATTGCCATCCTGGTTATTCTGCTGCTGGTATTGCAGTTCCGCCTCTGGGTGGGTGACAGCAGCGTGGGAGAGGTATGGCGTTTGCAAACAGCCGTTGAACAGCAACAGCAGGAGAACCAGCGGCTGGATGAACGCAACCAAGCTCTTGATGCAGAGGTGAATGACCTTAAACAGGGCGTGGATGCAGTTGAAGAACGTGCCCGGAGTGAGCTGGGCATGATAAAAAAAGATGAAACTTTTTACCAAGTAATTGAATAATTTCAGGAGAACACAATGAAACCGATTTTTCTACCCATTTTAGCTTTGACACTGGCGGGTTGCGCGGGCAAGGACGAGTACTCGCCAGCCACAGGTGCAACGGGCGAGGATATTTTCAAGGTCGCTTGTATGGAATGCCACGAGCCAAAAGAACATGGTAAAATTTTTGAGCTGACCAAAGAGAAAGCGGCTCCGGCTGCAATTGCAGAGAAAATCAACAAGGGTAGTTTTACCATGCCGGCTTTTCCAAACATTTCCGGTGACAGCCTGAAGGCGGTGAGTGAATATGTGCTGGCCAATAGCAAAAATATAGAGTAATACCTGAATCCTGCAAGTGTGATTGCTTGTAGTGATTTAGGTAACAGTTATCCGCCGTTTTCGTCGCGGAAGATGTAGTGCGATATCAAACGGAAAGTAACCCCCCGGCTTGCGGTCGCGGGGGGAGTGCGGGGTTTTTGAGTCTGACTGAAATCGCAAGGCAAGGCGCAGTTTGCAGAGAATGGCTCGCCTTTTTCAAGAATTGCAACGCGGTATTGTGGTTTCAGACGGACTCAAAAAACTGCATGTCCAGGTGGTTTGGGTATAGTAAACTAGTACTCCGTCAAGGTGATAAATCAGGATACAGTTGGCCTGTCAGCGTTCAGGGCAAGGCGCGCCTCGCAGCGAATGGCCATCGCCCTTTGCAAGAGGCGCAACGCCGCCATGGGCGCTGACAGGCCAA
>JAJRUV010000094.1 GCA_024277595.1 Gammaproteobacteria bacterium
ATCTATAGTTCAAGCTACTGGATTCCGGCTAAAATCATGCCGGAATGGCGCGATTTTTAGTTGTGTGTCCGTTTTTAGATGAAATATTGCTTAACCCGAGTTCAGGTTAACTATTCAGTTCACCCCTGAAGTTCGTCAGTTTAAGGCGAAAAATGTGAGTGTACATGGGTAAATGATCATTTTTTAACGCAGAACTGACGGATTCCAGGGGTAATCTGAACAGTTACATACTCATTTTCAACTATGCTGAATAGTTACAAAAATGGGAGCCCCTCTGTTTTTATCTTTCTCACCCTTCGATGGCTATGTGGCGAATAGCGCTATTGTCGACTGAAATGATCCAGCAAGGCAGCTTCATCCAGAAAATAGTGGCAAATCTCCTTCTCACCCGCCATCAGTACAGGAACCAATTCGTCGAAACGATGCTCAAGCTGAGCATCGCTGTCAACATCAATCAGTTCCAGCTCAAACCCGTAACGTTCCTGATACGGCAACAGCGCCTTGTGCATATCCTCGCACAGGTGGCAGTAGCTGCGGGTATAAAGCGTGAGGTTCACCGGCTATTTTTTCTCCTCCTTATCGCCCAGCGTAATGGCCAGGAATAGCGGACTGCCCCGACGCTGCACAAGCAGCGGAATTGCCTTGTTTTTCGGCAATTTTTTGAGGATTTCCTTGAGTTGCGCTGTGCCTTTTACCTTGACATTGTTGATCATCAGAATGACATCTCCGGCGCGCAGCCCAGCCTCTTTTGCCGGTCCATCCTGAACCTTCTTGATCAGTACACCGCCCTGCTTCTCCAGCTTCATCTCCTTGCGTTGCTGGTTGCTCAGATTGGCGATGGCTGCTTTCAGCCGGTTGTTTATCCGGGATGCTGGTTCTCCTGTGGAGGACAGTTTTAACTCCTCCTCACCTGGAAGCTCTTCGATTTTCACTTTTCTGGTTAGTGTTTTGCCACTGCGAACAATTTTTACTTCCGCAGTTGTTCCAGGTTGTACCCGGCCCACCAGCGGTGGCAGATCGGATGAGGAATAGACTTTTTTACCGTTAAACCCGATGACCACATCACCGACTTCAAGACCGGCATTTGCTGCCGGGCTGTCAGGCAGCACCCGCGATATGAGAGCGCCCATCGGCTTATCCATACCAAAGGATTCCGCCAGATCACGTGTCACATTTTGGATCAGCACACCCAACCAGCCTCGAGAGACCGTTCCCTTCGTTTTGAGTTGTTCGACAATATCCATCGCCATATCGACAGGGATGGCAAACGAGAGTCCCATGAATCCGCCGGTCCGGCTGTAGATCTGGGAGTTTATTCCGACTACTTCACCATCGAGGTTGAACAGCGGCCCACCCGAGTTGCCGGGGTTGATTGCTACATCGGTCTGGATGAAGGGCACATAATTTCCACTGGGCAAACTGCGGCCAATAGCACTTACCACCCCCACTGATACTGACTGCTCGAAGCCAAATGGTGAACCAATCGCCAGCACCCATTCGCCCACCTCGAGTTCGCTGGAGCGACCTATTTTTGCTATTGGCAGATCATTGGCCTCAACCTTCAGCAGAGCAATGTCACTGCGCTTGTCGTGCCCGATCAGCTTCGCCTTCAGTTCACGCCGGTCATTGAGGCGGACAATAATTTCTTCGGCATGATCAACCACGTGATCGTTGGTCAGAATATAACCGTCCGCAGAAATAATGAATCCGGAACCGAGGGACTGGCTTTTAAACTCCCGTCCCTCACCGTCCTCATCAAAAAAATGCCGGAACAGATCACCAAAAGGCCCTTCTTCCGGAATCTCCATTCCTGGTGGCAGGGCAGGGTGCGCCCGTTTGATTTTCTGTGTGGTACTGATATTTACCACTGTCGGACCATTCTCCTCCACCAGCTGGGTGAAATCCGGCAGGCTGGCCGCCATGACAGGAAACTGAAACAGGAAAAGTGATAAGACAACAGCAGAAAGCAAATATTTAAAACCAACCCTAACGTTTTTCATGGCGTTTATTTATTACCTGTATTTTCAGTTTAAAATCAGATTCTGGTTATGGGGATAGCCCGGTCAGGAACAGAATCATATCCCGTTTTGCGCAATATAATCGGCTGATAGCGCGTGTCCTGTTTAATCCTGCGGGAGAAAGCGGATACCCAGCCAAAACCCACCGCAAGTCCCAGCAATGCCATGAGGATACTGCTGCCCTCGGCAGGCAGTCCGTACCACGGAGCCACTACCGCAGAACCCAAAATGGCAAACAGTATCATTGCCACCAGGGGCACGATGTAAACGGCAACAGAGCCTTCCACCAGCGCACTCTCTCTAATTCCGATAGCGACTTCATCTCCCGACCGGCTCGCTATGGGATCGATAACTTTCAGGGTGGTATTTCTGTCACCCAGCATTTTTTCCAATACTGAAACACCACACCCTTTATTCAGTGAGCAATCACCACAGGCTGCTTTCCGCCGGGTCTGCACCCAGGCGATCCCTTCAGCGGTTCGGGTAACGATAGCTGTTTCTTCAATCACTATCTGTTCCGGTGCGTTGCTGGATGGAGGTGGCAACTTGCTGAACGGTTGCTGGCGGCACTTCGCCCAAGGCGATAATCTGAAAACGACCGTGGGTGGTGCCAAAGGCATTGACTACACCGAGGCTGGAAGCCCCACGCAGCGGCTCCTGTTTTGGCTTGAGCGGTTCGATAAAAACTGAAATGGAAGAAAGACCGTCGGAATAGACAAACTGCTCCATATAACTCTGGCTGTCTGCTGTCGACGAATAACGGCGATGTGTACTCAGCTCAAACCCATAAGGCAATTCAGTTGAATGCCACGAGTTGGTCGTCTGCATCCTGTCTTTTTCTTCCCGGCTATTTTTGAAAAAAACAAATTTATTTCCTTTGATTTCCGGCTCAAGCGATGCAGATGGCACGGAGTCGAGAAAACGCAGCGAGGTAAACATGAACTGTTCAGACAAATTCTGCTGTTTGTTCAGCAGCACCGTTTTTAACAACAACCCGGTTTCGATGTCCAGCCACAACCGGTATCCATAACGGAGTTTGTCTTTCGGCTTGATGACAAGACGCTGTGCATTCCGGCCGGCAACACGATCCTGGCCGTTGAGTAAAATATCATAGCAGGTGGCCAGTTTATCGATACGCTCGGGGGAGATTGGCGGGAAACCGGGCCGGGAATGAACCCGCTGTCGCTCCATCACCGGGGAGCTGTTTTTGGGGATGATATAGGTTATCTTGCCGTTGTTCCGTAGTACTTCCCGCTGTACTCCGTTGAGCAGAACCATTCGCTCACGTTCCCTGCCTTTTTCCGCGCTGTGAATAATCCGGACAGTTTGTATCTGATTCCCCTGCAGGTAGATATAGACACCATCGTAACTATAGTTGCGTGCCGCACTGGCCATCTTGTCCAGCCATGCTTTTGCCTCTGCCTCAATCGGCTTTTCGGCGGCTGTGGCAGCACATGCATATAACAGAGAGAGACAAATCAGTATGGCAACCCGTACTCTCCGGGAACTATATCCAGCCTGTTTCATTCACCATTCGCACGCTGAACGGAGCTGGCACTACTCCCTACTACCTGGGTATAAGGCAGGATGCCAGTGGTAACAGCATATTCGCTATGATTGATTAAATAACTTTCAAATCGAGGATCAAATGCCCGCGGCGAGACAGCTGCTGGATGAGGGTGGTCAGTCTCGGCAACTAACACAGGCCGGGAAGATACGGCCATCGGTTGTTGTGGTTGAATCTGGACAGCAGGCTGCTTTATATCAGCAACCAGGGTGGTTGGTGCGGAAGGAAGTGCCGTAGTTTGTTGCTGAACCTGTTGGCCCGCATCAACGCCGCTTTGCTCCTCTTGCAGTGAAATTACCATAACCACCGCTACTGAAGCCGCCACCGCCATACCGCCGACCTGTTTGAGTGCAGGTGCTATTTTTTCCGGAATCCGCATTCGCTGCGGTGCCAACACGGTTGGTTCGCTTTCCAGAGCCAGTTGTATGCGGTGTGCCAGTTCGGGCTCAATAGCATCCGGCAGGTTGTTGCGCAGTGCGTCGCTAATCAGATTATAGCGCAGCCAACGTTCAGCAGATTCCGGGTTTTTGGTCAGCTCGGCTATGACGATTTTCAGCTCTGCGTTGCGAATTTCATCATCGACCAATGCAGAAATCTGCTCTTGTATTCTGTCTGTCATTTTCATCCACCCGTTATTACGGAAACCATGATTACCCCATACTAAGTAATGGCTTTAATTTGCTGTCAATTGCTTCCCGTGCACGAAAAATGCGTGAACGTACGGTTCCAATCGGGCAATCCATTGCCTCTGCGATCTCCTCATAGCTCAACCCATCCAGTTCCCGCAAGGTGATGGCGGTGCGCAAATCATCGGGTAGTTCTTCAATGGTCTGGAAGATCACCCGTCCAATCTCATCTCTCAGAACCAAGCGTTCTGGCGTGGCATTGTCATGCAGTTTCGGAATGGTTTCGATACGTTGTCCCTCATCTGCATCAATATCTATGCTCTGTGGACGCCGTCCCTTCGCAACCAGATGGTTTTTTGCAGTATTGATGGCGATTCGGTAAAGCCATGTGTAAAACGCACTATCACCTCTAAATTTCGGCAGTGCCCGATAGGCCTTGATAAACGCTTCCTGCGAGACATCCATCACCTCTGAGGGATCCTGGATATAGCGTGAAATCAGCTTTGCCAGCTTGTGCTGATATTTGCGAACGAGGATATCAAAGGCACTTTTATCCCCTTTCTGAACACGCGCAACCAGAACCGAATCACTGTTCTCATCACCCATTCAGACCTGCCTTCTCACGCAGGTCTCTCCTGCATCTGTTCGATATGACATTGCGGTTAAGTTATAGTTCGCCATAGTGTGAAGATTTTCACACTGGTTATTATTGATTATTTGTTATGGCCACTGCAAACCAAAATCACTTTCAACATGACTGTGACATCCTTGTCATCGGCAGTGGTGCTGCCGGTCTGAGTCTCGCTCTGCGCCTGGCAGGGCAAGCCAGTATCGCGGTGCTTTCCAAGGGGGCACTGCAGGAGGGTTGTACTCTCTGGGCCCAGGGCGGTATTGCCGCCGTGCTTGATAAAAGCGGGGACTCCGTCGAATCCCATGTCCAGGATACCCTGAATGCCGGTGCCGGACTCTGCAACGGAAAGGCGGTTCAATTCACCATCGAGCATGGGCGGGAAAGTATCCAGTGGCTTATTGACCAGGGAGTACCCTTTACCCGCGAAACCTCTCCCGACGGGGAGCCGCAATACCATCTGACCCGGGAGGGCGGCCACAGCCAGCGCCGCATTTTTCATTCCGCAGACACCACAGGTCATGCCATTGAGACCACGCTGGAACAAAAGGTTCAGCAACACCCGGATATCGCCCTGTTCGAACATCACATAGCGGTGGATCTCATTACCGGCACCAAACTTGGCCAACGGGAGCAGCAGGTGCTTGGCGCCTATGTGCTGGATCGGAACAACGATCGGGTGATGCTGTTCCGTTCCCGCATCGTGGTGCTGGCTACCGGGGGAGCAAGCAAGGTTTATCTCTATACCACCAACCCTGATCTCTCGACCGGTGATGGTTTGGCGATAGCCTGGCGGGCCGGCTGCCGGATCGCCAACATGGAGTTCAACCAGTTTCACCCCACCTGCCTCTATCATCCGAAAGCCAAATCCTTTCTGATCAGCGAGGCGGTCCGTGGTGAGGGTGGTCGTCTTTTGCTGCCGGATGGCACACCGTTTATGGAGCGGTTCGATCCCCGCGCAGAACTGGCTCCCCGCGACATTGTTGCCCGCGCTATCGATCACGAGATGAAACGCCACGGGCTGGAGCATGTACTGCTGGATATCAGCCACAAACCCGCCAGTTTCATCAAGCAGCACTTTCCCTACATCTACCGGCGCTGCCTGGAGTTTGGCTTCGATATCACCCGTGAACCGATTCCCGTAGTACCGGCTGCCCACTACACTTGCGGCGGCATCGTCACCGATCTGCGCGCACGAACTGATATCCCCGGACTGTATGCAGCCGGTGAGGTTGCCTTCACCGGGCTGCATGGCGCCAACCGCATGGCCAGCAACTCGTTGCTGGAATGCCTGGTGTTTGCCGCCGCAGCCGCCAGGGATATCCTCCGTCAGCTGGATCATACTCCCCAGCCGGGTGATCTTCCGCTGTGGGATGAAAGCCGGGTCACCGACTCTGACGAAGAGATCGTTGTTACTCACAACTGGGATGAGTTGCGCCGCTTCATGTGGGACTATGTCGGTATCGTGCGCAGCAATAAACGACTGGAGCGCGCCATGCACCGGGTGGAGCTGTTGAGCAAGGAGATTCGTGAATACTATGGCAACTTCCGTATCAACAGCGATTTGCTGGAGTTGCGCAATCTGGTGGTGGTGGCCGAACTCATTGTGCGCTGCGCCAGAGAGCGCAAGGAGAGTCGGGGACTGCACTACAATCTGGACTATCCCGAGACGGACGAGAGCCGCCCGCCGCACGATACTATTCTGGTTCCATCACCCCCTCCAGCCTGAGTCGCACCCGCAGACGGCGGAAGCTGTTCCGATCCAGTGAATCCGGCAGGATGACAACGGCGTAGCGCCCCGGTGGAACGAGAGAGGCAAGATTGAGCACCACTCCAAGGGGGGAGACGAAACTGTCGGGCAGCAGGTGTGCCGGCAGCTCGTCACCATTGCCAAATACTACCACCCACTCGCCCAGCTCATCCCATACCAACCGGGTGACAGCGCGATGGCTGGCCAACAGTGCCCGGCGGGAAGCCGTGCGATAGAGCGAGAATAGAACCGCACCAACGAGCACCATGTGCATCGGCCAGGGTAGCGGGACAATCAGTACACACCCGGCAGCGCCACCATGAACAGCCAGCAGCAGTGCGGCAAGGATCCGCGAAGGACGCAGCTCAAGATGCAGTGGAACGGATTTTTGCGACAAGCCGACTGATCTCCTCATCGGCAGGAACGGACTGCCCGAAAAAATAGGCCATCAACTGCTGGTCAGGATACTCCAGCAGGTGCTCCAGGGCGGTGCATTCCGTTGCTGTCAACACTCCGATCTGTCGGTCGAGAAACTCACCCAGCAGCAAATCAAGCTCCAGTATTCCCCGTCGGCAGCGCCAGCGGAGACGTGATTTGGTACTCAACTCAACCGTTCCAGACAGAGCCGATGCCGTTTATCGAACAGCCGCCGTGCACCCAGGGATACCGAAACCAGAGTGCCGAATCCGGTACCGGCGGCAATCAGGAACATGATCAGAATCTGATAATTGACGGCAACAACGGGGGGTGTTCCCGCCAGGATCTGGCCGGTCATCATCCCCGGCAAACTGACAATACCCGCTGCCGCCATGGCATTGATGATGGGCACCAGACCCACTCGCATTGCCTCCCTGCGGATATCTGCGATAACCTCACTCCAGCTGCCACCCAACAGCAGACGCTGCTCAATCACATCGCGCTGCTCCCAGGCATTGCGGGTAAGTTGATCCAGCCCCAGACTGATACCGTTCATGGTGTTGCCCAACAACATTCCCAGCAGCGGAATGGCGTACTGGGGCAGATACCAGGGCTGATTGTTGATAACAACGGTAAGAGCCAGGATGGTCACGCTGAATGACGATACGAACATCGACAGCGTACCGAGACCGAACCCCCACCAGCCGCGGAAACGGCGCTTCTGCCGCACCATTACCTCACGTCCTGCCATCAACAGCATGACCAGGGAAGCAAGTCCCAGCCAGGCCAGATGAGCATTCGCAAACAGGGACTTGAGTACCAGCCCCACCAGCAGCAGTTGTACTGTGGTGCGCAACGCAGCAATCATTAGCTGTCGCCCCACACCGAGGCGCAGTGCCCAGCTGAGTGCCGCCAGTGCGATGACCAGAATGGAGGCCAAGAACAGATCCAGCGGTGTCAGCGGGATGATGTTCATCGTCCCCGCTCCAGCAGACAACCATCGTGCAACTCAAGATCCCGGGTGGCGACACGCCGAGTCTGCTCCGGATCATGACTTACCCAGAGTACTGCGGCATCATGTTGTACACGATATTTTTCCAACAGCGTTTCCATCCGCCGCACATTGTCAGGATCGAGACTGGCGGTAGGTTCATCGAGCAACAGCGCCCGGGGGCGGTTGGCCAGCAGGCGCAACAGCGCCAGACGCTGGCGCTCTCCGGTTGAACAGTGCCTTACCTCCCACTCCAGCACCTGCTCAGTAAACCCCAGCTGCTCCAGCCAATCCGGTTCCAGTGCTCCCATATGCTCTCCCACCCGTTCATACCACCATCTGCTCTCCGCCGGCAGCAGCCCGACCCGCCGGCGCCATTCCGGTGCCGCATAAGAGTCACATGGTCGCTCATCCAGCCAGATGGTTCCCTGGTGGGGATCCAGGTCGGCTATTGCTCGCAACAAGAGTGTTTTACCCGAACCGGAGGGCCCCGACAGGGAGACGCACCGGGCAGATTCCACCACCAGATCCACCGGCCCGACGTGACGGGTAACCAACCTCTCAACACATAACCGGTTCAGAGTGGTTCCCCTGGCTGAGTCTTCTTCATCCGGGTATTGTATCCGGCAGCCTCTCCGGCTGCAGCATACGCGCAAAAAAACGGGCACCGAAATGCCCGTTTTCATGTTTGTTGCCGGTCAGGCCACAAAAAACTTACTTGTTGGTGAACTCGGGATAAGCCTCCAGGCCACACTCACCCACATCGACACCTTCATACTCCTCTTCCGCACTGACCCGGATCCCCCAGATCATTTTAATAACGAACCAGGTCGCGTAACTGGCGGTAAACGTCCAGGCAGCAATGGTAACCAGACCGGTAATCTGGGCCAGGAAGGTGGCATCACCGTTTGACAGCGGTACGGCCAGCAGCCCCCACATACCCACAATACCATGGACAGAAATGGCGCCGACCGGATCGTCAACCTTCAGCTTGTCCATGGTGATGATTGCAAACACTACCAGTACGCCACCGATGCCGCCCACCAGGGTTGCCCATAAAGGGGAAGGAGCCAGTGGCTCGGCGGTAATGGCCACCAGACCGGCGAGAGCACCGTTCAGGGCCATGGTGAGGTCCGCCTTGCCGAACAGCAGCTGGGCGGTAATCAGCGCAGCTATCACACCACCTGCGGCTGCTGCATTGGTGTTGACGAATACTGCGGCCACAGCATTGGCCTCAGCCACGTTGGAGATAATCAGCTCGGAGCCCCCATTGAAACCGAACCAACCCAGCCAGAGGATAAAGGTACCCAGGGTCGCCAGCGGCATATTGGCGCCGGGTATCGCGTTCACCTGACCACTGGGACCATACTTGCCTTTACGGGCGCCCAGCAGGAGTACCCCGGCAAGTGCGGCAGAGGCGCCACAAAGATGTACCACACCCGAACCGGCGAAGTCGTTGAAACCCAGACCATCCAGAAAACCACCGCCCCATTTCCAGTAACCCTGTAGCGGGTAGATGAAGCCGGTCATTACTACCGCGAAGGCCAGGAAACTCCACAGCTTCATCCGCTCGGCCACGGCGCCGGAGACAATCGACATGGCAGTCGCCACAAACACCACCTGGAAGAAGAAGTCCGACATGCCGGAGTAGTAGCTGCCGTCATACCAGGTACCCAAATCCTGCGCCAGTACCTCGGCAGGATCATTGTCACCACCGAACATAAACGAGAAATCAAGCGTCGGGAAAATCCCGTTGCCATCCGATGGATACATGATGCCGTAGCCCATCAGCATATACATAATGCAGGCAATGGCGAACAGGGCAATATTCTTGGTCAGAATTTCGGCGGTATTTTTGGCGCGAACCAGACCGGCCTCCAGCATGGAAAAACCAGCCGCCATCCACATAACCAATGCGCCTGACATCAGAAAATAAAATGTGTCCAGCGCATAACTCAGATCTTTAATACTATTTGCTACATCCACTTGGCTACCCTCCGCTGAGATGTTTTATTAGAGTGCCTCATCACCGGACTCGCCGGTACGGATACGCACCGCCTGCTCCAGCCCCACGACAAAAATCTTGCCATCACCGATCTTGCTGGTATTGGCCGTCCTGGATACCGTATCGATAACCTGATCAACAAGACCGTCACTGACGGCAATATCGATTTTCACCTTGGGCAGAAAGTCCACTACATACTCGGCTCCACGATAAAGTTCGGTATGCCCCTTCTGGCGGCCAAAACCCTTGACCTCGGTCACGGTAATACCCTGCACCCCGATTTCTGAGAGCGCCTCACGAACATCATCGAGCTTGAAAGGCTTGATGATGGCTGTCACTAGTTTCATATGCTGTTCTCCTCGTCTCGCCGGAACCATTTATCCGGGTCGGATCCTGTCTTGAATGATGTCGCTTTATTGGACTTGACGAATGGAGGAGGGCACGGGCTGTGCCAAATAGTAATATATTTTTTGTGATCAGCGCGTTAATTCGAAAAATTATTAATCCGGCAGTCGCTTGCGCACTGCATTGGTGCAATGATGGAGGGGCGTGCACCAACATGATCTGCAAGGGGAAACGGCTGGGCGTAAATCCTGACTCCTGGCCTAATGTAGCGTCCTAAACCGATTCAATCGCTGCTTCAAATTGAAAAATATGCTTCCCTGATTGTAACTATTCAGTATAGTTGAAAATGAGTATGTAACTGTTCAGATTGCCCCTGAAATTTGTCAGTTCAAGGCGAAAAATGTGAGTTTACACGACGGGTAAATGATCATTTTTTAACGCAGAAATGGCAAATTTCAGGGGTGAGCTGAATAGTTACCCCCGGTTTTTGTATGTATCGGTGAGAACGCCACCTATGCCAGAAAGACTGCTAAGGATGGCTGCACTTTATGGGTAATCAGGTATATCTTTATGCTCTGCGAGGAGCGCTATTGCCGGTTAACAACCGGACTTTGGTGCTGTTGCAACTATTTCCTGCTAGCGTGTCGAGCCAGGCGTTGCAGAGCGGCCGACAACCGAGGTGAACGGGCTGTAGCAGCCGCTTGATGAAGAAGGTTTGCGTTTTCTTGTGATAGTTTGCATCGGGGCTTGATATCGGGTGCTGTCTGCCTGAAAGCACCAGGTTGAACTATAATGCGGAGGTGGTGGATGCTCGGTGTTCCGGCGTGGTTCTGCAGAACTTTTATTAGCTCGGGAGCAAAATAGCGCAAACGAGTGGCCCAGGCAGATGAATTTACATAGACACATAGGGTATAATCACGGATATTGCCTGGTTGGCAGTGCTCGGCAAGAGATTCAGGGAGAAACCCCCTGATCGCCAAGGCAATGTAGTGTAGTTGTTGTGTGCGCCGCATCAATCGGGATAGTGCGGGGGGAGTGGCCTGGGAAAGGCTGCGAAAGGTTGTTGGTGAACGCATTGGGTTTAAAGTCTGGCAACCAGTCTAACGATACATGCTCTTAGTATGAGGCTAAATTATTAACACTCTTCCAGCGATAGCGCAATGAAAATGCAAGCACGTTTAAAATATCTCAAGCAGTCTACCTGCGCTCTTCCCGAAACCCCCAGAATCTGGATCTTGCTTTTTACCGGTTTTCTGGTTTCTGCTGCGTTGGCAACTTTTACAGGATATCACTTGGGCCTCTTGGGTGCAGCGCAGGAATCAAACCAGATGGCCAGGGAGTGGCAGATTAATCTTGAACAGCAACAGAATGAACTTTCCAGATTACAGCAGGCTGCGCAGGATAGCGCTAATATGCAGGCGAGGCGGTTGGGTCAGTTGCAGGCACAGGTGATTCGTCTGGAGGCGCTGGGTCAGCGGCTGGTTAAAATGGCGCATCTGGACAGTGGTGAGTTTGATTTCGAAAATCGTCCCGCACAAGGTGGTCCCGCAAGCACTGACAGCCATAGCGCTACTATTGGCACCCCGGATCTCCTGGCAGCTCTGGATAGGCTGTCACGCAAGCTGGATGATCGCAGCAGTCAGTTGCAGGTGCTGGAAGGGGTATTGATGAATCGCAGTTTGCAAGCAGAGGTGCGGCCTGAGGGGCGGCCGATTGTGCAAGGCTGGCTCTCTTCCCGCTATGGAATGCGAACCGATCCCTTCAGTGGCAAGCGGGCCTTTCATGCTGGAATTGATTTCGCGGGCAAGGAGGGATCGGCTGTAGTGGCAACTGCTGCTGGAGTTGTTACCTGGGCAGGCAACCGTTCCGGGTATGGGAAGCTGGTCGAGATTAACCATGGAGGCGGGTATGCGACCCGCTATGCTCATAGCCGGACAATACTGGTCAAGGTTGGCGAGACAGTAAAAAAGGGTCAGATTGTCGGTGAAATGGGTTCTACTGGTCGCTCTACCGGTCCTCATGTTCATTTTGAAGTGCTGCTCAACGGGCGTACTGTCAATCCTTCGAAGTATATTCAGGCAGCACGCTGAAGCAGGGACCTGCGGGCTCAGGCCAAGAGTGAAAATCAAGGGGTTTCGAGATTTTTTATCCCGTTTTACAACAGCCGGTTTATCCTGATGTCAACGGGCCTCCGGCGAACTGTTTTGACCCGGTTGATAATTGATTGTGAACGCCCCGGTATCTGCCAACAGACCGGGGCGTTTTCGTTTTATGCCAGTAGACAGTATTGCTGTATTATTACCTTTTTTGTAACTACTCAGCGAGTAGTCAATATTGCCGGTAACTGCTCAGCTTACCCCTGAAATTCGTCAGTTCAAGGCGAAAAACGGGAGTTTACATGTGTAAATGACCATTTTTTAACGCAGAAATGGCGGACTTCAGGGGTAAGCTGAGTAGTTACCCTTTTTTAATTAATAAACGATATGGGCATCCATGGTAACCAAGATTCTAAGTAAATTTTTTGGCAGCCGTAATGATCGGCTGCTCAAGCGGTTGAATAAAACGGTAGCGCGGATAAATAGCCTGGAAGAGCAGGTTGCCGCGCTGAGTGATACCGAACTGAAGGCGAAAACAGAAGAGTTCCGACAGCGTCTGAGTACCGGGGAGAGCCTGGATAGTATCCTGCAGGAGGCCTTTTCCGTTGTTCGTGAAGCGGGCAAGCGGGTGCTCAATATGCGTCATTTTGATGTTCAGCTTATTGGTGGCATGGTTCTGCACCAGGGCATGATTGCGGAGATGCGTACCGGTGAAGGCAAGACACTGGTGGCTACGCTGGCGGTCTATCTCAATGCGCTGCCGGGTAGCGGGGTGCATGTGGTTACCGTGAATGACTATCTTGCCCGCCGCGATGCCGAGTGGATGGGAAAACTGTACGGTTTTCTGGGTTTGACCACCGGCGTGGTGGTTTCCGGTATCGACAATGAGACGCGGCGCGAGGCCTATGCGGCAGATGTCACCTACGGCACCAACAACGAGTTTGGTTTTGATTATCTGCGCGACAATATGGCTTTTACCCAGGAAGACAGGGTACAGCGTGATTTGAACTATGCGATTGTCGATGAGGTTGATTCCATTCTTATCGATGAGGCCCGCACGCCGCTGATTATCTCTGGCCCGGCGGAGGACAGCTCCGAGCTGTACGCCAGCATCAACAAGCTTATCTCGAATCTGGAGAAGCAAGAGGAAGAGGAGGGGCCAGGGGATTACTCTGTTGATGAAAAAACCAAACAGATATTTCTTACCGAAGCCGGTCATCAGCAGGTAGAAGATCTGCTTACCGAGGCCGGGTTACTGGATGAGCACGAGAGTCTGTATGACGCTGGCAACATCGGTTTGATGCACCATCTGATGGCTGCATTGCGTGCACACGTTCTGTTTCAGCGCGATGTGGACTATATCGTGCAAAATGGGCAGATCGTCATTGTCGATGAGTTTACCGGCCGGACCATGCCGGGACGGCGCTGGTCGGAGGGACTGCATCAGGCGGTGGAGGCGAAGGAGGGAGTGCCAATCCAGCAGGAGAACCAGACGCTGGCGTCGATCACTTTCCAGAACTATTTTCGTATGTATGACAAGCTGGCGGGCATGACAGGCACGGCGGACACCGAGGCGTATGAGTTTCAGCAGATCTACAATCTGGAAGTGGCGGTCATCCCGACTCACAAGCCGGTTGGACGGACGGATTTTGGTGACTTGATCTATATGACCCAAAAAGACAAATTCGATGCTGTTATCGAGGACATCAAGGACTGCGCCAAACGGCAGCAACCGGTGTTGGTCGGCACTACATCCATTGAGACCTCCGAGTATCTGTCCGATATTCTGAAAAAGTCCGAGGTTAAACATGAGGTGCTCAATGCCAAGCAGCACGAGCGTGAAGCGGATATTGTAGCGCAGGCGGGTTGTCCCGGTGCCGTAACCATTGCCACCAATATGGCCGGGCGAGGGACTGATATCGTATTGGGCGGTAACCTGGAAGCGGAGCTGGCCGAGATCCCGGAAGAGGACGAGGCAGTGCGGCAGCCGGCGCGGGAGGCCTGGCAGAAACGTCATGATCAGGTGATTGAGGCTGGGGGGCTGCATATTATTGGTACCGAGCGCCACGAATCACGTCGTATTGATAACCAGCTGCGCGGCCGTTCCGGGCGCCAGGGAGATCCCGGTTCAAGCCGCTTCTTTCTGGCGCTGGAAGACAACTTGATGCGTATTTTTGCCTCCGAGCGGGTTGCGGCAATTATGCAGAAGCTGGGGATGCAGGAAGGTGAAGCTATCGAGCATCCGTGGGTTACCCGCGCCATTGAAAATGCTCAGCGCAAGGTAGAGGGACGCAACTTCGATATCCGCAAACAGCTGCTGGAGTATGATGATGTTGCCAATGACCAGCGTAAGGTGATCTACGCTCAGCGCAAGGAACTAATGGAGGCGGATGATATCTCCGAGACTATCCAGGATATTCGCTACGATGTTATCAATGAGCTGATCGACAGCTACATTCCTCCGCAGAGTATCGATGAGCAGTGGGATGTGCCGGGGCTGGAGCAGGCGTTGAAGACCGAGTTCGGTATCGAGCTGGATCTGCAGGGCTGGCTGGATACCGATAGCAAGCTGGATGAAGAGGGATTGCGCAAGCGGATCCTGGAGACGGTGGAGCAGGAGTATGTGGTCAAGGAGGAGTTGACCGGTAGCGAAGTTCTGCGCCATTTCGAAAAAGCAGCCATGCTGCAAGTACTGGATACCGCCTGGAAGGAGCATCTGGCAGCGATGGACTACCTGCGCCAAGGCATTCATCTGCGTGGTTATGCGCAGAAAAATCCCACCCAGGAGTTCAAGCGGGAATCCTTTGAACTGTTCAACCAGCTGCTGGGACGGATCAAGCATGAAACCATTGCTGTGCTGAGCAAGGTGCAGGTGCGTGCCGAGGAGGATGTTGCGGCGGTAGAGGAGCAGCGCCGTCAGCAGGGTGAAATAAGCTACCAGCACGCGCAGGCATCGGCGATGGGTGAGTTGGAAGGGCCGTCACCGGAGCAGGCGGAGGAGCACACTCCGTTTGTCCGCGAGGGGCGCAAAATCGGCCGTAATGAGCCATGCCCTTGTGGTTCTGGTAAAAAATACAAGCAGTGTCACGGTAAACTGAACTGATATGGCAGTTGGCTGGAAGGGGTGGCCCGAGATGCATCCGGTCGCCGGGGTGCGGCTGGGAACCGCCTGTGCAGGGATCAAGGAGGCCGCGCGGCGTGATCTGGTCATCATCGCGTTGGAGCCGGGTTCGGTCTGCACCGCCGTTTTTACCCGTAACTTGTTCTGTGCCGCGCCGGTCACGGTAGCCCGTGACCATCTGAACCGCACTGTCCCCCGTTATCTGCTGATCAACACCGGTAATGCCAATGCCGGCACGGGTATCCGGGGAGAGGCTGATGCATTGGCCTGTTGCCAGAAACTGGCGGAGATTGCGGCCTGTCCCACGGAGGCTGTTTTGCCCTTCTCCACCGGGGTGATCAGTGAACTGCTGGCCGTGGACAGGATCCAGGCTGCCCTGCCAGCTGCCTGGGCCGCACTTGTTCCGGCAGGATGGGAAGATGCCGCGCACGGTATCATGACCACCGACACCGTACCGAAAGGGGCATCTACTACCGTAAAAATCGACGGTGAGACCGTAACCGTTACCGGCATCAGCAAGGGTGCCGGAATGATTCGCCCGGATATGGCGACCCTGCTTGCCTTCATCGCAACGGATGCGGCGTTGGATCAGAAGCTGTTGCAGCACTGTCTGCAGGCGGCGGTGGACAGAACATTCAACCGGATTACCGTTGACGGGGACACCTCGACCAATGATGCCTGCGTACTGATCAGTACCGGCGGATCTTCGCTGCCGCCCATTTCAGAGGCCAACGATCCCCGTTATCCGCCGTTGGTAGCGGCGGTGTGCGAAGTCTGTGAACAGCTGGCCCAGGCCATCGTGCGGGACGGCGAGGGCGCCAGCAAATTCATCACTATCGAGGTGAATGGCGGTCGGGAGGAGCAGGAGTGCCTGAAGATTGCCTATGCGATTGCCCACTCCCCCCTGGTCAAAACCGCTTTTTTTGCCAGTGACCCCAATTGGGGGCGGATTCTGGCGGCAGTCGGTCGGGCAGGAGTGGATGATCTGGATATCGATGCCTTGACCCTCCACCTGGATGAACTGTGCCTGGTACGCCGCGGCGGCCGGGCCACAGAGTACCGGGAAGAAGCCGGACAGGCAGTCATGGACAGGGAAGAGATCACCATTCGGGTCGAGCTGAACCGGGGTAGCGCACAGACCCGAATCTGGACCTGTGATCTCTCCTATGACTACATCCGCATCAATGCCGAATACCGCACCTGAGAGCAGCGCTGAGACCACAACCTCCCTTCATGTCGCCGTTGCGGTCATCGTCAACGACCGGGGTGAAGTGTTGATTGCCAAACGTCCCGAACACCTGCACCAAGGCGGGTTGTGGGAGTTTCCGGGGGGGAAGCTGGAGCCGGGTGAGGTGGTAACACAGGCATTGAGGCGAGAGCTCGACGAAGAGTTGGGAGTGCGTATAGAAAGCGCCCGGCCACTAATCAGAGTCCACCACCAATACCCGGAGTGCCCGGTTCTGCTGGATGTCTGGCGGGTGGACCGCTACCAGGGAGAGGCGCATGGCCGCGAGGGACAACCCATCGCATGGGTAGAGCCGGAGCAGCTGCCGGACTACCGTTTTCCTGTCGCCAACTTTCCGATTGTTACCGCGGTGCGCCTCCCCGACCGTTATCTCGTCACTCCCGAGCCTTGTGATGATTTTGAGCTGTTTTTATCCCGTCTGGAGCAGTGTCTGCGCAGCGGTGTGCGGTTGGTTCAACTGCGAGCCAAAAAGCTGAACGTAACCGGCTGCCGTGAGCTGGTGCGCCGCGTGATTTCTCTGGTGAACTCTTATGGAGCCAGGCTGCTGTTGAACAGCGATCCGGATTTGGCAGGGGTGCCGGGAGCAGACGGCATCCATCTTACCAGCACTCAACTGCTCTCCCTCGAGCGCAGGCCGCTGCCATTCTGGCAGTGGGTCGCCGCATCCTGTCACAATGAGCGCGAACTGCTCCATGCGGCGCACATCGGGGTGGATTTTGCCGTGGTTTCCCCCGTTCAGCCCACACTCAGCCATCCGCACGCCGGATGCCTGGGATGGGAGCGGTTGTTTCAACTTACTGAACGGGTTCCGTTTCCCGTGTATGCCCTCGGCGGTATGCGTGATGAACATCTGCAACCGGCACACTCCCATGGGGCACAGGGCATTGCTGCAATCCGTGGTATTTGGGGGGAATAGCCGGAATCTTTATGGTAGACTTGCCGGTTTCTTATAGCAATCAGTCTGTCAGGTCATGACGTTGAACTCCGGTCGGGAGGATAACAGCCCTGTTTCCATAGTTCATGACGCGGCTGTCCGGCTACTGGCACGGCGCGAGCATTCGGTGGTGGAGTTGCGGCGCAAACTTCGGTTGAGAGGGTACGACAGGGGCGTTGTGGACCAGGTCCTGGAACAGCTACAGGAAGAGTGTTTGCTCAGTAACAAACGGTTTGTGGAGGCGTATATTCACTCCCGCTGTGAAAAGGGGTTCGGGCCATTGCGAATTCAGTCGGAACTTCGGGAGCGCGGAATTCCCGCAGAGCTGGCTGCCCGGGGTGTCGAATCCGGGGGAGTGCATTGTGAAGAGCTGATGGATCGTGTCAGACAGAAGCGGTTTGGCCCGGCCTGCCCCGATGACTATCCGGAGCGAGCGCGGCAGGCGCGCTTCCTCCAGTACCGGGGGTTTGCCGCAGAGCAGATTCATCGGCTGTTGAAACAGGAAGAGTGATGAAAAGCGCAGATATTCGTAAGGCATTTCTGGATTTTTTCCGCGAGAGAGGGCATGAAATTGTGCCCAGCAGCTCGCTGGTGCCTGCCAATGATCCGACCCTGCTGTTTACCAATGCCGGCATGGTGCAGTTCAAGGAAGTGTTCCTCGGTCTGGAACAGCGCCCTTACCACCGTGCGGCCAGTGTACAGCGCTGCGTGCGAGCCGGCGGCAAACACAATGATCTGGACAATGTCGGCTATACCGTACGTCATCACACTTTTTTCGAGATGCTGGGCAACTTCGGCTTTGGTGACTACTTCAAACGCGAGGCCATCACCTGCGCATGGGAGTTCCTCACTGGTGAATTAGGTCTCGCGCCGGAGCGTCTTTGGATCACAGTGTTTGAAGAGGATGAAGAGGCGGCCGCTATCTGGCTCGACGAGATCGGTGTGGATCCGCAGCGGTTTGCCCGTATCGGCGCCCATGACAATTTCTGGTCGATGGGGGACACCGGCCCTTGCGGTCCATGCAGTGAAATATTCTATGATCACGGCCCCGAAGTGGCAGGTGGGCCACCGGGTACGCCGGAACAGGATGGTGACCGTTATGTGGAGATCTGGAATCTGGTATTCATGCAATATGACCGGGATGCAGCCGGAAAACTGACCCCCCTGCCCAAGCCCTCGGTGGATACCGGCATGGGACTGGAACGTCTGGCAGCGGTTATGCAAGGGGTACATGATAACTACGATATCGACCTGTTTCAGGCGCTGATTCAGGCGGTTGCCAGACTGACCGGCAATCCCGCACGGCGCGATGATACCTCCCTGAAGGTCATTGCCGATCATATTCGTTCCTGTGCCTTTCTGGTGGCCGACGGGGTGACGCCTTCGAACGAGGGACGGGGTTATGTGCTGCGGCGCATCATCCGCCGGGCCATTCGTCATGGCAACCGGCTGGGGCTGAGCGAACCCTTTTTCCACAAGCTGGTGGATCCCCTGATCGAGCAGATGGGCGATGCCTATCCGGAACTGCGGGCGGTGCGGGACCACGTCGCGCGAGTGTTGAAGCAGGAGGAAGCGCGTTTTGCCGAGACCCTGGATTACGGTTTGCGCCATCTCGAACAGGCGCTCGGGCGGCTCGAAGGGACGGTCATTCCTGGTGAGACAGTATTCCGCCTCTATGACACCTACGGATTTCCGGTGGATCTGACTGCGGATATCGCCAGGGAGCGGGGACTCACCCTGGATATGGCGGGGTTCGAGCGGGAGATGGCCGCCCAGCGCAAGCGGGCCCGAGCGGCCAGCCATTTTGGTGACGGCTTCAGCGAGCGGCTGGAGATCGAGAGCCACAGTGAATTTTGCGGCTATGACCATTTGGAACAACAGGCCCGCGTAACGGCGCTCTATGCCGATGGGCAGCCGGTGGAGCAGTTGCAGGAGGGGCAGGAGGGGATGGTGCTGCTGGACAGTACGCCATTCTATGCCGAGTCCGGCGGACAGGTCGGAGACCGTGGCGAACTACGGGCGGAGGATCTCCTGTTCGAGGTCTCCGATACTCGCAAGGAGGGGGAGGCCAACCTGCATCTCGGGGTGGTGAGCAAGGGACGCCTGGCTATTGGTGATTGTATCGTCGCCCGCGTTGATGCCGCCCGCCGACAGGATATCGTCTGTCACCACTCTGCTACCCACCTGCTGCACACGGCGCTGCGCAACTTGCTGGGAGAGCATGTGATCCAGAAGGGTTCACTGGTAGCTCCCGAGCGTCTCCGTTTCGATTTTTCCCATTTCGCATCGCTCGATGCGGAGCAGCTGGCCGCGATAGAGCAGCGGGTAAATGCGGGGATCCGGGCCAACCTGCCGGTGGAAACCCGCATCATGTCGCCACAGCAGGCCAGTGAGGCGGGAGCCATGGCGCTGTTTGGTGAAAAGTACGGGGAGCAGGTACGGGTGCTGACCATGGGTTCATTTTCCATTGAGCTGTGTGGTGGCACTCATGTACAGCGTACCGGTGATATCGCCCTGTTCAAGATTGTCTCGGAAAGTGGCGTGGCTGCCGGGGTGCGGCGTATCGAAGCGGTGGCCGGTCAGCGGGCGCTGGCGTGGTATGAGGCGGGTGAGCAGCAGCTGCGTACAGTTTCTGAATTGCTGAAAGCGGAGCGGGACAGTGTAGCGGACAAGGTTGCCCAACTGCTGGAGCGCTCACGCAGTGTCGAGAAAGAGCTGGAGCGGTTGAAAGGGAAACTGGCCAGCAGCCAGGGTGGTGAACTGACGGCGCGTGCGGTGGATGTGGGCGGTATAAGAGTACTGGCGGCCCGCCTGGATGGCGCGGATGTCAAGACCCTGCGCAGCACGGTGGATCAACTGAAAAGCAAACTGGGTAGCGCGGCTATCGTGCTGGCGGCCGTCGATGGAGAGAAAATAATCCTGATAGCGGGTGTCACCAAAGATGTGACCCATCGCATCAAGGCTGGTGATCTGGTCAACCAGGTTGCCAGGCAGGTCGGCGGCAAGGGCGGCGGACGGCCGGATATGGCCCAGGCTGGAGGCAACCGTCCTGACGCTTTACCGGTGGCTCTTGATTCTGTTGCCGATTGGGTCAGACAGCAATGACGCTGCTTGTTCAGAAGTATGGCGGCACATCAGTTGGTACTGTTGAACGGATCAAAAACGTAGCTGCCAGGATAAAGGGTTGCCGGGAGCAGGGGCAGGATATCGTTGTTGTGTTGTCTGCCATGAGCGGTGAAACCAATCGTCTGCTGAGATTGTCCAATGAGATTACCACCCGGCCGATCCCTCGTGAGCTGGATGTGCTTCTTTCCACCGGGGAGCAGGTTACCATTGCACTGCTCTGTATGGCCCTGCACGAACAGGGGTGTGAGGCGCGTTCTTACACCGGAGCCCAGGTACATATCCGTACCGACAGTGCGTTTAACAAGGCCCGTATTCTGGAAATTGATGAGCAGAAGGTGCGTAGCGATATCGCACAGGGGCGGGTGGTGGTGGTGGCCGGTTTCCAGGGTGTGGATCAGGGTGGCAACATAACCACGCTTGGGCGAGGGGGGTCCGACACTACGGCAGTCGCCCTGGCGGCGGCGCTCAAGGCCGAAGAGTGTCAGATTTATACTGATGTCGATGGTGTTTATACCACAGATCCGCGGGTGGTTCCCCAGGCACGTCGCCTGGAGCGCATCACCTTTGAAGAGATGCTGGAGATGGCCAGTCTGGGATCAAAAGTCCTCCAGATTCGTGCGGTGGAATTTGCCAGCAAATATGATGTGCCGTTGCGTGTGCTATCTTCTTTTGAGGAGGGTGAGGGGACGCTGATTACCGAAGAGGAACAACAGGATATGGAAAGGGCGGTTATTTCCGGTATCGCTTTTAATCGTGATGAAGCCAAGCTCACTATTCTGGGTGTACCTGACCAGCCGGGTGTGGCTCACCAGATTGTAGGTCCAATTGGTAATGCGAATATCGAACTGGATATGATTATCCAGAATGTCGGTGCTGACGGAACAACGGATTTTACTTTTACCGTACACCGCAGTGATTACCAAAAAGCACTGGATATTTTACGCAAATTGGCGGATGATTTAGGAGCGCGCGAGGTGGAGGGCGACGACAAGATCGCAAAAATCTCGTTAGTTGGCGTGGGAATGCGTTCTCATGCAGGTATTGCCAGCACGATGTTCAGGGCTCTAGCGGAAGAAGGTATTAATATTCGCATGATATCGACGTCAGAGATAAAGATCTCTGTGGTGGTTGACGATAAATATCTTGAACTTGGTGTAAGGGCGTTGCATTCGGCGTTTCAGCTTGAGTAGTGCCGGGTTATAGACCAAGGGGACGTAGGGGGGAGTGTAGCTGCTATGGGTTGTAATTATTTTGTTAAAAAAAACAATTGCTGTGTCTTGCCCCTGTTTTAGTTAGCTAAATACGATGTAATCACATGTTTCTTGTTTTTGCTGGGAAGTGATTCTATTTCCAGGCATGTGGTTTGTCATGGAGTGAAGGAGAAGTGCGAAATGTTGATCTTGACCAGACGTGTGGGCGAGACTCTCGTAATCGGGGATGACGTGACGGTGACTGTTCTTGGTGTGAAAGGCAACCAGGTGAGGATTGGTATCAATGCTCCAAAAGAGGTTTCTGTGCATCGCGAAGAGATTTACGAGCGTATCCAGAAGGAACAGAAGAATATCAGTATTGTGAAGTGAGTCGTTCAGCCAGTTGGCGAACGAGTGGATAACGCTCAGGTAGTGCAGAGTCAGCGTATTGCTTGAGCGCTTTTTCCGCTTCCATTGTGCGGGGGAGCAGGGCTTTTTCATTGCTACCCCGAGGTAATCCCCATTGAACAGGCAACCATGCTGTAGCTTGTGTCGTCAGGTGCTGGCCGGAGCTTTAGGTTGTGTTTCCCGCGTGGCTTCCTCTGCTGTCTGGTTGTCTGCTATTCGTCTTTCCGTTGCCAATAACCTGATTTTCCGCCGGATTTTTCCAGTAACTGCACCCCTTCGATTATCATGCCGCGATCGATCGCCTTGCACATGTCATAAATGGTAAGCAGGGCAATCTGAACAGCGGCAAGCGCCTCCATTTCCACGCCGGTCTGGCCGCTGGTTTCTACCCTAGCCCGGCAATAGACGGCGCTCTCTTCATTCACCGGCTGGAAATTCAGCTCGACACGGGTAATATGCAGCGGATGGCACAGGGGAACGAGGTCAGCCGTTTTCTTTGCAGCCATGATACCGGCGATACGGGCAATGCCGAGTACATCCCCTTTTTTGTGATCCCCAGCCAGGATCAGCTGTAACGTACCGGGCTGCATTAGGATATGGCCCTCGGTGACGGCGATGCGATGAGTGGTCGCTTTCTCCCCCACGTTGACCATATGGGCTTCACCGGAGTTATTGAAGTGGGTCAGTTTATTCATTGGAAAAGGAGCTGTGTCAGTAATGGGTTTCATGATAGTCTGACTATCATGATTGTGTAAACCTGACAGGTAAGCTTTGATGGCCATTACCGTAAAATTTTTCGCCAGTTTGCGTGAGCGCATGGAGTGCGAGGGAGTTGCTATTGATGCGCAGTATGCCAGGACGATTGCCGAGGTGTGGCAACAGGTGGCTGGTGGTGAACCGTTGCCGGCGGATCTGCTGATGGCTGTCAACATGGAATACGCTGAGCCGGACAGTGTGGTGCAGGATGGTGATGAGGTGGCCTTTTTTCCTCCGGTTACCGGAGGTGGTCATGACCATTGAGATCCGTGCCGGAGCATTTGACCCTTGGCGGGAACTGGCGGATTTCCAGCAGCAGATGACCGGGAAGTGCGGCAAATATGGTGCTACTACCGTCTTTGTTGGCACAATGCGTGATTTTAACGAGGGTGATGAAGTACGGGGTATGTTTCTGGAGCATTATCCGCAGATGACTGAAAAATATCTGGAAAAGATCACTCTGGAGGCCGCGCAACGTTGGGAGCTGCTTGATATGCTGATTATCCACCGCGTGGGAGAGATACTTCCAGATGACCCTATTGTTCTGGTTGCGGCATGGACAGTTCATCGTGCCGCGGCTTTTGAGGCGGCACGTTATTTGATTGAAGAGTTAAAATCACGATCTCCTTTCTGGAAAAAAGAGTGGTTGCCAGAAAGGGAGCGCTGGGTGATAAAAAATACCCCCGCAGGGTAATGTTGCCATCCCGCGGGCTATTGGGAACACGTCCTTGCAAAGTGACAGCAATATGCTGCGCCTGATTGGTCTATCAATAATTGGTTAATAACTAATTGTACGTTCAAGTTTTTACTGTATGAAGTTGCAGCGATGTAGTACTATAAATATAATTGATATTTGTCATTTTTTGATCGCCCATGTCAACAGAAAACGAGAATACCGTCGTACCGCTATCAAAGCGCAAGATCGCCTGTAAGGATTGCAGTTTGTTTCAGATCTGTTTGCCTGTGGGAATCAATGGCGAAGAGTTGGAGCGGCTTGAGCAGATTATTCAGCGTCGTCGTCCGGTCAAGCGGGGGGATCACCTGTATCATGGCGGTGATCCGTTTCGCTCGATCTATGCAGTTCGCAGTGGTTCTATCAAAAGTTATGTACCCACCGAGAGCGGAAATGAGCAGGTAACCGGATTTCACCTGCCGGGCGAGCTGCTTGGCCTGGATGCCATCAATAACAGGATTCATCCTTGTTCCGCCAAGGCACTGGAAACGACCAGTGTCTGTGAGATTCCTTATGACCAGTTTGAGTTGTTGAGCAATGAGCTGCCAGTGCTGCACCGGCAGCTGATTATGTTGATGAGCAAGGAGATTTTTGAAGAGGAGACCCATACGCTGTTGCTGGGGAAAAAGAGTGCAGAGGAACGGCTGGCAGCCTACCTGTTCAGTATCTCCTCTCGCTATCATCGGCGTGGTTTTTCTGCCAGTGAGTTTTATTTGAGTATGTCACGCAATGATATTGGTAACTATCTTGGCCTGGCGGTAGAGACGGTGAGCCGAATGTTTACCCGTTTTCAGGAAGATGGACTGCTCAGCGTGGAGCGCAAACATATCATTATTCACGATCTTGAACGGTTGAAATTGATGGCGGGAGCCGTCCCCGGCAAGTGTGGCGAGCAGTTTTTCTGCTTGGGAAGCTCCTGAGTTTTTAATGGCGGCGGTGCAGTGCTATACCCAAACCACGTGGAAATGCAGTTTTTTGAGCCCGTCTGAAACCGCAATGCCGCGTTGTAGTTCTTGAAAAGGGCGAGCCATTCTCTGCGAACTGCGCCTTACCTTGCGGTTTCAGTCAGACTCAACAATCCCGCATTTCCACGTGGTTTGGGTATATCTACAAGTCAGAGATGCTGTGACCAGTCGTGCCATTTGGCTCCAAAGACAAAAAAATCGGGGTTAAGAAGAGAATCCTTCATGTTGTAACGTAGTGGTTGCATCCGGGTATCGGTAATATGACCCCCAGCCTGTTCGACGATACATTGTGCTGCTGCGGTATCCCATTCTGAAGTAGGTCCCAGCCGGGCATAAAGATCAGCTACTCCTTCCGCTACCAGGCATGACTTGAGTGAGCTGCCTACAGATATCACTTGGTGAGCACCTATATTGTCCAGCAATCGCTGCTGGCGTGAGCTACAATGGGCGCGGCTGACAGCAATGACTGGAATGCCCCTTTTTTTCCGTGCCCGGATCTGTTCTGGTTTTGCTCCGAATTTTTGTTTATATGCGCCACTGTTCCGGCTGGCCCAGTAGCTGATCCCGCATACCGGGGTATAAATTACGCCGAGTACAGAGCGGTGTTTTTCGATCAAGGCGATGTTGACGGTGAACTCACCGTTGCGTTTGATAAATTCACGGGTGCCATCCAGCGGATCCACCAGCCAGTAGCAGTGCCAGCGGGCACGTTCGCCGAAGGGGATGTCGGCGGACTCTTCAGACAGTACCGGCAGCTCCGGGGTCAGTGCTTTCAGTCCGTCGATGATGGTGTGGTGGGCGGCAAAATCCGCCTCGGTTACCGGTGATTCATCTTTTTTGCGGGTAATACTGAAATCACCCAGATAAATATCGAGTATGCGCTGCCCGGCTTTTTGGGCAATGGTAATAACCGGTTCCAGCAGATCTGGGCATTGTCTGGAGTATGAATCAGCGGTCATTGAGATGTTCGTTAATGATAAAAAGGGCAGCCAGGGTGCGCGCCTCGCTGCACTCTCCGCCGCGCCAGAGTTTGTCGATTTCATCTAGAGTCCAGGGTACTACCTCAGGCTCTTCAGGTTCGTCTCCTTCGAGCCGCTGCGGGTAGAGATCCTGCGCCAGAACAATCTCGGTTGCATGGCCCAGAAAACCTGGAGCCAGGGTCAGGGAGGTGATATGCTCCAGTTGTTTCGCCCCGTAGCCGACCTCTTCCATCAGCTCACGATTGGCGGCGTCGAGCAGAGGTTCATCCGTCTCGATACGTCCTTTGGGAAACCCCAGTTCGTAGCGCTCCGTTCCTGCAGCGTATTCACGTACCAACAGCACCGTATTTTTATCAAGCATTGGAACAATCAGCACAGTTCCTTTTGTCGCTCCGCGCAATCGCTCGTACTGTGTCGTGGCGCCATTGGAAAACTCCAGATCCAGTGCCTCAATATGAAATAGACGCGATTTGGCAACCGTTGTTGTTTTGAGTATCCGGGGTTTTTTGCGCACAGCGGATGGTTTCCCAGCTATTCGTTCAGGGATAAATATA
This sequence comes from Gammaproteobacteria bacterium, assembly GCA_024277595.1. GTDB lineage: Bacteria > Pseudomonadota > Gammaproteobacteria > Thiohalospirales > Thiohalospiraceae > DRMK01. Next base: position 26,457 of record JAJRUV010000094.1, read on the forward strand.
CTCGTTGCAAACCAAAACCGGTATTCAGGTGCATGGATTGGTGTGCTTGGCAAGATAGAAATGCACATGCTTCATGTCTTTCATATGTAAAGCAAGCATTTTCAAAGTGGCCAAGCGTGCAAAGTCGCGTATCGGTGGTCATAAGGTTTTTGGTTTTGGCCTGCGTTGAGTATCTTAACCCAATTCTCTGCCTCTGTCTGAAATGATGGCGGCAGATTACCGGCGGGTTTCAAGTCAATATTCGTCAATCTTCTGGCAAGCCGATAGTCTTGGGACAATGGTTGCAGCCTGTTTTTCCGCCGAATGCCTGTTCTGGAGGCGGGTTCTATCCTTTTGTTGCTCAGCACCCTATTTTCTGCTCGGGCACACAAATTGCAAACGACTACAGGACAGAGATAAAACGGATATCGATAAATCATGGCTAAAGAGAAAGAAGAGACAGGTAACGGGGGGGGCTCCGGGGCTTCGATGACAAAGTTGATTATTGTCATCGTGGTGTTGCAGCTGGTTATGTTTGGCGGGTTCGGGGCATTTCTTCATTTTAGTGGAGCTCTGGGTGGTGGTGGGAGCCATGAGGCTGCTGCTGATAACAGCAATCAAAATGATGAAGAGGCCGAACACGAAGAGGCACCACCTATCTATATCGCATTGGAGCCGGCATTTGTAGTGAATTTTACCGCGGAATCGGGTGCTTCCCGGTTTATGCAAGTGACCATTCAGGTGATGACACGGGATCCGGAAATTGAAATTGCGGTAACCACCCATATGCCCGTAATCCGTAACAGTATCGTGCTGCTGTTAAGCAGCTTGAGTCTGGAAGATGTAGCCGGTATTGAAGGGAAGGAAAAACAGCGCACCCAGGTTTTGGAAAAAATCCGTGAGATTCTGAAAGAACGAACCGGAAAACCCGGCGTGGAAGAGGTTTATTTCACCAGTTTTGTGATTCAGTAGAAAACAAGAAGCCAATCCAGAATCATGTCTGCCAGTGAGCTGTTATCACAGGATGAGATCGATGCCCTGTTGCATGGGGCAGGGGATGATGATGCTGAGGAGGCACCCGCTCCCACCGGTCCGCAACAGTATGATCTTGCCACCCAGGAACGGATAGTACGTGGGCGCATGCCCACTCTGGAGATGATTAACGAGCGGTTCTCCAGGTTATTTCGGGTCAGCATGTTCAACATGTTGCGGCGCAGCGCGGAGATCTCGGTGGGTGGCATAAAGACCATCAAGTTTGGAGAGTACATCCACAGCTTGTTCGTCCCCACCAGTCTCAACCTGATTCGTATTAACCCGTTAAGGGGGACAGCATTGCTGGTACTGGATCCAAAGTTTGTCTATTCCGTTGTGGATAATTTCTTTGGGGGAGGGGGGCGTTTTCACGCCAAGATAGAGGGTCGTGAATTCACTCCCACCGAGCAGCGGGTGATCCAGATTGTACTGGAAGATGCTTTCAAGGATCTGGTAAAAGCGTGGGCACCGGTGTTGGAGATTAATTTTGAATTTCTCAACTCGGAGGTCAATCCCCAGTTTGCCAATATTGTTAGCCCTTCCGAGATTGTGGTTGTTACTACCTTTCATGTGGAGATGGATGGTGGCAGCGGTGATATCCATGTCACCATGCCCTACTCAATGCTGGAACCGATTCGTGACATCCTTGATACCGGTATGCAGAGTGAGCGAACGGAAACCGATGATCGCTGGTTGAATACCATGCGCGACGAGCTGGAGGAGATGGATATCACTATCAGTGTTGATTTTGCCGAGGCGGAATTGAGTTTGGGTGAACTTGCAGAACTCAAACCAGGAGACATTATTCCCATTGAGCTGCCGGAACAGGTATTGGTGAAGGCTGAAGAGATTCCTGTATTCCGTGCTACTTACGGCACGGCAGACAATAAATGGGCTGTCAAGGTGGCTGAGCTGATTGAACGTCCACCACAAACAAGTTTTCGCTGATACAAATCACATGCTATACGAGTGGAGGTGTGACCGGTGAGTGCACAAGCAGAGGCAGATACAGAAGATCGGGTTGAGGAAGTAGCTGAGCAGCCGCAACAACAGGATGCAGTTGATGAGCTGATTGATGGTGTTGAACAACCTGAGACAGAGGTGGCTGTGGATACAGCCGCAACCGAATCAGAGACTCCGGACGAAGAGGATCCCTGGGCAGAGGCACTGGCGGAACAGTTGGATGAGGAGTCTGCCAACGCGAAAAAAACCGAAGCTGATGGCGGAGAGGAAAATTACTCGCCAGCTCAATTGGATCCCTTGGAAAATGAAGTGGGTTCCAGCAGCGGCCGGGAAGTGAACCTGGATCTTGTCCTGGATATCCCGGTTACCATCGCCATGGAGATCGGGCGTACAAAAATCAATGTCCGCAACCTGCTTCAATTGAATCAGGGTTCGGTGGTGGAGCTGGATCGGCTGGCGGGAGAGCCGCTGGATGTGATGGTGAATGGAACCCTGATTGCCCACGGTGAAGTGGTGGTGGTGAATGAGAAATTCGGGATTCGTCTTACCGATGTGGTCAGCGCCCAGGAACGGCTGAAGAACCTGAAAAAATGAGAAAAATTTTTCTGTCACTGCTGTTCGGACTCTTTTCGCTGCCGCTGTGGGCGGTATCTGGCGATGCTGAAAAACTGCAGCGGCTGGAGGCCAGTCCGGCAACTGCGGGAGGCCTGCTGCAGCTGGTCCTGGGTCTGTTGCTGGTGCTGACGGTGATCGTGCTGATTGCCTGGCTGCTGCGCAGGCTTCCTGGCTGGAACAGCAGTGCTAACGGGGCATTGAAGCTGATCGCTGCGCTGCCGGTCGGGCAGCGAGAACGGGTGGTTGTCGTCCAGGTGGGTGAGCAGCAGTTGCTGATCGGTGTGTCTGCCGGTCAGGTGGAGATGATGCATGTGCTGGAACAGCCACTGCCGGACAGTCCCACCAGCCAGTTTCAAGATGGAAAATTCGCCCGGCGCCTGGCTGCGGCGATCAACAAGAGGCAGCCGTAATGCTCCGTTTTCTGCTGTTGCTGTCTGGCCTGTTGCTGTCGCTGGATCTGGCGGCGGCGCAGGAGGCCTTTCCGGCGCTGACCGTGAGTGGAGCAGAGGGCAAACAGACCTACAGCGTGACCCTGCAGCTGCTGGCGCTGATGACGGCGCTGACCTTCTTGCCAGCAGCGTTGATCATGATGACCTCGTTTACCCGCATTATCATTGTCTTTGCCATCCTGCGTCAGGCTCTGGGTCTTCCGACCACTCCATCCAACCAGATTCTTGTCTGTCTGGCGCTGTTTCTGACCTTTTTTATCATGACGCCGGTATTTGACCGCATCAACAGCGATGCGCTGCAGCCCTATCTGGAAGACAAGATGGAGTTTCAGGATGCGGCAGCGAAGGCGGCAGAGCCGTTGAAAACCTTTATGCTCGGGCAGACCCGCGATACCGATCTGGCGCTGTTCGTGCGGTTATCGGGACAGCAGGAGGGGTATGAATCTCCGGCGCAGGTGCCGCTGCGGATCCTGCTGCCGGCCTTCGTTACCAGCGAACTTAAAACCGCATTTCAGATCGGTTTTCTGCTGTTTATTCCATTTGTCATAATTGATCTGGTGGTGGCCAGCGTACTGATGTCTATGGGTATGATGATGTTGTCACCGATGATCATCTCCCTGCCGTTCAAGCTGATGCTGTTTGTGCTGGTGGATGGCTGGTCGCTGATCATGAGTACCCTGGCGGCCAGTTTCTATGTCTCCTGAGCTGACCATCTCCATATTTCAGCAGGCACTGGAGCTGCTGGTGATCATGGTCTCGGTGCTGCTGCTGCCGGCACTGGGGGTTGGCCTGTTGGTGAGCATGTTCCAGGCTGCAACCCAGATCAACGAGATGACCCTGAGCTTTATTCCCAAGCTGCTGATTACCCTTGCGGTGCTCGCTTTTGCCGGTCAGTGGCTGGTGCAGATGCTGGTGGACTATACCGCACGCCTGTTTGAAAGTATCCCCGGCCTGATTAGCTAGCGATGGTTTTCACTGCCGCGGAAATTACCGCCTGGATCGGTTCTCTGCTGTGGCCTTTTTTCCGCATCGGTGCAATGGTGATGAGTGCGCCTATCACGGGTGCGCAGACCGTGCCGATGCGGGTGAAGCTGTTCATTACTCTGGTGCTTACGATGGTTATTACACCGCAGTTGCCACCGGTTCCCCAACTCGATCCGTTCAGCCCGGTGACGCTGCTGCTGATTATCCAGCAGGTGTTGATCGGTGTGGCAATGGGGACAGCGCTGCAGCTGGTGTTTGCCGCCGTCGTCACCGGTGGCCAGATTGTCGCCTATCAGATGGGATTGGGTTTTGCGTCAATGGTGGATCCGCAAACCGGGGTGACGGTGCCGGTCGTGTCTCAGCTCTATCTGCTGGCGACATCACTGTTGTATCTGGCCTTTAACGGGCACCTTGTTCTGATCGAGGTGGTCGCGGAGAGTTTCAACAGCATGCCCATTGCTGCTGACGGGTTGACCCGGGATGGTATCTGGCAACTGGTCTCCTGGGGCAGTGAACTGTTTGCCGGTGCGGTGCTGATCGCCATTCCCACCGTTGCGTCTATTCTGGTGGTCAATATTGCCTTCGGGGTGATGGCTCGGGCAGCGCCGCAACTGAATATTTTCGCGGTGGGTTTTCCGGTGACTTTGACCTTGGGTTTTCTGGTGATGATGTTCACCTTTCCCAGCCTGCTGCCACAGACCGAGCACCTGGTTCAGAATGTGTTTACCCTGATTCGCACCATCACATCGGGAGAGTAGCCGATGGCGCAGAATGATGGCCAGGAGCGTACTGAAGAGGCGACCCCGAAACGCCTCCGTGAATCCCGGGAGAAAGGACAGGTTGCCCGCTCGCGGGAGCTGAGCAGCATGGCAATGTTGCTGGCCAGCGCTGCGGCGCTGCTGTTTATGGGTGACGGCATCGTTGCCGGACTGCTGGATATTTTCGAGAAAAATTTCACTATCAGCCGGGAACGCATTTTTGATCCGGCGGCACTTCCCAATCTTTTTTTGCGAGCAATTTTTGATGCCGTTTTGTTATTGGCCCCGCTGTTTATTTTGTTGACCGTGGTTGCGGTGCTCTCTTCCATCGCCATTAGCGGCTGGAACTTCAGCGGTAAGGCGCTGGCTTTCAAGTGGGAAAAACTGGATCCCGTTAAAGGCATGGGAAGAATTTTTGCAGTACGTGGCTTGATTGAGCTGCTCAAGGCGCTGGGGAAATTTTTACTGATCGGAGCCGTGGCTGTTTTTGTGTTGTGGAGCAAGGCAGATGCCTTCATGCAACTGGGTGATCAGGCGGTGGATAGTGCGCTGGTGCAGATGGCGAACCTGCTGTTGTGGTCTTTTCTCACCATCAGTCTGACCATGATTTTGATGGCGCTGCTGGATGTGCCGTTCCAGCTATGGGATCACGCCCGGCAATTGAAAATGTCCCGCCAGGAGATCAAGGACGAACTCAAGCAGACCGAGGGAAATCCCGAAGTACGTGCTCGCATTCGCCAGCTGCAGCGTGAAATGGCGCAGCGGCGCATGATGTCTGATGTTCCCGATGCGGATGTCATCGTCACTAACCCGACCCATTACGCCGTTGCCCTGCGCTATGACCAGCAGGGAACAGGGGCGCCCAAAGTGGTGGCGATGGGTGCTGATCTGGTGGCTGCGCAGATCCGCGCCATTGCGTCGGAACACAACATTCCCTTGCTGTCCGCGCCGCCATTGGCACGCGCTTTGTATCACAATGCTGAGATTGGTCAGGAGATCCCTGCCGGTCTCTACCAGGCGGTGGCGCAGGTGCTGGCCTATGTATTCCACCTGAATAGCGGTGCGGAGCAGTTCGCGGAGCTGGGCGAACTGCCGATTCCGGAAGATTTGCAGCATGACTGAGTCGGGGCGAGAGGAGAATTAAATGGCGGAACAGGTCGGGATATTGACAACACTGCGGCAGATTCCTCGCACAGGACTGGGGGCGCCGCTGCTGGTGATGGCTATGCTGGCCATGCTGGTGATACCGCTGCCACCATTGCTGCTGGACATCTTTTTCAGCTTCAATATCGCCCTCTCCCTGGTGATTTTGCTGGTGGCTATCTATACTTTGCGGCCGCTGGATTTTGCGGTTTTTCCGGCAGTGATTCTGGTGGCGACGCTGTTGCGCCTGGGGATGAACGTCGCTTCCACCCGAGTAGTGCTGCTGGAGGGGCATACCGGCACCGATGCGGCCGGGCAGGTGATCAGTGCCTTCGGTGAGTTTGTTATTGGCGGCAACTATACGGTGGGCATCGTGGTGTTCATTATCCTTGTCATCATCAACTTCGTGGTGGTAACCAAAGGTGCCGGCCGGATCTCAGAGGTGACAGCGCGCTTTACCCTAGACGCCATGCCTGGCAAACAGATGGCTATTGATGCGGATCTGAATGCTGGACTTATCGATCAGGAAGAGGCCAGAACGCGGCGGGCCGAGGTGACCATGGAGGCAGATTTCTACGGCTCCATGGATGGTGCCAGCAAGTTTGTGCGCGGTGATGCGGTGGCCGGCATTCTGATTACCGTCATCAATATTATCGGTGGTCTGACTATCGGTATGGCCCAGCATGACATGGCATTTTCCGATGCGGGTCACAACTACACGCTATTGACCATCGGTGATGGGTTAGTGGCCCAGATTCCGTCGCTGCTGCTGTCCGTTGCCGCTGGTATTGTGGTCTCCCGTGTTTCTTCATCCCAGAACATGGGTGACCAAATTACCCGGCAACTGTTTGGCAACCCGGTGGCGCTGGCGGTGGCGGCTTCGATTATCGGCATCATGGGTTTAATTCCCGGTATGCCGAATCTCGCTTTCCTTACCCTGGCGGCGCTGACCGGAGCAACAGCATGGTGGTCGTATCAGCGTCAGCTCAGCGGGGAGGCCGAGAAGCAGGAGGAGGCAGTCACCGAACCCGAAGAGCAGCCTGACAAGCCACGTGAACTGAACTGGGATGATGTGGCTCCGGTGGATATTGTTGGCCTGGAGGTGGGTTACCGCCTGATTCCGCTGGTGGATAAAAGCCAGGGGGGGCAGTTGATGGAGCGCATCAAGGGGGTGCGCAAGAAGCTGTCCCAGGATTTGGGATTTTTGATCCCGGCGGTGCATATTCGTGACAACCTGGATCTGACTCCCCATGCCTATCGCATCACGCTGATGGGGGTGACTCTGGGTGAGGCTGAAATTGAAATCAACAAAGAACTGGCGATCAACCCAGGTCAGGTGCATGGTGAGATCAAAGGCATCGCAACCGAAGATCCCTCCTTTGGTCTGCCGGCGGTCTGGATTGAACCGGCACAACGTGATGAGGCGCAGGCGCTGGGGTACACGGTAGTGGATGTCAATACTGTGGTGGCGACTCACCTCAGTCAGTTGTTGCAGTCCCATGCCCATGAGCTGCTGGGTCATGAAGAGGTTCAGCATCTGCTCGACAAGCTTAAGCAGAGTGCGCCCAAGCTGGTGGAGGAACTGGTCCCCAATACGGTTTCTCTGGCGGTGGTACTCAAGGTGTTGCGTAATCTGCTGGAGGAGGGGGTTCCCATTCGTGATATCCGCACTATCGCCGAAACCTTGGCGCAATATGCGCCAAAAAATCAGGATCCCGGTGTGCTGACGGGCCTGGTGCGAGTGGCCTTGCGACGTTTGATCTACCAGCACATCAGCGGGGCTGCGGATGAGTTACCGGTTATCACCCTTGACCCGCGATTGGAACAGATCTTGCAAAAATCACAGCAGGTCTCTGAAGATGAAGGGGTGGCGCTGGAACCCGGGCTGGCCGAGCGGTTGCATACCGGTCTGACAGAAAAGACCCAGGAGCGGGAGGCTACGGGAGAACCGGCCGTGCTACTGGTTGCAGCGCCGCTGCGAGCACTGATGGCGCGGTTTGTACGGCATACTATTTCTGGTTTGCATGTTCTCTCTTACAACGAGATTCCGGATAACAAGCAGGTAAGAGTTGTGGCAACAGTGGGTGGATAACACCTGTAACCGTCTGTGACCAGAACCTAAAATAGATGGGGAAAATCCGATGAAGCTGAAAAGATATTTTGCCAAGGAGATGCGCCAGGCCATTCGTATGGTACGTGATGAACTGGGGCCGGATGCCGTCATACTATCCAGCCAGCGCAAAGATGAGGGGGTCGAAATAGTTGCTGCGATAGATTTTGAGCAGAGTCTGGAACAGTTGACGGCCGGCCAACCGGTGACCGTTGTTGACAGTTCTCCTGTCCTGGAACAGCCGGAACCGAATCTTACCTATACCCCCAATGGGAAAATCAATGTTGATCCTTCTGCGCAGGGAGAGCGGCGGGATGAATTTGAGCATGTGCTGAACAGTGCCGGAAAAAAAATCGAGCAGCTTTCCGAACCGGAACAATACAGCGAAAAAAGAGTAATAAAAAACGTTGTGGCCGGGATTGAAATGGGATCTGATTCAACACCTGAAATTGCTGAAACAACTGTCACGGAACCGCTATCCGATGATCCTGTTTTTGATGAGATGCGCTCGGAGATGCGCTATCTGCGTGGCATTCTGGAGGACCAGTTGTCCGGCCTGGCGTGGGGCGAGATGGGCCGTGGTTGTCCGCAGAGGGTTGATCTGTTGCGCCGATTGATGGCCCTGGGTCTGAGTGCGGAACATTGTCAGTCAGTAGCCAACCAGATTAGTGATTACACCGACACAGACCAGGCATGGCGCCAGGCGCTTGCTCTGATAACAACTGAACTCCAGGTAACCGATGATGACATTGTCAGCCAGGGGGGGGTGATTGCGCTGGTAGGTCCGACCGGGGTGGGGAAAACCACTACCGTTGCCAAGCTGGCCGCCCGGTTTGTGCTGCGTCATGGCTATCAGGAGGTTGCGCTGATCACCACCGACAGTTACCGCATCGCTGCCTATGAGCAGTTGCGTACCTACGGTCGCATTCTGGGTGTGCCCGTTCGAGTGGTCAAGAATTCCGATGAGTTGAGCGCTGCGCTGGAAATGTTTCAGCACAAACGCCTGGTTCTGATTGATACCGCCGGGATGGGGCAGCGTGATGTTCGTCTTACCGGACAGTTCAAGACCATTCTTGCCGGGGCGCCGCAAATAAAAAACTATATATTGCTGGCCGCCAATGTGCAGGGGAGTGGATTGAATGAGGTGGTAAATACCTTCAAACACCTGAAACCGGACGGCTGTATTTTGACCAAGCTGGATGAGTGTGTCTCCCTGGGCGGAGTGTTGTCCGTAGTTGTCAAGCAACAATTACCAGTAGCCTATCTAAGTGATGGACAGCGCGTACCGGAAGACATTCAACCAGCGCGCGCCGAGAGGCTGGTTGAACGGGGTGCAGAACTGTTGCAAGAGAGTGATGAATCCATTGATGACAATACCATGGTGCTGACTATGGGAGGAATGAGTGCAAATGCTGGCATCTGAACTTTCCTGCAAGCAACCGGGTGTTCCGCTCTCTGACCAGGCATCCGGTTTGCGTAATCTGACCCAGACGCGCTCGGTACAGGTGATTGCTGTAACCGGCGGTAAGGGAGGGGTTGGCAAGACCAACGTTTCTGTCAACCTCGCCTTGGCCATGACTGGGCAGGGTAAGCGAGTGATGATTATGGATGCCGATCTCGGTCTCGCCAATGTGGACGTCATGCTCGGGATCTGTTCCCGCTACAACCTTTCCCATGTGCTGTCGGGAGAACGGAGACTGGAGGAGGTTGTTGTCACCGGACCCAATGGCTTGAAGATTGTTCCTGCATCTTCCGGAGTCAAAGGCATGGCAGAACTCCCGGCGGTGCAGCATGCCATGCTGGTTCGCGCTTTCAGTGAGCTGAGCCACAATCTGGATGTTATGCTGGTGGATACTGCCGCCGGAATTTCCGACAGCGTGATCAGTTTTACCACTGCATCCCAGGAAGTGGTTGTGGTGATTTGCGATGAACCGGCATCGATGACGGATGCCTATGCGCTGATCAAGTTATTGTACCGGGAGCATGATATCCGCCGATTTCGAATTCTGGTCAACATGGTGCAAAGCAAACAGGAGGGACGCCGCCTGTATGAAAATCTTGCCCGGGTAACGGACCGTTATCTGCTCGTGGAGCTGGATTATATGGGCTCCATTCCCTACGATAAATTGTTGCGCAAAGCAGTGCGGCAACAAAGCGCCGTGGTCGACAGATATCCTGATAGCAGTGCATCGCAACAGTTTAAAGTTCTGGCCCGGCAGGCCGATAAATGGCCTGTAGCCGAGAGCAAAGGGAACGTGGAATTTTTTATTGAAAGGTTGATTCAGCACAGCCGCACAGCAATGGGAGCAACAATATGATGGGGGGGTACAGTGCGGTAACTCTGGCGTCATGCCGGGATGATTTGCTGGAACAACATGCTGATTTGGTTAAGCGGATCGCCTACCATCTTGCTAACAGGTTGCCACCCAGCGTACAGGTAGATGATCTGGTCCAGGCGGGAATGATTGGTCTGCTAGATGCCGCGAGAAACTATGATCAGGGGCGTAATGCCAGCTTCAAGACCTATGCAAGCATTCGTATCCGTGGCGCTATGCTCGATGAGATTCGCAAAAACGACTGGATTCCACGCTCGGTTCACTCCAAGGCAAAACTGCTGGCAGAAGCGATTCGATCAGTTGAAAACCGGAAAGGGCGTGATGCGCGTGCTCAGGAAATAGCGGACGAACTGAATATCAGTCTGAATAAATACCATGAGTTGTTGAAGTCTGCAAACGGACAAAAAGTATTGAGCCTGGACGAAACGGTATCGGAAGATGGAGACGGAAGTCTGCTGGATTCTCTAACAGATGAAGCCCCTGAACCGATGGAGAACATGCAGGAACAGGATGTGAAAAATGTGCTGGCTAAAGCGGTTTCCGGTTTGCCGGAGAGAGAACGAATGGTGATGTCGCTGTACTACAATGAAGAGTTGAATTTAAGGGAAATAGGACGGGTTATGGGTGTCAGTGAGTCACGTATTAGCCAGATTCATAGTCAGGCTATAGTTCGTTTGCAGTCGAGAATCACACGTTCTTAGCACGATATATTTCGTAACCGGGATAATAATGGGCGAGTTTATTATATTTTGGTGGGATGGGAGGTTGTTTTGGATAAAAACATGAAAATTCTCATTGTGGATGATTTCTCCACAATGCGGCGCATTATCAAGAATCTGCTGCGTGATTTGGGGTTGAACAATACCAGCGAGGCGGATGATGGAAATACGGCACTTCCGATGTTGCAGAATGGCAGTTTTGATTTCCTGGTAACAGATTGGAATATGCCGGGTATGACCGGTATCGATCTATTGAAGGCGGTGCGGGCGGATGAAAATCTTTCCAATATGCCGGTGCTTCTGGTGACTGCAGAGCAGAAACGGGAACAGATTATTGAAGCGGCCCAGGCAGGCGTAAATGGTTACATAATAAAACCGTTCACAGCCCAGACTCTGAAAGAAAAGCTGGACAAGATATTTGAGCGTGTCGGCTAAATAACAAAATAGGAAAAACAATGTCCTGTGAAAACATCCTAAGCGAAGATAGTCTGTCACTGGCGAAAAGTCTGGTTAAAAATATACAACAGAAAAATCAAGAGAAGGCCGACCAGATTCTTAATCAGTTGACACAAAAAGATGATAGCATTTTGCTGCAAGAAATAGGAAAACTTACCCGGGATTTACATACGGCATTAAATGGTTTCAGTATTGACTCCCGGATTTCCGGTGTGGCGGAGCAAGATTTTTCCGATGCGAGAGAACGTCTTCATTATGTCATATCGCTAACCGACCAGGCTGCAAATACGACGCTTAATTCTGTGGAGGAGGCCGTCCCTCTTTGTGATCAGATGCACAGCCGTGTGACGGAGATAAAGGCCAGTTGGGAGAAATTCCTGAGCCGGGATATGTGCGCAGAAGAGTTTCGCAAATTCAGTCGGCAGCTGGAATCCTATCTGCAGGGTTGGGAAGGCGATGTAGTTAGTGTCAAACAACGGTTGAACGAGATCTTGTTAGCGCAGGATTTTCAGGATCTTACTGGGCAGGTGCTCCATCGTGTTATTGAGCTGGTGGAGAATCTGGAGGCCAGTCTGGTTGGATTAATCAAGGTGGCTGGTAAAAAAGGAAATACTGCCCTTCAACAAAAAGGTGAAAATATACCAGATATCGAAGCGGCCGGACCAAAAGTTCCCGGTGTCGATAAGTGGAAAACAGTTTCAGGTCAGGATGAAGTTGATGATCTGTTATCAAGTCTCGGGTTTTAGAGTGGCGTAACTGTCTGCCTTGTTCCTGATTGATGGCGGCGTCGATAATGCTTGCCAATCCCGTATTCCCGGTGCATTTTTTCTGGTCATCGAACAGATAAGGCGTAGCCTGAACTGAGCAGCTACAGACGATTTTTGAGCAAACCGAATGTTACAAGGTGGTAAGTAATGTCATTTGATGCAGACGAAGATATCTTGCAGGACTTTCTGGTTGAGGCTGGAGAGATTTTGGAACAATTGGGTGAGCAGCTGGTTGAGCTGGAACAGAAACCGGATGATGATGGTCTGCTCAATGCGGTGTTCCGTGGTTTTCATACCATCAAGGGAGGAGCCGGGTTTCTTAATCTTATCCCGTTGGTTGAGGTATGCCATCGCGCCGAGGACGTATTCAACATTCTCCGCAGCGGGGAGCGTAAGGTTGATTCCGGATTGATGGATGTTATTCTGCCGGTAGTGGATGTGTTGAACGAGATGTTTGACAGCGTGCGATCTGGTGTTGAACCTGATTCCGCCAGCCCCGAACTGTTACAGGCCCTGGAGCGTTTAATTGGAGATGAGTCTCCGGATGGGCATCAGAGTGCCGAACAGCCTGTTGTAGAGAAAACCGAACCGGTTGCCGATAGCGTTGAACAGGAGTTCGATGCCATGCTCGAAGCACTGGATAAACCTGCTGAAGCGGGCAAAGCGGCAGATGACGAGATTACCCAGGAAGAGTTTGATGCCCTGCTGGATCAGTTGCATGGCGAAGGTGGCGCCCCTGGTAAAGAAACGGAACCGGCTTCTTCCTCAAACAAGGAAAAACCTGCTGGTGACGACATTACCGAGGAGGAGTTTGATTCCCTGCTGGATCAGCTGCACGGCAAAGGTGGTGCTCCCGGTATTCCAGCCGCTCCCCAGTCTGAACAAACCAAACCGGCAGCCCAGAACCCTGTCGTGGAAAAACCTGATGATTCGGTATCAGAAACCTCTTCTCCAACGGAAATAAAACCCAAAAAACCGGCCCCCAAGATGAAGCAGGATGTTGCTCCGGTTGAGGCTACAGTGCGGGTGGATACCCGGCGCCTGGACGGAATTATGAACATGGTGGGCGAACTGGTATTGGTGCGTAACCGGCTGGTGAACCTGGAAAGTGAACTGGACAATGAAAATGTAGCCAAGGCGGTCGGTAATCTGGACGTGGTGACCGCTGATCTGCAAGCCGCTGTGATGAAGACGCGCATGCAGCCAATCAAAAAAGTTTTTGGCCGTTTTCCGCGAGTGGTGCGTGATCTGGCCCGGAATATGAAAAAAGAGATCAACCTTCAGCTGCAGGGAGAGGACACTGATCTGGACAAAAATCTGGTAGAGGCATTGGCGGATCCGCTGGTGCATCTGGTGCGAAACTCGGTTGATCATGGAATTGAGTCACCTGAAGAGCGTGAGAAAAAGGGGAAACCACGTGCCGGTACGGTAGTTCTTTCTGCCGAGCAGGAAGGGGATCTTATCCTGCTGACCATCGAGGACGATGGTGCCGGGATGGATCCGGCCAAACTGCGCGCCAAGGCAATTGAAAAAGGTGTCTTGGATGAATCTACCGCGGCACGGATGGATGATCGAGAGAGCTTCAACCTGATCTTCATGCCCGGATTTTCAACCAAAACCGAGATCTCGGATGTATCCGGTCGGGGTGTGGGCATGGACGTGGTCAAGACCAGTATCAGCCAGTTGAACGGCAGTATCGAGATAACTTCTGCTGTTGGTGAGGGTACCCGTCTGACCATCAAGGTGCCACTGACCCTGGCCATCATTCCCACACTGATGGTGGTGTTGGGGCAACAGGTGTTTGCTCTGCCGCTGGTCAATGTCAGTGAGATTTTTGATCTGGATCTGAGTAGCACCAACATGGTGGATGGACAGCGCGTAGTAATGGTGCGTGATACCGCATTGCCACTGTTTTATCTCAACAACTGGCTGATTGATGACCGAACGGCCGCTACCGATGAGGAACCGGTTTCCGCCCATGTGGTGGTGGTACATGCCGGTACGCAGAAGGTCGGGTTTGTTGTCGATCAGTTGATTGGTCAGGAGGAGGTGGTGATCAAACCTCTGGGGGCGCTGTTGCACGATGTTGCCGGCCTGGCCGGAGCGACCATTACCGGCGATGGCAAGATCTCATTGATTCTGGATGTCCCGGGGCTGTTGCGCAGACATGCCAAAACCGGGCAGCGGCGGGTGGCATGATGCCAGAAAGGAGTGCTGGATGGCTATCCGTGTACTGGTAGTTGAGGATTCAGGATTTTTCCGCCGCCGTATTATTGCGATGCTGGAGAGTGACTCCTGCCTTGAGGTCGTGGGGGAGGCTTCAAATGGATTGGAGGCGGTGGTACAGGCAGGACGACTCGAACCCGATGTTATTACCATGGATATCGAGATGCCGATCATGGACGGGATTACCGCTGTGCGCAAGATCATGGCATCCCGCCCTACCTCCATTCTGATGTTTTCCATGCTTACCACAGAAGGTGCCAGGGCGACCCTGGAGGCTCTGGAAGCGGGGGCAGTGGATTTTATACCCAAGCGGTTTGCCGAAGTGACCAGCCATCCGGAGGAGCTTTCCCGACAACTCTGCTCGCGGGTTGCTGCATTGGGTAAAAACAGCAATCCTTCTACCCGATCCGCCAGCCGTTCAGCTGTGGCGGTGAATCCGGCTCTGGCGTCTACGATTCCCATATCGGCCAGGGCGCCAATCAGTAAACGGCGGCAACAGTACCAACTGATCGTCATTGCTGCGTCCACCGGAGGTCCGGCCGCGTTACCTCTGGTGTTGAATAAACTGCCTGTTACGCTTCCGGTGCCGTTGTTAATTGTTCAGCACATGCCGGCTAACTTTACTCCCGCCTTTGCCCTCAGGCTCGATCAACAGTGCGCCATCAACATCAAACATGCCGAGGATGGCGATCTACTGCAGCCAGGCAGGGCGTTGTTGGCGCCAGGTGGCAAGCAGATGACAGTAGAAGGGCGCGGACATGAGAAAGTGGTGCGTATTCAGGACGGCGATTCTGCGCTGAACTATAAACCCAGTGCTGACATTATGTTCAGCTCGGTGGCGCAGCTGTATCGCGGTCAGGTACTGTCGATAATCCTGACCGGCATGGGTGCTGATGGACGGGAGGGTGCTCGCCTGTTGAAGCAGGGTGGTGCAACCGTGTGGGCACAAAACAAGGAGAGTTCAGTTATTTACGGTATGCCGGGTGCAGTGGCAAAAGCAAATCTGACTGACGAGATCCTTGATCTGGAATCCATCGGACCAAGTCTGGCTCAAGTATTTCACTAATCCAGAATGGACGCACTAAGTATCATTGGCATCCTGTTGGCGCTGGGGGCGATTCTCGTCGGTCAGTCGCTGGAGGGTGGTCATGTATACAGTTTGCTCAATGGTCCCGCCGCCCTGATTGTTCTGGGTGGCAGCGTTGGTGCAACCATGTTGCAAACACCTCTGACGGTATTCTTCCAGGCGATGCGTTCCATTCGTTGGGTTTTCAAACCTCCTGTAGTCAATCCGGAACAGACAATAAAAAAAATTTCCATCTGGAGTGGCATCTCACGCAGTGATGGGCTGCTTGGGCTTGAGCGTATTGCAGAGGCGGAGCAGGATCCGTTTGCCCGTAAGGGTTTGCGCCTGTTGGTGGATGGCGGTGAACCGGAAGTGATCCGTTCGATACTGGAAACAGATATGGATGGCAGAGAGCATTATGAGCTGCAGGCAGCAAAGGTGTTTGAAGCTATGGGGGGGGTATGCCCCGACAATCGGCATTCTTGGTGCCGTTATGGGCTTGATTCATGTGATGGAGAATCTCTCTGAGCCTGAAAAACTGGGCTCTGGAATAGCGGTGGCATTTGTTGCGACTATCTATGGCGTTGGGCTGGCCAATCTCTTGCTGCTCCCCGCGGCGAACAAGCTGAAAAGTATTTCCCACACTCATACTCGCTTGCGCGAAATGATTACGGAAGGGATTGTATCTATTGCCCAGGGTGAAAATCCGCGCAATATAGAAACGAGACTGCAGAGTTATATGCCATGAGAGCGAGAACAGTAAAACGAGTTTCATCGAGCCTGAATACGTTTAGCCAGATCCTGTCCGGAATGGTGCATTATGCCTCGTAAAAAACGCCAGGAGGAGCATGAAAACCACGATCGTTGGTTGGTTTCCTATGCGGATTTCATTACCTTGCTGTTTGCTTTTTTTGTGGTTATGTACTCTGTATCCCAGGTCAACGAGGGGAAATATCAGGTGTTATCCGGATCTCTTGAAGCGGCGTTCAGAGCGGAACCCAGAAGCATGATGCCAATTCAGGTGGGAGAGTCCGGAACTGCGGTGGAAAGGGAGGCCATTGCCGTATTGAAATCCGGTGGTGAGTCAGTGATCGAAACTATGGACAAACAGATTGAGAAGCAGATACAGCCGCTGATTGAGCAGGGGCTTGTTACCTTGCGACAGACCGATGAATGGCTGGAAATAGAGATCAATAATCGTATTCTTTTCCCCAGCGGAAGCACAAAACTGGTACCTGATGCCAAAGTTCTTCTCTCCCTTCTTGGTGAAGTTCTGGGGAAATTTTCTACCTCTGTGCAGGTTGAGGGTTATACCGATAATGTTCCTATAAACACCTCGTTTTTTCCGTCCAACTGGGAGCTGTCCGCTGCGCGAGCCGCCAGCGTGGCGCATCTGTTATCGCGGAATGGAGTTTCCCCCGAGCTACTGGCTGCCATCGGTTATGGTGAGAACCGTCCGCTTGCCAGCAACGATAGTGCGGAGGGGCGGTCTCAAAACAGGCGCGTAGTATTAAAGATTTTCAAAACCGGCCGAAGTAATAACCGGGAGAATAACAGTTCCGCACCGGCCAATTATTTCGGGCTGTCTGCGGCAGGAGCAGTGCAATGAAAATATGGGCCGTTGCCAACCAAAAAGGCGGGGTGGGGAAAACCACCACTGCAGTTACACTTGGCGGACTGCTGGCCGGAAAGGGGCATAAAACCTTGTTGGTGGATATGGATCCGCACGGTTCGCTTAGCGCGTATTTCGGTTTTGATCCCGATGATATGAGTGACTCTATTTACAACTTTTTTCAGGCGGTATCCAATAACAGCAAAATTGACCCGGATCCGGTGGTTCGTGACACACGTGTTACCAATCTTCATCTAATGCCCGCATCCATGGCTCTGGCAACGCTTGACCGCCAGTTGGCGATACGCAAGGGAACCGGGCTGGTAATGATTAAGGCACTGCGCGAAGTCAAGGAAAAATTTGAGTATGTACTGATTGACTGTCCCCCGGTACTGGGGATATTGATGATAAATGCGCTGGCAGCCTGCGAAAGGCTTCTGATCCCGGTGCAGACAGAGTTTCTGGCGCAAAAAGGTTTGGAACGCATGATGAAAACATTGAGCATGGTGCAGAGCTCCGGGCAGGAAGCGCTGCCGTGCCTCATTATTCCGACCATGTATGATCGCCGTACGCGTGCTTCAAATGATAGCTGGACTGCCCTGCGAGAGAATTATCCACAGGATATCTGGACATCCACCATTCCGGTCGATACCGGTTTCCGAGACGCCAGTAAAACCGGCCTGCCGCTGCCTATGCTGCGTCCCAGGGCAAGAGGAGCTATTGCTTATGAAAAACTGCTTCAGGATTTGCTGGAACCGGAAAAAACAGTTGTTGAACTACAGGCCCGTGCATCATGACTGGTGATAGCAAACAACAGGATTTGGCAGCTGAAAATCAGGCGCTGGATCTCTATCTTGACTCCCTGTACGACGATACCGGACGACAGGATGAACCTGATCCTTCTCCAGTAGTATCTCTGATTCCGGGTGGCGCAGGTGCTGCCCCGGCGGTAGCATCAGCAGCGGATGATATGATCCCCGGCCCGGAGCGAGATAAAGTTACTCCTTTCGTCCGGAAAAAAAACCAATCTCAACTGAATTTAATGAGGGTGTTGCTGTTTAATCTCTGTGGTCTGAAAATGGCTATACTCATGGACGATCTGGATGATGTTGTGGAGTGGCCAGAGCAGCTTGTTTCCGCGCCGGAAAGTATGCCCCTGTATATTGGGTTGCTGCAGGAAAACGGACAGTGCATTCCGGTAATTGATCTGGCTCGCTTGATTTTGCCGGCGCGTCTGCGGGATCAGAAGAGTTCATTGGCTTGCCAGCGAATACTGCTTATTGGCAACCGGTGCTGGGGGCTCGCCTGCAATGGCGTATCCGAGGTGGTTTCAGTTGAATCATCTGCGGTGAACTGGCGTACAGAACGTACTTCCCGAAAATGGCTGGCCGGTACCATTGGCAGCTACGGTAGTGCGTTGCTCGATGCGGGGGCATTGGAAGGTCTGCTGAAGCAGGATGGTTAAGTGATGTAATGCTGATGGTTTTTTCAGTATAAATTAAGCCAGTCCATAGCTTGTTAATGTGTGGTGTGGTGGATGTGTTTATGTAAATTGAAACGGGATTCATAACTATGGAATATTCAGTAGAAGATGACTCGCTTGATGAAGTCAATGATCCGCTTACCCAGTGGGTAACTTTTTTTCTGGAAAATGAAAAATATGGCGTTCCCGTTGAACAGGTGATGGAAGTATTGCGGTTTACCGAAATCACACCCGTGCCAGGAGCGCCCGAGGCGGTAATGGGAATTATTAATCTGCGTGGCAATGTTGTGACGGTACTTGATACACGTAAAAAATTCGTTCTTTCCACAAGAGTCCCGGATGATTCCACCCGAATCGTTGTCACGACTATAAACGAGCATGTCATCGGTATTCTGGTAGACAATGTTTCCGATGTAATGTGGTTGCGCGCTTCGGAAATGGAGATCACACCGAGTACCACCGGGGAGGACAACGCCAAGTTTATCCAGGGTGTCGCCAGCCGTGACGGTGATTTGCTGATTTTGGTCGATCTGCTCAAGTTGTTTGCGGAAAACGAATGGAAGTAGTATTTTGACGGCATTATAGTGAGCATAACTCCAAACTAAGATTTTGGAGCAGGGTATTGATAATGAGCAAGCTGGGTACTGTTCTGCCGGTTTCACCTCCTTTTCCCGTTCGGTCACTTGATGATGCTGATTCAAAGTGGCAGTAGGAGGAAGAAAAAAGAAAAAGAGCAATCGGATTCTGAAGATGTTGACCAGAAATCATCAATCGACCGCGGCAGCCATGAAGACAATGCCGGTCATATCGATGAATATGTATAGGACAAGTGTCCGGAGGTAGCGAATGGAAATTATTGCAGCAGTTGCGCTGGTGCTAATCCTGGCGGCAATCGGGTCAGCTGGTTATGTCTATTATCAACATAAAAAGCGGATGTTAGCAGTTGAGATGGGCCAGCATATTTTACAAACCGATATACGTGCATTGGTGACTGCCGCAGTCGGCGTGGGTGAGCGCGTCAGGGAACTGGAGTTGCGTCTGCGCAGTGTTACTGAAAGACAGGAGCAGCAGGAGCTGAATGAGCCAGCCAGCCAATCTTATCAGCAGGCAAGAAAGCTTGCTCGGCGCGGCGCTGATATGGGTGAGCTTGTCGATGTTTACGGACTTACCCAAGGCGAGGCTGAGTTGATCTCGATTCTGAACCGTATGGAAACTGAACAAGCCGCGCCGGATGGTGTATTGAACTGATGTATCTGGGGGCGACTGGTTCTTCTTCACACCAGAATATCCGGATAACAGTATTGCCCTGGTTGGGACTTGAACTGCCAGTAATTTCTGAAAAATCGAGACATCTTGCCCACTGACTCCCCCGGTGTTGCTGTTTGCGATGGAGCAACAAGATGGTTTTGTTGGCGGGCATTTTCAATAACCGAGGTTGTTGATTTTCTCAGCCAGATAAACAAATATGCTTCCCCTCGCCAATAGCCCCGAATTATACAGTTTATTAGAAATCACCTGTTGAGTGGAAAACCTGGATTAAGGTGTCTGTTTCAATTGGAGTATTTCAGAACCGGCTCCCAAGCATATGAGAAAAAGGTAAAAATATCGCAAAGAAATACGCTGCAATCTAATTTTTTGCGCAAAAAAGGACGATAATGTAGTCAGTGGTATTTTTTAAAATAAAAGCTGTCAAAATAATAATCCCTGGAAGCGAACAACAGGGGGAGGAGCGTAACCATGAAAAATCACCTAAAATTGTTATCTTCGGGGCTGGGGGTAGTGGTTCTTGTTGGGATGCTGTTTCCCGCAAGCACTGTATATGCCAGTATTGTTGCAACTAAACATAATCTTTGAATTACCGGTACGGGAGCGGTGAAATCTACCGATGAAACAGAAGTTTGTATATTTTGTCACACGCCTCACCAGGCAATAAAAAATGATAATATTCCGTTGTGGAATCATGATTTGTCGGCAACGGCCGGTTATGGGGTTTATACCAGTCCCACCTTTGATGGTGCCTTGAGTGCTGCAGACTTGGGGGGAACAAATGCAGCTACCGCTGCAATAAGCAATTTATGTCTATCCTGTCATGATGGCACTATCGCCATTAACTCCCTGAATAATCCCTCCAATGCAACAGGCGGCAATCCAACCATGACCGGTACGGGTGCCGGGGGAGTGATGCCGGCAGGTACCTCCAATATAGGTGCGGATTTGACTGACGATCATCCGGTTAATTTTCGCTATGACGCGGCGTTATTTGCTGCAGATAACTCCCTGCATGATCCTTCCGGGTTAACAGGGGTAAGATTGTTTAACGGGTTTATACAGTGCGCATCCTGTCATGATCCCCATGAGAGCACCAATTCAACGTTCTTGCGCGTAGACAATACAGGTAGTGCTTTATGCCTCAAGTGCCATAACAAATAAGGGGGTAAGTATCCCCCGGCTCTGCCGGGGGATACTTGCTCTGCTTGAGCGGATAAAACCTGTTTTTACTGGCGATGTCACAGGCATTATTGAGCCGATAGGCTATGGAGAGTTTCAACAGTAAGCGCTCAACGAAGCACAGGGTTGTTCAACAGCTCTTGAGCTGATCCTGGTTGATATTGCCTGGCAACAATGCTTCGATGGCCTCAACCGTTTCCGCTTTTGGTAATTCAGTGAACAGATAACGCAGATAAGCATACGGTTCCAGTCCGTTGGCCTTGGTGGTCTCAATCAGTGAGTACAGATTAGCACTGGCTTTCATACCCTTGATCGATGCACTGAACCGCCAGTTTTTCC
>JAJRUV010000095.1 GCA_024277595.1 Gammaproteobacteria bacterium
TAAAAGAATATTTGGAGCATCACTTTGAGCCAAAGGTTGATGATAATTTCAGAACTGAAGACTAAACGGGTCTTTCGACCCGTATCCGGACTTTCAGTCCATAAGACTAACCCACCAGCTTTAGCTGGTGGTTGTTGAGTTAAAAACTCAATAATTGATTCGCCATTAACGCTCTTGTGCTGTTCGATAACGGCTTCAGATAACCGTCCCAAGCGGATAGCACCCACAAGATTCAGTCGGGTGCGACTTCCTGTTGTTTCGACGGGCTTACCACCCCCCTTTTTGATCCGGCCCGCCGTTATTCCAGTGGCTTGAGCGGGATGCGCTGCATCCATGAACAGAGTGGTTCATCATCACTGAGCGAAGATTTCAGTTCTTCATAATGCTTGATGAATTCGGTCTGTTTTTCTGCCTCAAATTTGTGAGGGACACCTTTCGGTTTCTTATAACCAAAACCGTTTTGATGTAACCAGTTAGTGTCTGTGTTGATTTAATGCATGGCTGCAGTTCGGTAACAAACCCTTCACTGCGCAATACACCTGATTTTTCAGCTCATTCCCATGGAGAGGGCGCTACCATCTCCAGCGATCGAAATAGAGCAAAAATCACAATTTGCGCGCCTTGCTCGAAGCTGGACGGGTTTTCAGCTGGGATTCTGCCACTCGTTCAGCTCCTGTTCAAAACCAAACAGGCGCATATCCTCAATCCGTTGCAGATAAAGAATACCATTCAGATGGTCGAGTTCGTGTTGAAGCACGCGGGCATGGAAGCCTTCTACCTCCCGTTCAATCTTTTTTCCCTGTTGATCAAAACCCCGATAGCAGATCTGCTGGTGGCGCGGCACCAGACCCCGCATCCCGGGTACGCTGAGACACCCCTCCCAGCCGGACTCCATTTCGTCGCTCATCTGCTCGATTTCGGGGTTTATCAACACGGTCATCGGAATGGGCTGCATGTCGGGATAGCGTTGATTCTCTACCATACCGAAGATAATGACCCGTTGGTTGACGCCGATCTGCGGTGCGGCGAGGCCCACGCCATTTTCTGTCCTCATGGTGTCGAGCATATCGTCCACCAGTGTATCGAGTTCTGGTGAGTTGAACTCTGTTACCGGAACAGCGGTTTCCAGTAACAGGGGGTGACCCATCCGCAGGATTGTTTGTACCGCCAAGGGTTAGCGCCGGATATTATTGTCCGGGTGGTTGATAAGCGTCGCTCTCTTGTCCTTCGACAACTGGCTTCAGATAGATCTCCACCCGGCGGTTCATCGTCCGCCCTTCCGGGGTTGCATTGGTCGCACGCGGTTCCGCCTCGCCCCTTCCCTCGGTGCGAATGCGGCTGGCAGTCACTCCGTTCGCGGCAAGATAGTCCTTGACGGACAGGGCGCGGCGTTCGGACAGTTGCTGGTTGTAGCTGTCACTGCCACTGCTGTCGGTATGGCCGACAATGTGGACAATGGTATTGTTGTATTTAGCAACGACACTGGCCAGTTTGTTCAGACTGCCATAAAATCCCGCCTTGATGTCCGCCTTGTTGAAATCGAATGAAACCTCGCTGTTGAGATTAACTTTCAGGACGTTGTTCTTCATGCGCTCCAGTTCAATTTCATTGTTGCGCTGCTCTTCAGCCAGCTCTGCTTCCAGCTCACGCTGTTGCTTGTCCATATAGTTGCCCACAGCACCACCGGTCATGGCACCAACAGCGGCGCCGACAAAACGCCCCTTGTCACCATCGATCTGATGTCCCAGTACGGCGCCGGCTATGGCGCCAATGGCAGCGCCGCTCTTGGCGCGGCGGTTAGGATCATCCGTGGCACAGCCGGAAAGTGCTACTATCAAGCCGAGGCTTGCTACTGCGGGAATGGATTTCATCATCTTGTTTCCTTTGCTTTGGTTTTTCTCAGGCATTGCCTGAATGTTATCAAGGTATGGATTGCAAACTGGCGGATAATCGGCTTTTTTAACGATAATTAACGTTAAACAGTTCGCACTATCCATTTTGATGTAGACAGGCAGATTTAAAAAAGGTTTTGCTTTGATGTTCAGCTCTTGAGCTTTCTGTATTTGATGCGATGCGGCTGAGCAGCTTTTTCACCCAGCCGCCGCTGGCGATCCTGTTCGTAATCAGCGTAGTTTCCCTCGAACCACTCTACATGGCTGTTACCCTCGAAGGCGAGAATGTGGGTGGCGATGCGATCCAGGAACCAGCGGTCATGGGAGATGACAACGACGCAGCCGGGGAACTCCAGCAGCGCTTCTTCAAGGGCGCGTAGGGTCTCTACATCCAGGTCGTTGGTGGGTTCGTCCAGCAGCAGCACGTTGCTGCCGCTGCGCAGCAGTTTGGCCAGATGGACTCGATTGCGCTCGCCGCCGGAAAGGTCCTTGACCCGTTTCTGCTGGTCGTTCCCCTTGAAGTTGAAGCGGCTGACATAGGCGCGTGAGTTGATCTCGTAGCTGCCTACCTGAATGGTATCCTGCCCGCCGGAGATCTCCTCCCATACACTCCTGTTGCCGTCCAGGGTGTCACGGCTCTGATCCACACAGGCCAGCTTTACCGTATCACCGAGACGGATCTCACCATCGTCAGGCTGCTCCTGCCCTACCAGCATGCGGAACAGGGTGGTCTTGCCGGCGCCATTGGGGCCGATGATGCCGACGATACCGCCGGGCGGCAGACTGAAGTCCAGCTTGTCGATCAGCAGGCGATCGCCGAAATTTTTGCTGACGTCGTTGGCCTCGATGACCATATCGCCGAGGCGCGGGCCGGGCGGAATATACAGCTCGCGGGTCTCGTTGCGCTGCTGGTAGTCGGCGGAAGAAAGCTCTTCAAAGCGCGCCAGACGCGCCTTGCTTTTGGCATGACGCCCCCTGGCACTGCTGCGTACCCACTCCAGCTCCTCTTTCATGGCGCGGATGCGGGCATTCTCCTGCTTCTCCTCCATTTCCAGGCGTTGCTCTTTCTGTTCCAGCCAGGAGGAATAGTTACCCTCCCAGGGGATACCGCGCCCACGATCCAGTTCCAGGATCCAGCCGGCCACGTTGTCCAGAAAATAGCGGTCATGGGTGACTGCTACCACAGTGCCGGAGAAGTCGTGCAGGAAACGCTCCAGCCAGGCAACCGATTCGGCGTCCAGGTGGTTGGTGGGTTCGTCCAGCAGCAGCATGTCCGGTTTGGCCAGCAGCAGTTTGCACAGAGCGACCCGGCGCCGTTCGCCACCGGAGAGCTTGTCCACATTGGCATCCCACGGCGGCAGGCGCAGGGCATCGGCCGCTACCTCCAGGGTGTGCTCCAGATTGTGGCCATCGGCCGCCTGAATGATGTTCTCCAGTTCTGCCTGGCGGGCGGCGAGGGTATCGAAATCGGCGTCCGGTTCGGCGTAGGCGGCATAGACCTTCTCCAGCTCTTCCTGCGCCTGTTTGATTTCGGCCAGCCCCTCTTCGACATTACCGCGGACATCCTTGCTGGAGTTCAGTTCCGGCTCCTGGGGCAGATAGCCGATGTTGATGCCGGGCTGGGGCCGGGCTTCGCCGTCGAACTCGGTGTCCACCCCGGCCATGATGCGTAGCACGGTGGATTTTCCCGAGCCGTTCAGGCCGAGCACACCGATTTTTGCGCCGGGAAAAAAGGAGAGGGAGATATCCTTGATGATCTCGCGTTTGGGCGGCACGATCTTGCTCACCCGGTTCATTGTATAAATGTATTGTGCCATGGGGCCTTATAATGTGATTTGAGATTTGACTAAACTCCTCAGCAGGATATTATCCCGGAAACGGTGGTTAAAAGCACGTCCACAGGGAATCAATTACGGTGCAATGAGTGTGACATGACAGCAACCAACAGTGATAGCGCCAGAATCTGCGTCTATGCCAGTGAGCATCTGAGCCGGTACGGATTTCCCGAAGGGCACCCTTTCGGACCGTGGCGGATGACCGCATTTCGTGAAGTGCTGACGGCGGCGGGGCTGGATGAGCAGGTTATTTTTTGTGATCCGCAAATGGCGGAACAGATGGTTATTGAACGATTCCACAGCCACGACTATGTGGAGCGGATGAAGCAGCTTTCCCGTCTCGGTGAGGGATATATGGATGCCGGTGATACCCCGGCTTTCCCTGGCGTCTATGAGGCAGCGGCGATGGTGGTGGGTGCGGTGACCGATGCTGTGCGGCGTGTTGTCGCAGGAGAATGCCGCCGAGCCTTCATCCCTATTGCTGGACTGCACCATGCCCGCCGTGATCACGCTGCCGGATTCTGTGTATTCAATGATTGCGGAGTGGCGGTGGAGACCTTGCGCAGTGAATTCAATATCCAGCGCATTGCCTATGTGGACATCGACGCCCATCACGGTGACGGAGTATTTTATGCCTTTGAAGATGACCCGGAGCTTATCTTCGCCG
This sequence comes from Gammaproteobacteria bacterium, assembly GCA_024277595.1. GTDB lineage: Bacteria > Pseudomonadota > Gammaproteobacteria > Thiohalospirales > Thiohalospiraceae > DRMK01. Next base: position 4,395 of record JAJRUV010000095.1, read on the forward strand.
ATATCCATGAAGATGGCCGCCATCTGTATCCCGGGTGCGGCGATGCAACCGAAACCGGCGCGGGCAGAGCCGGAGTTCATCATCATGCAGTGTGGTGCGGACAGTGTTGCGGGTGATCCCTTGACCCACCTGCGCTTCACGGCGGCCTCCCCATCGTCATGCGGCGCAGAGTCTGTGCGTGCTGGCGGACAGGCTGTGCCAGGGGCGCATCATCGGCCTTGGCGGTGGCGGGTATAAGCGGGAGAATATCGCTGCGGCATGGACAGCCGTAGCGGCCTCTTTTTTGGAGCAAGATGGCACAATTGTAAAAACAGAGGCCGTGGTTTCCTCTCTGGAGCAGGGCGGACAAGCGAAGCGCTATCGGCCACCTTCCTCAACCATGGAGACATGATCCTGGAATGATGAAACGACTGAGAAAGGGAGACATTAGAAACAATGTCTCCAGCAGCTACTACGTGCGTGGTAAAAACTATTTCGAACAGAACCGGGTGAGTTCGCTACAGATCGAAAAAGAGAATGATGCCCATGTTGTCCTCACTGCAACCGTGCAGGGGCGGGGCAGAAACAGCTATCAGCAACGCATCGGAATCAACTGGCTGGAACATGGCTATGTCGATATCCACGGCAACTGCAGTTGTCCGATGCGGTTCAACTGCAAGCACGTGGTGGCGGCTGTGTTGCAGTATCAGCATGAGTTCTTTGCCACACACTCAAGAGCCAGGCTGTCCGGTAACGACTGTCTGGAGTGGCTGGATGCGTTTGCCCGCGCAGGAGACGGATTCCGGCAGGAGCAGCCCCAGCCGGATTTTCTGCTCTATATCCTCCAGCCGACAGACCGGCGTGGCCGGCTGAAGGTGGAGTTTTGTGTCACCCGTCATCTCAAGAAGGGCGGCTTCGGCAAAGGACGGATTATCCGGCTGAGCAATATCGTCGAGAACTTCTACCCGCCCCAGTATCTGCAACCCGTCGATCTGGAGATCGGCAAGTTGCTGGATATCTCCGAGGAGAATAGCTGGCATGAAGCCGTTATCAGCGGCGATACCGGGTTCATGGCGCTGTCCAAGATGTTGCAAACCGGCCGCTGCCGCTGGCGCCGTGTCGATTCACCACCGCTGCAGGGCGGGGAGGAGCGTGAACTGGTCACCGGGTGGCAACGGGATGAACAGGATAATGCGCGTCTGGAGGTGAGTGTCGCCGGAGGGGGTGAACCGCTGCTGACCGAGCCGTTGCTCTATCTCGATGACAAAACAGCCTCCATCGGTGCGCTGGTTAACGCGCCCTACACACCGCAACAGCTGGCAAAAATGCTGCAACCACCGACGATTCCCGCCGATCGGGTGGCGGAGTTCAGCGCACGCCTGATTCAGGAGCTTCCGGCCACCCCGCTGCCGCCGCCACAGCAGATGGAGATTGTTGAACTGGCCGGCCAGCCGCCCCAACCGGTTCTGTACCTGGCGGGGGAAACAAGCGACGAAGGGCATCACTACCATCTGATACGGCTGCGTTTTCGCTATCAGGGGCAGGAGATCCACTCCTTGCCCTTTGCAGAGATGCAGAACGTCACCGCAGACGGCAAGCTGCTGCGGATATGGCGAGATCCGAACCGGGAAAATATCGCTGTCGAGCGGATCCAGGCGCTGGGTTTCGAGGGGAGAAGCAGTCCGGACGGCAGCGATCTACAGTTTCTGAGTATCGCCGAGAAAAGCCTGATGGACGCCGCTGCCCGCTGGCACGACTTTCTCACCATCACCCGGCCGCAGCTGGAGGCCGAGGGGTGGCTGGTGGAGATCGACGACAGCTTCCGCATGCAGTTTCACCAAAGCAGCGACTGGGATATAGAGGTCGATGGTGACAGTGACTGGTTCGACCTGCGCTTCGATGTAGAGATCAACGGGCAACGGCAACCACTGTTGCCGCTGATTGCTGCGGTGCTCGACAGCTACGAGCGGGACGAACTGCCGGAGACCCTGACTATCCCGACAGGTGACAGCCAGTATCTGACCCTGCCCAGCACGCAGATCAAGCCGGTGCTCGACATTCTATATGAGCTGTACGACCCCGACACGCTGGATGAAAATGGTGCGCTGCGTCTATCCCGTTTCGATGCCGGGCGGTTGGCTGAGCTGGAGAACAGCAGCGTCACCGATCTGCACTGGCGTGGCGGCAAGGCTCTGCGCAAGCTGGGCAAGAAGCTCAACGACTTTCAGGGGATCACCACGGTAAAACCGCCCCGTGGACTACGCACTATCCTGCGTGACTACCAGGAGCAGGGACTCAACTGGCTGCAGTTTCTGCGCGAATACGGTTTCGCTGGCATCCTTGCCGATGACATGGGGTTGGGGAAAACGGTGCAGGCTCTCTCCCACCTGCTACTGGAAAAGCAGCGCGGACGGATGGACAAACCCAGCCTGATCATTGCCCCCACCAGCCTGATGAGCAACTGGCGCCGCGAGGTGGAGCAGTTCACCCCACGGCTCAAGGTGCTGATCCTGCAGGGGCCGGAGCGCCATCAGCGATTCGACGAGATGGCACAGTACGACCTGCTGCTCAGCACCTACCCGCTGCTGGCACGGGATGAAGAGCAGCTGCTGGCCCATGACTACCACTATCTGGTGCTGGACGAGGCCCAGACCATCAAGAACCCCCGCGCCAGAGCGGCACTCGTCGCCCGCCGGATCAAGGCCCGCCACCGCCTCTGCCTTACCGGCACACCGATGGAGAATCACCTGGGTGAACTATGGGCGCTGTTCGACTTTCTCATGCCGGGTTTCCTGGGTGACGCCCGGCAGTTCAAACAGCTGTTCCGCACCCCGATCGAAAAACACGGCGACGATGAACGGCGTCTGCGGCTGGCGCAACGGGTCGCCCCCTTCATGCTGCGCCGCACCAAGAAAGAGGTGGCCGACGAACTGCCGGAGAAGACCGAAATCATCCGCAGCGTCAGCCTGGGGGCCAGACAGGCTGCCCTGTACGAAAGCATCCGCATCGCCATGGAGAAAAAGGTGCGTGACGCCATCGCCAGCAAGGGGCTGGCGCGCAGCCACATCACCATCCTCGACGCTCTGCTCAAACTGCGCCAGACCTGTTGCGCCCCGACCCTGCTTTCCCTGAAACAGGCCAAGGCGGTCAAGGAATCCGCCAAAATGGAACTGTTGATGCAGATCCTGCCCGAAATGGTGGAGGAGGGCAGGCGGGTGCTACTGTTCTCCCAGTTCACCCGCATGCTTGCCATCATCGAGGAAGAGCTGAAGCGGACAGGGATCCGCTACAGCAAACTGACCGGCCAGACCCGCAAGCGGGACGAGGCCATCGACTGTTTTAAAAGCGGCGCAGCTGACGTATTCCTGATCAGTCTCAAGGCGGGTGGTGTCGGGCTCAACCTTACCGAAGCCGATACCGTCATCCATTACGATCCTTGGTGGAACCCGGCGGCGGAAAATCAGGCCACCGACCGCGCCCACCGCATCGGCCAGAACAAGGCGGTATTCGTCTACAAATTGATCGCCGAAAACAGCGTGGAAGAGAAAATTCTCGCCATGCAGGCAAGAAAACAGGCCCTTGCCGATGGGGTCTATTCGCCAGGGGAGCAGAAAGAACAAACAAAACTCACCGCAGACGACCTGCGGCATCTATTTGCGCCGTTGTCTTGAAACTGGATTCCGCAGTTCGTAGATACCATCTGCCTCACCTAATTAACCTGAACGCGGGTTAAGGCCTAACATGACAAAATTAAAGAAAGAGAAACTGTGGATACCGTCATTCTAGTATGCTCCTGGCCGGAATCTATAGTTCAAGCTACTGGATTTCGGCTAAAATCATGCCGGAATGGCGCGATTTTTAGTTGTGTGTCCGTTTTTAGATGAAATATTGCTTAACCCGAGTTCAGGTTAATTATAACCTAATCATCAGAGCTTTTTCAGGGACGGCTAATTACTCGAATTGCCTCAAATTAAAGGTAACCTCGGGGTAGCCTGAAAAGCGATCGTTGCCTCAAATTAGAAGTAACCGACGTATTACGAGGTTACTTCGTAAGCGCTCAACGAAGCTGGACCCTGGAGTCAAGACAAAAATCCACTGGGTTTACGTTGTACATTCGACTTCATTAGCAGCTGAACGGCGCTGCCCCGGGTTTGTCTTTGCTTTTGATCTTGGTCTTGTGGAGGAGGAACCCCCCGTGGAGCGTAGCGGAACGGGGGGTTCCTCCTCCGTGCCGCCGAA
>JAJRUV010000096.1 GCA_024277595.1 Gammaproteobacteria bacterium
GCTTTATGTTACTGGGCTGAAATGTTCTCTTCATGACAGTTTCCGTTCATATTCTTAACAAGACGGCACTAACGTACCAAAAAACAAAAAAGTAACGTTCCAGTATACCCGATGTCAGCCGTCTATAGCCAACACTAGTACATTATTCCATAAAACCTGGTACTGGTAAAAAACCATCGTGATACTGCGATAGAGAAGTATTCCGGGAACTCCGCTAAACGGGTGTGGATAACCTATGCATTAGGGTATAATCTCGGATAAAGTTTTTATGCTATCCAATAACCCAACAAAAGTTAACAGACCATGCCTACTCCTCTCTGGAACAAATGCCTTGGTCGCCTGGAATCAGAACTTAGCGCACAGCAATTTAATACTTGGGTTCGTCCTCTTCAAGCAACTGAAAGTAATGGCGCACTGCAATTACTTGCTCCTAATCAGTACGTATTGGAGTGGGTTAATGATCAGTTGATCAATACGATACAGCAGCTTCTCAAGCAATATACAGATAGCTCAGCGACTATCCCGATTGTTACCGTCAGGATCGGCACACAACGAGAACAGGAACCCTCTGACGCGGCTATCGAAAAACCAGCTGTTAGGGAACAGATCAATGAACTCCCGCTTCCCAGACAGAGCCGCCTGAACAGAAATTTCTCCTTTGCTAATTTTGTCGGCGGTAAATCCAATCAAATGGCCAGAGCCGCTGCTACGCAAGTGGCAGAAAATGTAGGAGCGGCTTACAATCCATTATTTATTTATGGTGGGGTTGGATTGGGGAAAACTCACCTGATGCACGCCGTTGGCAATTTAATTCTAGAACATGCTCCTCAATCCCGGATTATCTATCTTCACTCCGAAGGTTTTGTTGCCGAAATGATCAAAGCATTACAGCACAACAGAATCGATGATTTCAAACGATTCTACCGTACAGTTGATGCATTGCTTATTGACGACATTCAATTTTTTGCGGGAAAGGAGCGTTCTCAGGAAGAGTTTTTTCATACTTTCAACGCACTCTTTGAAGGGCAGCAGCAAATTATCTTAACCAGCGATCGCTACCCAAAGGAACTGGATGGGCTGGAAGAACGGCTCAAGTCACGATTTGGTTGGGGACTTACCGTTGCTATTGAGCCACCAGAGCTGGAAACTCGTGTTGCCATACTGATAAGCAAGGCGGAGCAGTTCGGCGCTGATATTCCTTATGAAGTGGCCTTTTTCATCGCGAAACGCATCCGCTCCAATGTTCGGGAACTGGAGGGAGCACTACGCCGGGTGATTGCTCACGCCAGATTTGTAGGTAAACCTGTTAACCTGGGTTTTGCCAAGGAGGCATTGAAAGATCTGCTGGCTCTGCAGGCCAAACAGGTGACTATTGAGAACATCCAGAAGACCGTTGCCGGATATTACAAAATCCGGGTCGCTGATTTGCACTCCAAACGCCGCACACGCTCTATTACGCGCCCTCGGCAAATCGCCATGGCACTGGCCAGGGAATTGTCAAACTACAGTTTGCCGGAAATCGGTGAAGCGTTCGGCGGTCGCGATCACACTACCGTTATTCATGCCTGCCGGAAAATCAAGGAGTTGCGAAACTCTGATACCTTGGTTGAAGAAGACTACCAAAATCTGTTGAGAACACTAACAACATGATCGGGATATTCTGTGGATAACCCAAGGTGGAAAATTGTTGCAATAAGCAGTCACAGCTTATCCACAGGATTTGCGCTATCTGAACACCCTCCTTGTCAACGGCTAAAACCATTTTAACTAATTGATTATAAAGATATAAATAAAGTTGTTAACAAATATAAGGGTAGCTTATTATTACAATAACTAAAGAGATATATTATATTTAATAAGGACATTCATATGAGATTCACCATTCGGCAAGAACAGCTTATTCACCCCTTGCAGATGATTGGGGGTATTGTTGAAAGACGTCAAACGACTCCAATACTGTCGAATATGCTACTGCGTGTTACGCCACAACAGTTATCTATTACCGGGACAGATCTGGAAGTGGAAATGATAACGCATATCAATATCGAAAATGCCGAACCCGGTGAAACCACCTTGCCAGCGCGCAAGATTATCGATATCTGTCGAGCTTTGCCGATTGAAATGGACATAGAGATAAAAACCGACAAAGGCCGGGCTATCATTCGTTCTGGAAAGAGCCGCTTTACGTTATCGACACTACCCAGCAATGAGTTTCCAGAACTAAGTCAACTCACAGAATTGGTGGAATTCTCTCTTTCTCAACGAGAATTAAAGCAACTTATTGATAATATTTCGTTTTCTATGGCACAACAGGATGTCAGATATTTTCTAAATGGCATCTGTATGGAGTTTGGTGATGGTTTCCTGCGCACTGTTGCTACCGATGGTCATCGGCTGGCACTGTGTTCAGTGGCGTTCAAGCAGCCAATTAATAAACAGCAGCAAGTCATTATTCCACGTAAGGCGATTATAGAACTTTCCCGGTTGCTTGTTGAACAGGACGAGCCGATTACTGTTCAGATTGGCAAAAATCACATTAAATTCCTATTTCCCTCACTGGTGTTTTCGGCAAAATTAATTGATGGCCAGTTTCCTGATTATCAACGAGTAATTCCGGTTAATAACGCTAATGAGTTAGTCACGGATCGTATTCAACTGTTTCAGGCATTAAAGAGAGCCTCCATACTGTCCAACGAAAAGCACCGCAGTGTTCGGTTGAAATTCGGTGATAATCGACTTCGCGTGTTTGCCCATAACCAGGAACAGGAGGAAGCAGAGGAGGAGATTCCGGTTCAATACCAGGGTGAGGAGCAGGAGATAGGGTTTAACGTTACCTACTTGCTGGAAGCATTACAGGTTATTAACGATCAGCTGGTGAGGATCTATTTCGGAGACGCAAATAGCAGTTGTCTCATCACCTGTTCTAATCAGGCAGAGTGCAGTTACGTTATAATGCCCATGCGCCTGTGATTTTGTCGGTTTCTCTCTGTTCATGAGCATAGTACGGTTCGACGCGGTTAACATTCGTAATATTCAACAGGCCTCTATTTTCCCATCAAACCGTATTAATCTCATTGCAGGTTGTAACGGCAGTGGCAAGACCTCTTTGCTGGAGGCGATCCATTTGCTGGCATTAGGTAAATCATTTCGTACTCACCAGATACACAAAGTGGTGGCATCCGGGGCTGATAGATTGGTGGTTTTTGCCGAGTATATCTCTGACAATAATGTTTCGTTTGCGTTGGGAGTGGAGCGGAGCAAGGAAACCACTCGTCTCCGGATAAATGGCTGTAACGTAGGAAAGGTAGCTGAACTGGCTCAACTGGTTCCGCTCCAGCTTATAAATCCAGATAGCCATCAGCTAATCGAACTGGGTCCACGTCATAGACGTCAGTTCGTTGATTGGGGGATGTTTCACGTGGAACAGGAGTTTTTCCCCGTCTGGTGTAGATTCAATCAGGCCCTTCGCCAACGTAATGCAGCGCTTCGTTTGGGGGCGTCGGATACCGAGATCAGTGTTTGGCATAGTGAGATGTCGGTTTGTGCCGACCACATTTCGGATATGAGACGTTCGTACGTTGCCGATCTGATTCCTGTAGCTAGAGCTGTTGTAGAAAAATTATCAGGAATTACACCGTTAGATATTCGGTTTTTCCCGGGTTGGAGTGGTGAAGAGCAGTATGAGCACTGTCTTAACCACTCCATTAAAACTGATAGAAATCTGGGATATACCAGACATGGTCCACACCGAGCTGATCTGAGTATCTCAGTAGGTGGAGTTCAGGCTCGGGATCGTGTTTCTCGCGGGGAGCAGAAACTGATAGCTGCTGCCCTCCGTTTGTCCCAGTTGGAATTGATGAAAATAAAGACACGGCGAAGCTGTATTTTGTTGATAGATGATTTGCCATCGGAGCTTGATGAAACCCACCGAGAGTTGTTTATCGACTATTTGTATAAATTAAGCTGTCAGATCTTTATAACCACTACTGAATCCGGTTTACTGGGGGATAAGATGGAAATAGTGGATAAGGTGTTCCACGTGGAACACGGAAATATCGAAGAAGTGATATAATATCACCGGGAATTTATTAACAGATTGGAGCCATTCCGGTCGCTCAGTACCGGATGTAGGTCTATATTAGCGGAGTTATCAATGAATCAGGAAACTTACGATTCCTCGAATATTAAGGTGTTAAAGGGTCTGGATGCGGTACGCAAGCGACCCGGTATGTACATCGGTGATACCGATGATGGTACTGGCCTGCACCATATGGTATTTGAGGTGGTTGATAACTCCATCGACGAGGCACTGGCCGGACACTGCGCTGCTGTGGAAGTTACTATTCATAGTGATGGTTCTGTTTCAGTGAAAGATGACGGCAGGGGAATCCCGGTTGATATACATGAGGAAGAGGGGCGTTCTGCTGCGGAAGTCATTATGACCGTACTTCATGCTGGCGGTAAGTTTGATAGCAACTCCTACAAGGTATCCGGTGGACTGCATGGTGTTGGTGTCTCGGTGGTAAATGCACTCTCGGAGAGCCTGCAACTCACCATTCGACGCAGTGGCAAAATATATCGGCAGGAGTACAGCATGGGTGAGCCACAGGCACCGCTTGTCGCTGTAGGTGATGCCGAAGATAGTGGTACCGAGATACGTTTCAAACCCAGTAAGGATATTTTCGGTGATACCGAGTATCACTATGATATTTTAGCTAAGCGATTGAGGGAATTGTCATTTTTAAATTCTGGCGTACGTATAGTATTGAGCGATGAGCGTACCCAGGAAGAGAGTGTTTTCGAGTATCATGGCGGAATTCAGGCTTTTGTCGAACATCTCAGTAAAAAGAAAACACCATTGCATTAAACCGTTATTCACTTTACCGCAGAGAAAAGCGACGTTGTTGTAGAGGCGGCGCTGCAATGGAATGACTCCTATCAGGAAAATATCTACTGTTATACCAATAATATTCCGCAACGGGATGGTGGGACTCACCTTGCGGGATTCCGCAGCGCACTGACTCGTACCATTAACCAGTATATAGAACGAGAGGGGATAGCGAAAAAGGCCAAGGTATCTCCCAATGGGGATGATGCCAGAGAAGGACTAACCGCTGTATTGTCCGTTAAAGTACCCGACCCAAAATTTTCCTCTCAGACCAAAGAGAAACTGGTCTCTTCAGAGGTGAAAGGGGTAGTGGAAGCGTGTTTGGCGGAAAAACTGAACGAATTTCTTGTTGAAAACCCCTCTGAGGCGAGCAGTATTGCTGCAAAGGTGGTGGAAGCGGCGCGAGCACGAGAGGCGGCACGCAAGGCGCGCGAGATGACGCGCCGCAAAGGTGCGCTGGATATTGCAGGGCTGCCGGGAAAACTGGCTGATTGCCAGCAAAAAGATCCGGCTCTGTCAGAGCTTTTCCTGGTGGAGGGCGACTCTGCTGGTGGCTCCGCCAAACAGGGACGTGATCGCCGCTTTCAGGCCATTCTCCCTTTGAAAGGCAAGATTCTGAATGTTGAAAAGGCGCGCTTCGACAAGATGCTGTCGTCAGCTGAAGTTGGGACCCTGATTACTGCGTTGGGCTGTGGTATAGGCAGGGAGGAGTATAATCCCGATAAACTGCGCTATCATCGTATTATTATCATGACCGATGCTGATGTGGATGGTTCTCACATCCGTACCTTGCTGCTTACTTTCTTCTACCGGCATATGTCTGAACTTGTGGAACGCGGTCACATCTATATTGCTCAACCGCCGTTGTACAAGGTCAAGAAGGGTAAACAGGAGCGTTATGTGAAGGATGATGCGGAGTTGAATGATTATCTATTGCAGAGTGCCCTGGATAATGCTCAACTATATGTGAATGCCGAAGCGCCGCCAATCAGTGGTAGCTCGCTGGAGAGTCTTGCCAGAGATTATATCCTGGTGAAGTCAGCTATCAGCAGACTGTCCGGGCGATTCAACGCAAACATCCTGGATAAAATGATCTACGTAACATTACTCTCGGTAGATGATTTAACCAACAAAGAGAAGTTGTTGACTTGGGGAGATGAGTTGGAGAGCTTGCTGAATAACGACAACAGCGGTAGTGCTTGCTATTCTTTTTCTGTTGAACCGGAAGAACAGGGGGATCAGTTTCAGATTCGGGCAGTGGTTACCCGGCATGGTGTAGAAACCAGCTATCTCTATGAAGCTTTGTTTTTTAATTCAATAGAATATTCAAGTATTAAAAAACTAAATCAGGAGTTGGACGGACTGCTTGAAGAGGATTCTTTTATACAGCGCGGCGAGAGGAAGCAGCCGGTATTCAACTTCAAGCAGGCGATGGAGTGGTTGATGCAGCAGGCTAAACGCGGCCAGGATATCCAGCGTTATAAAGGTCTTGGAGAGATGAATCCGGATCAGTTATGGGAGACCACCATGGATCCCGAAACACGCCGTATGTTGCAGGTCAGAATTGAAGACGTAATAGCAGCGGACGAGATCTTTACCACCCTGATGGGTGATCAGGTCGAACCACGTCGTGATTTCATTGAGAGTAATGCACTTTCCGTAACCAACCTGGATGTGTGAGCATATATATTATATCCTGTTGATTTTTATATGTTTTTTAAACATTCCAGATAGTTGGCATCATTTGGGATGGTGCCGTTCTCCTGTGCTTGCCATAGTATATCGGCCAGGCATTCCATCATCCGGTGTTCTACCCGGTGTGAGTCGGTATCTCTAGCGAGTAGTGTCTGATGGATTTGTATAATTCCGGCAGGCAGGCCGCTATTTAACTGTTCGCGAATAGCTAGATGCATCGACAGGTGCAGAAAAGGGTTACTTTCTCCTGATTCAGGAAGAAAATCCTTTTCCAGTGCTGCCTGTTAATTTTCCAGCAGCATATGGTATTCAGGGTGTAAAGAGACAATATTGGCAATTTGCTGTTCCAATGGTTGCAGTATTGCGTTATTACGATATTTTTTCCAAGCTTGGCAATAGAAGCCACGTAACTGGTTTCGATCCTCAGTAAACAACATTCAATCAAGACTCTTTTGTTTGTATTCGCATAAATCTTCTATGATGCAAGCGCCACAGCGGGGTTTTCTCGCGGTACAGATATAGCGACCGTGCAAAATAAGCCAGTGATGCGTGTCTTGCTTGAACTCATCCGGAACGAACTTCAGCAATTTTTTTTCCACCTCACGCACATTTTTTCCCGGCCCAATGCCGGTGCGGTTGGCAACCCGGAAGATGTGAGTATCCACGGCGATGGTCGGGTGGCCAAAAGCAGTATTCAGGACCACATTGGCGGTCTTGCGGCCAACACCGGGAAGCGCTTCCAGTGCCTCACGATCTTCCGGTACCCGGCCATCATGTTTTTCAATCAGGAATCGACAGGTGGCAATAATGTTCTTTGCTTTGCCGTTATACAGACCGATGGTTTTGATGTATTCCTTCAGACCTTCTTCACCCAGAGCCAGGATAGTCTGTGGCGAGTTGGCATGTTTGAACAGTTTTTCTGTAGCCTTGTTCACGCTCTTGTCAGTGGCCTGGGCTGAGAGGATCACTGCTATCAGCAGTTCAAAGGGGGTGCTGTAGTGCAACTCGGTAGTTGGCCGCGGATTTCCGGCTCTCAGTTTTTCGAAGATTTTCCGCCGTTTGTTTGTATTCATCAGGATTGGGTTGCAGCGGCTTGCGGCAACGGTTGGCGCTTAACGACTTTTTTTCCACGGGCTTCAAAATAGTTTTTCAGGGCTATCAGCAATCCCAGGCCGATAAAGGCGCCGGGCGGCAGGATAGCCAGCAGGAAACCCCGGTAATCCTCTATCAGGGTGATGGTCAGTACGCTGGCCCAGTCACCAAACATGAGGTGGGCGTTGGCAAACAGTGTTCCCGAACCGATGGCTTCCCGCATTCCGCCAAGGACAATCAGAACGATGGTAAAACCAATTCCCATCGAAAGTGCATCGATTACCGCAGGCAGCGGCGGATTTTTTACCGCAAAGCTTTCGGCCCGACCGAGGATAGCGCAATTGGTGACAATCAGCGGGATAAATATCCCCAGGATAATGAAAAGCTCATGGAACCAGGCATTCATCGCCAGCTCGATAGCAGTCACCAGAGAGGCAATGATCATCACAAAAGCCGGCAGCCGAATCTCTGGCCGGACCACATTTCTGATCAGGGAGACGATCAGATTGGAGGCTACCAGCACCAGCGTAGTTGCCAGCCCCAGCCCGAGTCCGTTGGTGACGGTGTTGGTGACCGCAAGCAGTGGACAGAGACCCAGAATCTGTACCAGAGCGACATTGTTGGACCAGAGTCCACTACGGGTGATGTCGGAATATTGCTGATTACTCATGCTTGACCTCCACAGGGGTTACCCTGAGTGTAAAGATCTGTTCCCGGTGTCGGGAGAAATATTTCAGCGTGTTGTAAACCGCCTTGACCACAGCCCGCGGCGTGATGGTTGCGCCGGTGAACTGGTCAAAAACACCTCCATCGCGTTTCACACGCCAGCCCCGTTCATCCGGATTGGTCAGGCTGCGGCTGTCGAAGCCGCGAATCCAGTTGGATCGCCGCTCCTCGATGTTATCACCAAGGCCCGGTGTTTCGCGATGAGATACCACCCGCACCCCGGCAAGGATACCGTCACTGTTGACAGCCACCAACAGATTGATGGCACCATTATAACCGTCCGGTGCGACTATCTTGAATACAGCCGTTACCGGCTTGCCACCCAACCTCGCCCGATAGACAGTGACTGGTTGCTTGCGGCTGGCCAGTGCGGGATCGGTGATCTGAATCGTATCACTGACCATATCATTGTCATAACGCTGGGGAGGAACCAGGGCGTTCAGGCGTTTGAGCAGAGCTTCCCGGTGGTTGGCAGCGATACGCTCCGCAGTTGCTTCATAGGTGACAGCGACCAGCGTAGCGCCAACCAGCCCGAACAGGGCCAGCAGGAGAGCGCTGGTGAAGATCTTTTTAAGCATCTCTGTCCCCGTGGCCGAATACACGTGGTTTGGTGTAATAATCGATAGTAGGAGCGGCCATGTTCATCAACAGCACGGCAAAGGCAACGCCATCCGGAAATCCCCCCCAGCTTCGGATTACATAAATCAAGATCCCGATCCCCGCGCCATACCATAATCTGCCGATGTTGGAGGTGGCTGCGGTTACCGGATCGGTGGCAATAAAAAATGCTCCCAGAATGGCGGCGCCGCTGAACAGATGAAACAGCGGTGAGGGCGCGTGCTGCGGATCCAGCAGAAAGAACAACAGGGAGATGGCAAATAGCGAACCAAGCAGAGTGGCTGGAATATGCCAGTTGATAATCCGTCGATAGATCAGCCACAGACCGCCGGCGAGCAGCAGTAGATTGATCCATATCCACCCCTTGCCACCCATAAAGCCAAACACTGGATGAGCTGCGATGATGCCGCTGGTGGTGTGACCCAGACCCAGCTGGGTCTTCATCATATCCAGTGGTGTGGCTGAGGTCAGGGCATCGATGCCGAGATGGGCCGGCAGTGTGCCGGAAAAGATGTAGTTCAGGGTGCTGCCGAAATCCAGTGTGTGTTCGGAAAGCTGGGCTGGCAGTGACCAGAGGGTTAATTCACGCGGAAAGGAGACCAGCAGAACCACATATCCGATCATTGCCGGATTGAAGGGGTTGAAACCGAGTCCACCATACAGATGTTTGGCTACAATAATGGCAAAGGCCACGCCGATGGTGGTCAGCCACCAGGGGGCAAGTGGTGGCAGCGCGAATACCAGCAACAGAGCGGTGAGGATGGCACTGCCATCGGTAATCGTTGGCAGCAGCGGCCGGTCGCGTACGGTCAGCATGGCTGCTTCGCAAGACAGCGCCACGCCGACCGCCAGAAGGAGATTGATAATTACTCCCCAGCCAAACAGCCATGCGTAGACGGCAACGGCTGGCAGCAGAGCCAGAATGACTCTGAACATCATCCCCTGAGTGGAGTAGCTGGGACTATGAATATGGGGTGAGCTGATTGTCTTTTTAAACATCGTCGGGCGGTGTCCCTGGTTTGCTGGCTCTGGCCCGTTCCAGTGCGGCCTGGATAGCGGCCTTCTTGGTTTCATCATCCGTACCCGGCTTCTTGCGGGCGTGCCGGGCCGCCCGCTCCGCCTTCTCGCGTGCCAGCCGCTGTTCCCGCTTTTCATGCCGCTCGCGGGCGATATCCGCCTTGCGTTTCTGCTCCTGCTGGCTCCTGATTTCACTCTTGGCGAACCGGTAGTAGTGTACCAGTGGAATGTTGCTGGGGCAGACATAGGCGCAGCAGCCACACTCGATACAGTCGAACAGATCATACTCCTGGGTTTTATCGAAATCCCTGGATCGGGCATGCCAGTAGAGCTGTTGTGGCAGTAGATTGACCGGGCAGACATCGGCACAGTTGCCACAGCGGATGCAGGGCACTACCGTGGGATGAAGCTCTATTTCGCCCTGCTTTAGGGCTAACAGACAGTTGCCGGTCTTGACCAGCGGCACCTCGTGGTCAGCCAGGGCGATTCCCATCATCGGGCCGCCCATAATTACCTCCTGAAGGTGGGTGAAATCGGTTCCACAGCTGTCGAGCAGATCCCGTACCGGAGTGCCGATCAGAACCTCGAGATTGCGCGGTTCCGCCACGGCGCTGCCGGTAATGGTGACGTAGCGGGACAGCAATGGTTCCCCCCGATAGACCGCACGGTAGATCGCAGCCGCCGTGGCGATGTTTTGACAGACCACACCAACCTGAATCGGCAGACCGCCGCTGGGAACCTCCTGCCCGGTGACCACCTTGATGAGCTGTTTTTCTCCCCCCGCGGGATAGCGGGCCGGGACTATCACAATCCCGGTATCGACAGTCCCGATCTGTTGCAGCGCTGCCTGCATGGCCTGAGCCGCCTGCGGTTTGTTGTCCTCAATAGCGATGATACAGTGCAGTGCCTGAACCGCCCGCTGCATGATGAGCAATCCCTGCACAATCTCGTCGGCCCGTTCCCGCATCAGCATGTCGTCGCTGGTGATATAGGGCTCGCACTCCGCGCCGTTCAGGATCAGAGTCTTGACTGTTTTGCCAGGGTTGAGCTTGATGAAGGCGGGAAAACCGGCGCCGCCCAGACCAACGATTCCGGCCTCCCGGATCCGCTCTCGAATCAGCGCGGGTTCCAGCTGACGGTAATCGGTTTGCTGTTCGCGGTTCAGCCAGGTATCTTTGCCATCGGTCTTGATGGTAATGCAGGGAGCGTACAACCCGGAGGGATGGGGAACCGGGAGTTCTTCGATAGCCGTCACGATACCCGAACTGCTGGCATGCACGGGGGCGCTGACAAAGCCGCCGGGTTTGGCGATCATCTCTCCCTTCTGCACCTTGTCACCCACGTTGACTACCGGCTCGGCCGGGGCGCCAAGGTGCTGTGACAGAGGCAAAATCAACTGCTTCGGCAGTGGCGCGGACTCAACCGGCCGGGTGGTGGACTTCTGTTTGTGTCCAGGCAGTTCCACACCGCCATGAAAAGACCAGCGCTTCATGGGGTATCTCCTCTCTCTTCTTCGGGCAGCGGCCACTTCCAGTGGCTGATATCCTCCTTCACCGGTACCATGCTGATGACATCCACCGGACAGGGTTCGACGCACAGTTCACATCCGGTGCACTCTTCGGCAATAACGGTATGCATCTGTTTGGCTGCGCCCAGAATGGCGTCTACCGGGCAGGCCTTGATGCACAGAGTGCAGCCGATACAGTCAGACTCATCGATAAGAGCCACCATCGGCGGTTTTTCCTCGCCGCGTTCCGGATCGAGCGGTATTGGTTCCCGCCCCAGCAGGTCGGCCAATGACTGGATAACCTGTTCGCCGCCCGGTGGACAGCGGTTGATCCCCGCCTCTCCGGCGGCGATGGCCTCGGCGTAGGGGCGGCAGCCGGGATAGCCACACTGACCGCACTGCGTCTGCGGCAGCTGGGCATCAATTTGATCGACTACCGGATCTCCCTTCACCTTGAAGCGGATCGAGGAGTAACCCAGTAACAGCCCGAAAACGAGCGCCAGCAGGGTAAGAGCCAGGGCTGCGCTCAGCATCAACCCTTTACCAGCCCGGAAAAGCCGATAAAGGCCAGCGACATCAGACCCGCGGTAACCAGGGCAATGGCCGGACCACGGAAGGCGACAGGGACATCCGCCGCCTCAATGCGCTCCCGCATGGCAGCAAACATCACCAGTACCAGTGAGAAGCCGGCGGCGGCACCGAATCCGTACAGGGCGGACTGCACAAAATTGTGATCTGCCTGCACGTTGAGCAGGGCGACACCGAGTACGGCACAGTTGGCGGTAATCAGCGGCAGAAAGATCCCCAGCACCCGGTACAGTAGCGGACTGGTCTTGTGAACCACCATTTCGGTGAACTGCACTACTACGGCAATGACCAGAATGAAAGCGATGGTGCGCAGGTATTCAATGTCTAGAGGCGATAGTAAGTACTCATTAACAAGATAGCTGCAGATCGAAGAGAGCGTTAGCACGAAGGTTGTTGCCAGCCCCATACCGATGGCGGTCTCCAGCTTTTTGGATACTCCCAGGAACGGGCACAGGCCAAGAAACTTCACCAGGACGAAGTTGTTGACCAGAATGGTGCTAATGAGGATTAGTGCATACTCTGTCATAGAGCATAATATACCAGATTGTTTTTGTCAGGTATCTGTCTGGCGGTGCTGGAGGGGCACCCAAAACGTTTTTTTGTAAAACGGCTTGCCGATTGTCACGGGTTTTGCTGTCGACTGATTCGGATGGGGATTAGAGTGGGTGGGGTTTGGAGTTACTTTACTTGCATTCCTGGCTGTGCCCCGGAGTCCGGGGAGAGCAGAAACAGCTCCTTGCCTCCCGGGCCGGCGGCGAGCATCATCCCCTCGGACACCCCGAAGCGCATCTTGCGTGGAGCCAGATTGGCAACCATCACCGTGAGGCGGCCTTCCAATTGCTCCGGGGTATAGGCGGATTTGATACCGGCAAACACGTTGCGGGTTTCACCGCCCAGATCGAGGGTGAGTTGCAACAGCTTGTCTGCATCCTTTACATGTTCTGCCCGAGTGATTCTGGCGATACGCAGATCCAGTTTGGCAAAGTTGTCGAACGAGATCTGCGCGGCAACGGGTTCTCCGGTGACAGTACTCTGGGGCTGGTGTGTAGCAGTGGTTTGTTTGGCATCTTCAACAATGGCATCAATGGCGCTTTGTTCCACCCGGGTCAACAAGGGCTTGAAGGGGTTGATCTTCTGTCCCAGTAATGGTTTGCGGATACTCTCCCAACTCAACTCTCCGCCGTTGAGAAACTGCTCTGCGTCTGCGGCCAGCCGGGGCAGTACCGGTTTCAAGTAGGTGATGAGTACCCGGAACAGATTGAGTCCCTGGGTGCAGACTGCCTGCACCTCCGTTGTGCGCTCTGCCTCCTTGATGGTGACCCAGGGTTTTTGTTCATCAATATATTGATTGGCAATATCTGCCAGCGCCATAACCTCGCGTATGGCATGGCCATACTCCCGCTTTTCATACAGGGATGCGATCTCTTCGCCGGAGCGGACGAAGCTGATATAGAGTTCGTTGTCGGGAAGTGCATCAGTCAGTTGCCCCTTGAACCGCTTGCCGATGAAACCGGCGCAGCGCGAGGCGATGTTGACCAGCTTGCCCACCAGGTCGCTGTTGACCCGGGCCATGAAATCCTGCAGGCTGAGGTCGATATCATCCACCCCCGAACCCAGTTTGGCAGCAAAATAGTAACGCAGATATTCCGGGTTAAGGTGATCCAGATAAGTGCGTGCGCGAATGAAGGTATTGCGCGATTTGGACATCTTCTGACCGTTGATAGTCAGAAAACCGTGGCACCAGACTGCTGAGGGTTTGCGGAAACCGGCTCCCTCCAGCATTGCCGGCCAGAACAGGGTGTGGAAATAAGCGATATCCTTGCCAATGAAGTGGTACAGCTCGGCGGTGGATTCTTCGTCCCAGTAGTCATCAAACCGGATACTGGCACGATCACAGTAGTTTTTGAAGCTGGCCATATAACCGACGGGGGCATCCAGCCAGACATAGAAATATTTACCAGGCGCATCCGGCATCTCGAAACCCCAGTAGGGCGCATCCCGGGAAATATCCCAATCCCGCAGTCCGCTTTGGAACCACTCATCCAGTTTGTTGCTGATTTCGGGTTGCAGATGACCGCCGCGCACCCATTTTTTCAGCATCTTGCTGAAATCTCCCAGTTTGAAGAAATAGTGTTCCGTCTCCCGCTCAATCGGCTTTGCGCCGGAGATGACCGAAACCGCGTTTTTCAGCTCGGTGGGGGCATAAGTTGCGCCACACACTTCACAGGAATCGCCATACTGATCGGCTGCGCCGCAGCGGGGGCACTCACCCTTGATAAAACGATCCGGCAGAAACATCTCCGCTTCCGGATCGTAGGCTTGGGTAATAGTGCGCCGGGTGATATGGCCAGCCTCCCGCAGACGGTTGTAGATGAGATCGGCGTAGTGGCGGTTCTCCTCGGAGTGGGTGCTGTAGTAGTTGTCGAAACCGATCAGGAACTCGGAAAAATCCTCCTGGTGCTCTTTGCCAATACGGGTGATTAACTCCTCGGGCGTGATCCCTTCCTGTTGTGCCTTGAGCATGATGGGAGTTCCGTGGGCATCATCGGCGCAAACAAAGATACACTCGTGACCGCGCAGCTTCTGAAACCGAACCCAGATGTCAGTCTGGATATGTTCCACCAGATGACCCAGATGGATAGGACCATTGGCGTAGGGCAGGGCGCTGGTAACGAGTATTTTTCGAGTTTCTTTCGGGGTATTCATAGCTGTTCAAGGGTAGCAATAAAGCGACGGCTGCGCCAGTGACAGCCTTGTTCAATATGAAATGAGTCTGAAGCCGACAGAGGAACCGTTCATGATGGGGAGATGAAAACCATCATGAAACTCGAAGACTTAACCACCATTGATCAACTTGAAGATTTCCTGTCCGGCACCCAGGCCTGCTGGCGGAAATGGATCAGCGACACGACACCCCTCCTGCGGCCCGGCCCTCAAGAAGCTCTATGAGCGGGCCTGTGAGGTCTTTGGCCAGACGGAGTACGCCGCGCTGGCCTCGATCTCCGTGAGCCACCTGTACAACCTGAGAAAGCCCATCCTCTACACCCGGCAACGGCGCCACTTCGAGAAGACCC
>JAJRUV010000097.1 GCA_024277595.1 Gammaproteobacteria bacterium
AGGGGATAATGACCAACAGGATTTTATCCAGATGGTCTTGGATAATCTCAAGACTGCCGGTGTCCAGCAGGCCCATAAGGAGGATAAATTAAATTTCAGCTCAGTCTCACCCTGGCCTGGAGATTATATCTGTGCCGAGGGCCGCTACCATGAAGGAGATGAAGAGTCAGGCCAGGAAAAACGGGCAGCGATTTTCATAGGCCCCGAGTTTGGTACGGTCTCCCGCCCCGATCTGGTAGTCGCGGCCCGAGAGGCAGGAGATGCCGGCTTTGACACCCTCATCACCTGTGCCTTTAACTACGATGCCCATTCCTCGGAATTTGATAAACTTGGCCGCATCCCGGTACTGAAAGCCCGGATGAATGCCGACCTCCATATGGCTGATGATCTTAAAAACACCGGCAAGGGCAATCTTTTTGTCATCTTCGGAGAACCTGATATTGATATTCTCGACAGCGAAGCCGATAAAATCCAGGTCAAGATCAACGGCGTCGATGTCTTCCATCCCAACACTGGCGAAGTGCGGAGCGACAGCACAGACGGTATTGCCTGCTGGTTTATCGACACCGATTACAATGAAGAAAGTTTCTTTGTCCGCCACGCCTATTTCCTCGGAGCCAACGATCCCTACAAGGCCCTGAAAACAACCCTCAAAGCCGAAATTGACAAAGAGGCCTGGGATACCCTGCACAGCGACACCTCCCGCCCCTTCAACAAACCAAAATCAGGCCGCATTGCCGTCAAAGTCATCAATCATCTCGGCGATGAAGTGATGAAGGTATTTGGGGTTTAGCGTATAATGGTTATAATCTCGCTAAGAATATATCATTCGTCACATAACAGCGTACTATTGGCTATCCAGGAGGTTTATCGTGGCTAAAGCTGACCAATTAAAAGCACTTTTAAAATCTCATAGCGAAGGTGATGACCAGCGTTTTTACTCCGTTGCCATGCAGGTGGCAGCCCATGAAGCAAAGATGGGTCACGGCAAGCTGGCGGAAGAGCTGCGAAATCTTATCGACAAGGCCAAGAGTCGTAGAACAGGTGGTCAACCAATCCCCATAGGCCGTCCAAATGGAGATCTTGCAGACCTGTTGACTGTTTCTTATCCAAAATCTCGTCTTAGCGATATGATTTTGGCGGAATCTCTCAATCTCCAAATCAAGAAAGTTATTCGTGAGCAGCGTTGTGCCGCCGAGATTCTATCCCATGGTTTATTACCACGCAGAAAACTTCTCCTGGTTGGCCCGCCTGGCACTGGCAAAACAATGACTGCGGCAATGTTGGCTGGTGAGCTTGGCTACCCACTATGCCAGATTCGCCTGGATGGTCTGATTACCAAATACATGGGTGAGACCGCAGCAAAACTCCGGCAAATCTTTGACGCCACAGACCATACCCGTGGTGTCTACTTTTTTGATGAGTTTGATGCCATTGGTTCCCAGCGCGGTATGGCCAATGATGTTGGTGAGATCAGGCGAGTGTTGAACAGCTTTTTGCTGATGATTGAACAGGATTGTTCACATAGTCTTATTATTGCTGCAACAAACCATCCTGGGATACTCGACCATGCCTTATTCCGCCGCTTCGATGATGTCTTGCATTACAGCCTGCCAGAAAAAAAGCACACTATTGCTCTGCTTAAATTTCGGCTGTCTCATGCCATAGACTCAGAAGTTTCCTGGGGCCATCTGGCTGATATTGCCTCCGGATTGAGCTACGCAGACATTAGCCGGGCAGGTGACGAAGCCCTGAAACATGTGCTGCTTAATAAACAAAAACATGTCACCGAGGCCGAGATAGGCAGTATGCTGGCTGAGCGCAAAAATATTCAAGAAAGGTTACAACAACATCAATAATGGCTGAAGACAAACTAAACCATAAAAGCCATTTTCTATTGGGAAACCTGGCCGCAGCAGAACCTTTTAGGCCTCCATCCAGAAAAATTAAGACACCCCCGGTTCCATCTCGTGACCGTCAGGATCATGGCTCCAGATTACTTCGTCAGCTTAACCGAGTTAAACCGGCAATGGTTGCCGCCTGTGAGGCTCAGAGAGAGAGCGGTATGGAAGACGGTCTTGGTCTGCGACTTGAATTTGAATCTTTCACTGATATAGATTTGGCATTTGACAGTCTTGCCCGTGAACGATCCGGTATTGAGTTGCTTAATGTCCGTCAACACGGAGACATTACCTTTGCAACTGTCTTTGTGCCGGATGGCAAGTTGCTTCACTTCGAGCGGTTAATTGAGCAATATCTGGCCGAGAATCGTGACAAGAATGGCAATTTACGAGACAACAGCAAACTCCTAAACACCATAAAGGAAATACGGGCAGCAAGTCTGCGTGAACTTTGGACAGATGACCCACAGGTGTTCCCGGCACAGGATAACGAAATGTTTTGGTGGGAAGCCTGGCTACCAGTAAGAAAAGATCGTCTTGCTGTTGTGGATACTTTTCGTTGGCTTGCAAAATCCCAGGAAATTCGAGTTTCAGAATCGATGTTGGAATTTCCAGAAAGAACGGTTGTTCTTGTCTATGCGTCCAGGGCAAAGATGCAACAATCGATGTTGACCCTTAACTCCATTGCTGAACTCCGCAGAGCTAAAGAGACGGCTGATTTTTTCGATTCTTTATCTCCGGAAGAGCAACCTGAATGGGTAGAGGAATTACTGGAACGAAGTCAATTTCCTAAAGACGACGAAGCCATACCCTCTGTTTGTTTGCTCGACACTGGGGTAAATAACGGCCATCCGCTGATTAAACCGTTACTTTTGGACACAGATCTGCATACGGTGGAACCGGCATGGACTTTAGAAGACAAAGATGGTCACGGTACTGCTATGGCTGGTCTTGCCCTGTATGGCGACCTCACAGAACCTCTTTCGTCATCTACTCCGCTTACCGTTACTCATCGAATTGAATCTGTAAAGATTTTACCAGCAGATGGTGCTAATCATGGTGATGCTCAGCACCACGGATATCTAATGAGTGAGGCTATTGACCGGACGGTTATTACAGATCCATACCGCTTGAGAGTCTATGGCATGGCGATCACTGCTCGGGATAATCGAGATCGTGGCCGACCTTCTGCCTGGTCTGCCACAGTGGATCGTTTAGCCGTCGATGCTGAGGGGGACAACGCAACTCCACGATTGATAGTACTCTCTGGTGGTAATATCAATGATCCGAATGCCTGGTCTGCTTATCCTGATTCTAATTCTACAGATAGCATTCATGACCCTGGCCAGGCCTGGAACGGCTTGACGATTGGTGCATATACCAATCTGACAAACATTACAGAACCGGATGCTGAGAAGTATGAGCCAATAGCGTCAATTGGTGGTTTAAGTCCGTTTAGTACCACATCAAAGACCTGGCAAAAACATTGGCCATTGAAACCAGATGTGGTTTTTGAAGGAGGTAATGTTGCCAACGACGGATTGGGGGCGCTATGGATGCCGAGCCTGAGCCTATTGACTTGTAATCATAAGCCCCATGATCGTTTGCTAACCACAATGAATGCGACTAGTGCGGCGACGGCTCTCGGTTGCCGGATGGCAGCTCAGTTGATGGCGCAGTACCCTGACCTTTGGCCAGAGTCGATTCGGGCATTAATAGTGCATTCTGCCCAGTGGACTGACAATATGCGCCAGAACTATTTGCCGCCATCCAAAGAGCCAACCAAAACCGATTATTTGCATCTTATTCGTCATTGCGGTTTTGGTGTTCCTGATATTGAGCGAGCCAGGTGGAGTGTTGTAAACTCACTAACCATGGTTATTGAGACCGATTTGTATCCATTCAAGAAAGAAGGAGGCAAGCAACCGACATTACGGGACATGAACTTGCACCGGCTCCCATGGCCTCTGATAGAGCTGGAATCTCTTGGGGAGACCGAGGTTCAAATGAGGGTAACTTTGTCTTATTTTATTGAGCCTAATCCCTCTAATCGAGGCTTTAAATCACGCTATCGTTACGAGTCACATGGGCTACGCTTTGATGTAAAGAGAGCACATGAGTCTGAGACTGATTTTAAAAGCAGGATTAACTCGCTGGCTATTAAGGCAGAGGAGAAAACGAGCAGCTCCGACAATGATCCAAATTGGTTAATCGGCACACAAAATCGTCATAAAGGCTCATTGCATTCAGATATCTGGAAGGGATCTGCTGCGGATCTGGCCAGTCGTGGTGTTTTGGCCGTATTTCCCACTCTTGGTTGGTGGAAGACGCGGGCAGCACTTCATCAATACAACAAAAAAGCAAGATATGCGTTGATTGTCTCGATCCATGCCCCGGATGTTGGTGTTAATTTGTATGCTGCCGTTGAAAATAAAATTAAAACCCCTGTTGATGTTGGAGTTACATAATGGAATTTCGCATAGCAGACACATTTACTGACAGCCTGATGAAGATGATGGCTCAGGAACAAAAGGCCACCAAGACCACGGCCTTTGACCTCCAGCTTAATCCTGCCAATCCAGGTTTGAAGTTTCATAAGTTGGATCGCTGCAAGGATCCCAATTTCTGGTCGGTTCGGGTCAATAATGATATTCGTCTCATTGTCCATAAGACATACGATAGCCTGCTTCTTTGTTATGTAGATCATCATGATAAAGCCTATGCCTGGGCTGAGCGACGAAAACTGGAAACCCACCCCAAGACCGGAGCTGCCCAGTTAGTAGAAGTGCGGGAAATGATCCAGGAGATTATCGTTCCCAGGTATATTGAAGAGGAACAA
>JAJRUV010000098.1 GCA_024277595.1 Gammaproteobacteria bacterium
GGGCGCTCCTGTGGTGTCCCGCTGCGGCGTTGCAGTGTTTGACAAGGGCGACAGCCATTGCCTGCACACTGCGCCTTGCTGCGAAACACCACAGGAACGCTGTATCCTGATTTATCACCTTGACGGAGTGCTAGTCGTCGACATTTTCGCTCTCGCGCCTCGGCTACAGATAAGCCAGGAGCTACATCAAACCTCCCTTCCTCATATCTTTTTACTAACGCAGCAAGATAAGCGACTGGATCTTTGACGCCTCGCTGCGAGGCCATTGCAGACTGCAGGGTATCCACCAACAATTGTTGGTCACAATCAACACCAGAAAGAATTCGCTTTACTTGCTCAATCTCCAGTCTGCTCAATGAGCATGGGAACTCTATACCACCAAAATCAGCCGCATTTTTTGTCGTCTTGTTTCTTTTTGTATTGTTACTTCTTGTCTTGATACTTCTTATATCGACGTGTTTTCCGTCGATGGATGAACCATAGACGGTTTTCAAGGCCATGGTATTTGGCATTTCATGGATTTCCGAAACCCACGAAAATTTCCCGCCCTCCCCTTGAATACGTCGCCTTACCAAATAACCGGCACCCTCCAGCTCTCTCAAGATTCTGCGTAACTTATCCCTCCCAATACCATTACTCTTCCGCAATGACTCGAACCTAATTGTCCATTTGTTACTGTTCGAGAGAAGCCGAACCAGCATTCCGACAGACTCCAGCGATAGACGGGGGTCACGCAAGGTTTGATTGAGAACTACAGTGAAGTTCTCCGTTTTCCTAATACGAATAACTGTCATTGCGTCCTCTCCACAATCAGCTTGGCCAACTCCGATGCCTGAAAATAGATACGCCGACCAATCCTGACTCTAGCTCCGCAAAGCGAATCTGAAAACTCCGTATTTCTGTTAAGCGATACACGGAGCCCATCGATACTTCGGTCAAATAAATCGGCAGCCTCGGCCAAGGTGAGAAGGACGCCATAACGCTCGACAAGCAAACGTTCTGCGTTCTGAACTGCTACAGGATAAGAAGTGCAATCAGACTGCGGGTACTGCTGTATATTTTCCATAGAGGTCTCTCCTATTAAATAAGTAGGAGTGGGCGACCCCTTGGGCGATGGTCTGTAATGACCAGATAATCCTAAAAGTGAATTGAGACTCGCATTGAATTCACGCCACCCACGACCACGCGAAATCAGTTGAACTGCGAGCTATATAAATCGTAACCAACCAAACTTTTTTGTCAATATCAGCTTGGCGAAATCTAGCAAAGCCGACCGAAACCACCTACTAAATTTATCTGCGTCTGCCTGAATCCAGAACAACTACCAGGTCTTCTGCACACAGATGTGTATACCGGCGTAACATCTGCATGCTCTTGTGCCCGCTAATACTCGCAACCTCCTGGTCACTCAAGCCCATTTCAACCAATCTGGATACCGCTTCATGACGAAGGTCGTGGAAGCGTAGATTGCTAATTCCAGCACGCTGCAAAGCACCAGCCCATACCTTGTTGACCTGGTAAGGCCGCCGAGCGCCATCACGCCCTGGCTCGCCAAAAAATACCCAGTCCGTGTCTCGCGGACGGATGGGATTGCTCAACGCCTCGCGGAACACGGCCACTGCCCGGCGCGACAGGGGAACGGTGCGCGCGCTGCCATTCTTGGTGTCGCTGAGGCGCACGATGCGCCTTTGCAGGTCGATCTGGTCGAGGGTGAGACTGAGGATTTCGCCTTGGCGCATGGCGGTGTAGAGCGCGATGCGGACTATCCAGCCGAGCATGGGATTGGAGTGGGCGTCGCACGCCGAAGCATCCGTCGCATCTCGCTCCAGTTCAGGCGGCGGTCGCGGCCCTGGCCGGGACTGGGCCGGCGGACGTTGGCGACGGGGTTGTACATGAGGCCAAGGCCCCACTCACGGATGGCAATGGTGTAAAGGTGACCGAGCAGCGCCATTTCCAGGCGCACGGTGCTGGGACTCTTGCCTTCCGCCAGCTGCTCGTCGCGGTATTCGGCGATGCGCTCCGGGCTGAGCTGGGCGAGGCCGTATTGGCCGAGTCGCTGCATGACGATCTTCGCCTTCTTCCGTTCGGCAGCTTGGGTGGAGGGTTTCTTGGTCGGCGTGACTTCGGCGAGATAGCGCTCCAGCGCGGCTTTCACGATGGTGCGTTCGGCCGGTGCGCGGGCAACAAAGATACCCCGGCGCATCTCGTCTTCGACGCCGCGCGCCCAGTCCTCCGCATCGCGCTTGATGCGGAAGGTCTTGGCGGTGGTCGGCCATCCACGCCGGCGAACGACGGCCTTCCAGGTGTTCGAGGGGGTTCTGACGATGGTCGCCATCGGTACATCCCGGTACGCATGAGTGTACTGAAAATGTACCGAACGGCAGTTTTGCGGTTAACGATAATCGCTAACCTGTTGTTTTTATGGTGGGCCTGCCAGGGCTCGAACCTGGGACCAAGGGATTATGAGTCCCCTGCTCTAACCAACTGAGCTACAGGCCCTGATGAAAAGGGTGGAGTGGAGTATATCTGGTGATGTGCGGGACGGCAATACAGAGTCGTCCCTTTGTAGGAGTCTGCCGGGTTTGGGAATAATCTACTACGCTGATGGGATAGCGGCCAAAATATCCCCGGTTTTTCGTTAAATAGCCCCACTATTCGCCTCAAAACCGGAAATATTTTGACTCGATCTCCCACCAGCTCGCTACGATTACCCAAACCCGACAGACTCCTGGCTCGCATTTCTCAGCGGGATTCCGGATTTTGGGGCAATCTCGACCGGGATGCGAAGCCAGATTGTTCCAAAAACGGAATAGGCCGACTGTCAATGAAATCACCGAGTCTATGTCAACACAACACTCAGAAGTGCATCGTTATTTTTCGAGTAACTATTCAGCTCACCCCTGAAATTCGCCATTTCTGCGTTAAAAAATGATCATTTACCCGTGTAAACTCACATTTTTCGCCTTGAACTGACGAATTTCAGGGGCAATCTGAACAGTTACATGCTCATTTTCAACTATGCTGAATAGTTGCTTTTTCGAATGCCAAGGTGCCAGGCCCGTCCGGTGAGAAACGCGGGCTAGCAGCTTATTCCGCTTCGAGGTCAAGGAAGTTGCGTAGTTGGTCGGAGCGGGCCGGGTGGCGTAGCTTGCGCAGCGCCTTGGCCTCGATTTGACGGATGCGCTCGCGGGTGACATCGAACTGTTTGCCAACCTCTTCCAGGGTATGATCGGTGTTCATGTCGATGCCGAAGCGCATACGCAGAACCTTTGCTTCCCGGGCGGTAAGGCCTTCAAGAACGTCTTTGGTTGCCTCCTGCAAGGCGGAAGAGTTGGCAGATTCACTGGGCGATTCGATGTTCTGATCCTCAATGAAATCGCCCAGATGCGAGTCTTCGTCATCACCGATCGGAGTTTCCATTGATATGGGCTCTTTGGCGATTTTAAGCACCTTGCGAATCTTGTCTTCCGGCATCTCCATCTGTTCGGCCAGCTCTTCCGGGGTTGCTTCCCGACCCATTTTCTGCAGCATCTGCCGGGAGATCCGGTTGAGCTTGTTGATGGTTTCAATCATGTGTACCGGGATGCGGATGGTGCGTGCCTGGTCGGCAATGGAGCGCGTGATGGCCTGACGAATCCACCAGGTGGCGTAGGTGGAGAACTTGTAGCCGCGGCGGTATTCGAACTTGTCAACCGCCTTCATCAGCCCGATGTTACCTTCCTGAATGAGATCCAGGAACTGGAGTCCGCGGTTGGTGTATTTCTTTGCGATAGAGATGACCAGACGCAGATTGGCTTCGACCATCTCCTTTTTTGCGCGGCGCGCCTTGGCCTCGCCGATGGACATCTTGCGGTTGATCTCCTTGATGTCGCTGATTTTCATGCCGCACTCTTTCTCAAGAGCGCCGAGTTTTTCCTGAGCGCAGCGGATCTCCTCGGAAAAGTGCTCCAGTACGCCTGAGTAGTCTTCATCTGCGTCAATGAGCTGTTGCAACCATTCCAGATTGGTTTCGTTTTCCGGGAATGAGGAAATAAACATCCTGCGAGGCATGTGAGCCTTGTTCACGCACAAATCCATAATAATTCGCTCGTGAACCCGAACCCGCTCTACCATTGCGCGCAGATTGCTCGACAGGATATCGGCAAACCGGGGAGTTAGTTTCAACTCCATAAACAGCTCTGCGGCCTGCTCCCGTAACGCTTTGGTTTTAGGCTCTGCAAAACCGTGCCGGATTGCGCGCTTCATCGCTTTTCCGTGAAGCGTCTCCAGTCGTTTCACATGAGCGCGGATCTCCTCCGGATCCGGGCCGGTATCGACCTCCTCTTCATCATCATCTGACGCAACGGCGGGTTTAGGTATCGCCTCCGCAGGTTCCGAATAATCAGCAAATCCTTTTATGATTTCCCGCAGCCGCACCTCTCCGGTTTCCACCTGTTGATAGTTGCGCAACAGCTCCTCGGCTGTTCCACTGTATAGGGCCAGCGCGGAGAACATATGGAATGTTCCCTCTTCAATGCGCTTGGCAATTGCGATTTCACCCTCGCGCGTTAGCAGCTCCACTGCTCCCATTTCACGCATGTACATGCGTACAGGATCAGTTGTACGGCCGAATTCGGCATCCATGGTAGCAAGCGCGGCAGCCGCTGCCTCGGCAGCATCTTCATCGGTGGTTACCCGATCAGCCAGCAACAGCGTATCCGCATCAGGAGCGGTTTCATATACCACGATGCCCATATCATCAATCATCGCGACAATGTCTTCGATCTGCTCAGGTTCTACGATATCATCCGGCAGATGGTCATTGACCTCGGCATAAGTCAGGTAGCCCTGCTCTGTGCCTGTGGCGATCAATAATTGTATTTGTGATTCCGTTGTGTCCTGATTCATGGATTCGCCCTGATACCTTGCTCGCGTGAAGCTTAACACCCTATTATAGCACCAATAAGGGATTCAGGGCTAGCAAAAATTTCGCAATTTCCAGATAATTCACACTACAATCTACTAATTGTCTCGATTCAGAAGCTGTTGTAACTCATCTTTTTCTTTTGTAGAGAGCAATCCCGCTTGAGCCTTGTGTAACAACTCCTCGGCACGACGGTTTTTTAACTGTTGTTCCAGTCGAACCAGCGCCCCGCTAAATTCTGCCTCTAGCCTGTCCGTATCTTCAAACGGTGGTTTCCATTGAGCAAGTTTGGCCAGATAACTGCCCTCTTCCTGATCACGCCAACGCTCCAGCACTGCGCCTGTCTTCAATTCTGGATTGGTTTGTAACAACTCCAGCAGTTGTACCAGCAGATTGGCGCCTGTTCCACCGAAGTGACGGAAACGCTGTGGTTCTCCTGCCAATACCGCCAAACCGGGATATTGTAATAACAGCGCCACTACCAATCGCAATGGAGAAAGAGCGCTTTTAACGCGATTTTTACCATACGGTTGCTTTTTTGTGGTGGTTTTGTTTCCAACACTGAGTTGGGCTAGTTTAACCTGGCTCAGTTCCCCCAGTCGCGTCAGCATCATTTCACGAAATATTCCACGTCGCAGTCGCTGCAGGTGGGGTCGGGCGAGTTCAACCAGCCGGGCGCGGCCTTCCATGGTCGCTATGTCGGCCTGTGCGGTCAGATGATCAAAGAAAAACTGTGATAATGTGACTGAATCCGCAATTCTTGCTTCAAAGTTACCGCGGCCCTCCGCTTGGATCTGGCTGTCCGGATCTTCACCTTCCGGGAGAAACATAAAGCTGATCTGGCGTCCTTCCCGCATCTCCGGGATGGCGTTCTCCATCGCTCGCACAGCAGCTTCCCGGCCCGCACGATCTCCGTCGAAGCAGAATACAAGTTCCGGAACGATACGAAACAGACGCTTCAGATGCTCAGCTGTTGTGGCGGTGCCTAGCGTGGCAACAGCATAGTAAAGTTTGTGCTGTGCCAGGGATATCACATCCATATAGCCTTCGACGACGACGATTCGTTCCAGTTTTCGCACGGTTTTGCGGGCTTCATGCAGGCCGTAGAGTTCCCGCCCTTTGTGGAATACCGGAGTTTCCGGTGAATTCAGGTATTTTGGGGTGTCATCCCCGAGTACCCGGCCGCCAAAGCCGATGACCCGTCCCCGCGTATCGTGGATTGGAAACATGATGCGGTTGCGAAACCGGTCATAACTGCCGCCGTGCTCTTTTTCAATAATCAGCCCTGCCTTCAGCAAGTGTTCGATCTGTTCAGCACTGCTCCCGAAGGCCCGCAACAAGTTGTCCCAGCCGGGAGGGGCGAAACCGACTCCAAATGCAGCGGCGGTTTCTCCGCTCAGACCGCGTTTTTTCAGGTAGTCGACCGCGTGTTGAGCATCGGTGTGCTGGCGCAGTTGTTGGCAGAACCATGTGGCTGCCTCTCCCAGTATAGTATAAAGTTTGCTGCTGTCCTGCTGGTGTCCGGCAGAGGTGGTGGTTTCGACAGGCACGGGCAGATTGGCGCGAACGGCCAGATCGTGCACCGACTCGACAAAATCCAGGTGTTCATAGTCCATGAGGAAGCCCAACGCGGTTCCATGTGCCCCGCAGCCAAAACAATGAAAGAACTGCTTGGTCGGGCTGACGGTAAAGGAGGGGGTTTTTTCGTCGTGGAAGGGACAGCAGGCAGTGAATTCCCGTCCCGCCTTTTTTAGCGGTACATGTTCATTGATCAGTTCGACGATGTCCGTGCGGGAGATCAGCTCATCGATAAATTGTTGGGGGATTCGGCCAGCCATGGCCTTATTGTAGCGTAATGGCGGAGGCAGAATTCGAGGGGCAGAGTCTGCGCCCTGCGTGAATCACGAAAGGAGTGCTTTGATCCGGGCACTGACGGCTCCAAGATCGGCGCGCCCCTGTAGCCGGGGTTTTAGCAGGCCCATTACCTTGCCAATCTCTTGCATCGTGCTTGCATCGGTGGAGCGGATGGCTTTTGTGATCAGTGTTTCTATTTCGGCTTCGCTGAGGGCGGCAGGAAGGTATTCCTGAATAATTTTCAGTTCAAACTGCTCCTGCTCTTCCAGCTCTTTCCGATGAGCTTTGCGGTACTGTTCAATAGACTCGCGCCGCTGTTTGGCCATTTTGTCCAACAGGACAATAATTTCACTGTCATTCAGTTCACAGCGCTCATCAACTTCGCGCTGTTTAATAGCGGCAAGGATCAGGCGGATGGTCAGCAGCCGCTGCTTTTCCCTGGCGCGCATGGCGGATTTCATCTCATCCGTGATGCGGCTTTTCAGTGGGGAGGATGTGGACGCCATCTAGTGCAGCCGAGCTGACGATCTAGTACAAGCGACGCTGCTTGGCAACTTCCCGGTATAGCTTTTTCTGATGGCGTTTGACGGCGGCGGCTTTTTTGCGTTTGCGCTCGGTGGTGGGTTTTTCGTAATATTCGCGGCTGCGAACCTCGGAAAGAACACCCGCTTTTTCACAGGCGCGCTTAAAGCGCCGCAGGGCGATGTCAAAGGGTTCGTTTTCTCTAACGCGGACTGATGGCATCTAAAATCCTCTAAAATTCAGGTATAAAAACTGCAAACCGGGAATTCTAACCCCGTAACAGCCGAATTGCAAAAAACGGCGGCCTGTTTTTCCGGTAGAATGTTTGCCATGCGTGTTTTGGGTATTGAAACTTCGTGTGACGAGACCGGTGTAGCTATTTTTGACAGCGAACTTGGTCTGCTGGGTCATGCGTTGCATAGTCAGGTGGCGATGCATGCCGAGTATGGTGGAGTGGTGCCGGAGCTTGCTTCCCGCGACCATGTGCGGAAGCTGTTGCCGCTGTTGCAGGAGCTGAATTTCAGCGCGGAGACAATCGATGGCGTGGCCTATACGGCAGGGCCTGGCCTGATCGGCGCACTGTTGGTGGGAGCCTCCATCGGCCGTGCGCTTGCCTGGGCGTGGGGGGTGCCGGCGGTGGGGGTGCACCATATGGAGGGGCATCTGCTGGCTCCCATGCTGGAGGTGCATCGCCCCGAATATCCATTCGTAGCCCTGCTGGTATCCGGGGGGCATACCCAGCTGGTGCGGGTGGATGAGGTCGGCCAGTATTTGTTGTTGGGTGAATCGCTGGATGATGCCGCCGGAGAGGCCTTTGACAAGACAGCCAAGTTACTGGGACTGGGATATCCAGGAGGGCCGGCACTGGCCCGGCTGGCGGAGCACGGTGACCCCGGACGGTTCCGTTTTCCCCGCCCGATGACTAACCGGCCGGGACTGGATTTTAGTTTCAGTGGCCTGAAAACCTTTGCTATCAATACCTTGCGGGAGCACCAGGATGAATCCGGTATTCACGCAGATATTGCCCGTGCGTTCCAGGATGCGGTGATTGACACCCTTATCATTAAATGCCGCCGCGCTTTGCGGGAGACCGGGTTACGGGATCTGGTGGTGGCTGGAGGAGTCAGCGCCAATTGCGCGCTGCGCAGTCGTCTCGGTGTAGTGGCGGATGAGGCGGGTGGCAAGATTTGGTATCCTCGTCCCGAGTTTTGCACCGACAATGGGGCGATGATCGCCTATGCCGGCTGTCAGCGCCTGCTGGCGGGAGAGCGGCAATCTTTAGCTATTGAGGTCATGGCGCGCTGGCCGCTGGCTCGGAATCAGGGTAACGACTTGAAAGAGGATCGTTCCTTGCGGTAAGGCAGGCTGTTTCACCTCCCCGCAAACCGGGAGTTACCCGATGGATCGGGAGAGGAAGTTCTGCAGCAGATCATGTCCTTGCCGGGTGAGAATCGACTCCGGATGAAACTGCACCCCTTCGATGGGATACTTCCGGTGCCGTATCCCCATTATCTCGTCCATCTCTCCCGTGTCGTCCTCCGTCCATGCAGTGATCTCCAGACAGTCAGGCAGGCTCTCTTTCTCGATTATCAATGAGTGATAGCGGGTTGCCTCAAACGGGTTGCCCAGCCCCATGAACACGCTGCTGTTGCGATGATGGATGGGGGAGGTCTTGCCGTGCATTACCTGCCGGGCATGAATGACCCGACCACCAAATGCCTGGCCGATGCTCTGGTGTCCCAGACAGACACCCAGGATGGGAAGTTTGCCGGCAAAATGCTTGATGCTTTCCAATGAAATTCCCGCTTCGTTGGGTGTGCAGGGTCCTGGCGAGATCACCAGATGATCCGGTTGCAGTGTCTCGATCTCCCCAATGGTGATTTGATCATTGCGGAAGACCCGCACATTGGCACCCAACTCACCGAAATACTGCACCAGATTATAGGTAAAGGAGTCGTAGTTATCGATCATGAAAAGCATGTTTTTGTTGGCCTCCTGTAAAGGCTGTTCAGCAATAGGCGCCAGACTCTTTTTACCCGCGGATTTTGAGGCAACAAAGATGTCTTGTTTTTCCAGCCGCAGCAAGGAAAAGAATGGCTGATTCTAGCATGGAAGCGGCAGAAATTGTTTCAGTGGCTATTCAGTGCAGCAGGGGATGATGCCGGTCGCACCGGGTGGGGTATCTCTAACAGTTTTATAACCGGGAATGCTCAAGAAAAACTCTCTTTCTGACGATAACCACGTAAAATTCACGAAAAAACAGATCGCTATGTTCCTGAAAATCAGATCCATGAAGCCCGTTCAGTCACCGCGGAAACAGACCGGTGCCGTACTGGTTGTGAGTCTGATGTTTGTTCTCATACTGGCATTGATTGGTGTGGCATCCACCCAGACCGCTTCACTGGAGTTGAGGTTGGCGGCAAACGGCCGGGACAAGGGGCTTGCATTTCAGGCGGCAGAAGCAGTGCTGGTTGATGCTGAAAATTATCTTGGAAGCACCGTTGTGCTACCGGATTTCGATGGGACCAGTGAGGGTCTGGTCAAGGTGGCCGACCCAAGCTCGCTTCCGGCCTGGTCATCAGTAAGCTGGCAGGATTCAGACAGCCGAAGTTATTCAGGATCACTGGACGGTATCGGGGCGCAGCCACGCTATGTCGTTGAGGAGCTTCCCCCCATGCCGATGCCGGGGGGGTCGCTTCAGTCCAATGTGCCATTGACCGAAACGGGTTGGTATCGAATTACAGTCCGGGGAACCGGTGCGACTTCAACAGCATCCGTTTTGCTGCAGAGTGTGTATAAGCGATGAATTTGATACTGGCAGAGGCCAACAATATGAAAAACAGCAAACAGTTCGTATTTGCCATCGTAGCAGCCGGTCTGTTTTCTCTGGCGGGTCAGCAAAACAGCCACGCTGCCATCTCGGATATCCCGCTTTTTATTACCAGTAATGTTGATCCGAATGTGCTGTTGAATATGTCGGTGGAAACGCCTATGGGGGGCGCCGCATACAACGATGAGGCAGAGGATACGGCGGACAGTTTCGGAAATCAGTGCACTGGACGGAGACCGAAACCAGGTGATTGGCACAAACAGGGTCACTGTTATTTCAAGGAGCGGGAGTACCAGGGCTACTTTGATTCCAACAGGTGCTATGACTATAGTTGGGGCAAGTTCTTGCCAAAAAGTGCCACAATCAACAGCAACCATGAGTGCAGTGGTAAATTCAGCGGCAACTTTCTCAACTGGGCAACCATGTCGGCGATTGACATGTATATCTGGACCATGACAGGTGGTAACCGGGTAGAGGACACCACTTCCAAAACGGTCATTCAGCAGGCCGGCAAGCAGGATTGGTTTCATGACAAGATACTGAATGCTACGGACAATGTGGCGCCATCGACGGTGACTCCCTGGTCTTACAGCGAAATCCGGATTATCAATGATCCCGGCGATACTGGAGACCCATTCAGAATCCGGTTTGAACAGGGCAATGGAAAAGAGATCGCTACTTACGATGCAAAGGTCAAGGTGTGTGTTACGGGCAAACTGGAGGCCAGCTGTGTTTCCTACGGCAGTTACGACAAGCCGGAGGGGCTGATCCAGCAAAATGCCGAAAAGATGCGCTTCGCGGTGACCAGCTATTCACTGGATAGCTCCAGGGAGCGTAACGGCGGTGTATTGCGGGCCAATATGAAATATGTCGGACCGCTTATGCCGGATGGTTCCGGCGGGATGATCGACAACCCCAACAAGGAGTTCGGCAGTGACGGGATCTTTATTGATGATCCTGACAATCTGGCGGGTAGTGGCAAGGTTTATTACAGCGGGGTGATTAATTACGTCAACCGGTTTAGCAAATATGGCTATAAGTCGAAAGATCCGGTAAGTGAGCTGTTTTATGAGTCCCTGCGCTACTTCAAGAATCTGGGTAGAACCCCCGAGTATGCCGATGGCCTGACAGATGACGAGAAGGGCGGCTTCCCGGTGATAACGGCGTGGGAAGACCCCGTTCAATATTCCTGCCAGCAGAATTTTATCGTTGGTATCAATGATGCCTATCCCTGGCTGGACAAGACGCTTCCCGGCACCCATTTTACCTCATCAACCTATCGGGAAGTGACGCTGGCAAGCAGTGATTATGGAGAGCCTTCCAACCCCGATCCCGACATCAATGTAACCGCGCTTACCAACAAGGTTGGTGAGCTT
This sequence comes from Gammaproteobacteria bacterium, assembly GCA_024277595.1. Classification (GTDB taxonomy): domain Bacteria; phylum Pseudomonadota; class Gammaproteobacteria; order Thiohalospirales; family Thiohalospiraceae; genus DRMK01. The sequence continues at coordinate 11,486 of JAJRUV010000098.1, forward strand.
GAAGGTTTGAATGGAACTCTGATGCGAATGCGCTGCAGCAGCGACCCGGCAAAGCGCTGTGATGATGATGATAACAATAACTGGAACCTTGAGGCATGGAAAAACGTATCGGCGCTTGGAGAGGCATTTGGACCTTGGACCGGGGGAGTGAAAGAAAATTCTTACTATGTAGCTGGCTTGGCCTATTACGCCAATACGGAGGATCTTCGTGCTGATTTTGAAGGGAAACAATCCATCACCACTTATATGATTGATACGCAGGAGTATCACGATAACCCATTGGTAGGAAGCGCCAATATGCTCTGGCTGGCGGGAAAGTATGGTGGATTTGAAGATCTGAATAATAATGATCAACCCGACCTTGCCGAGGAGTGGGACAAGGATGGTGATGGTGAGCCTGACAACTATGTGCTGGCAAGCCAACCGTCCAAACTGGTGGCCGGGTTGAAGCGCTCTTTCGCCGATATCTACCGCCGTCTTTCATCCATTGCCTCGGTGGCGGCCAATTCCACCGAATTGAATACCGGCTCCCGCATCTACCAGGCTCGTTTCAATGGTGGTAACTGGCACGGAGATCTGGTGGCCTACAAAGTCGAAGCCAGTGGCAGCGTTGGTGATCAGGTATGGAAAGCAACTGACAATCTGCCCACGCCAGCCCTCCGGAATATTTTTACCTGGGATCCTGACAGTACCGTAATTAATAAAGGGGTCAATTTTGACTGGAATGATTTGAGTGCTACCCAGCAGGGTTATTTGAATCTTGCCAGCGATGGGACAAATGATGGTGCGGGTGAGGCGCGTCTGAACTATCTGCGTGGCAAGCAGGATAATGAACGCCAGAATGGTGGCCAGTTCCGGGATCGGGAGCACTGGCTGGGCGATATTGTTCACTCCAATCCCCGTTTTGTCGGCAATGATGATTTTGGTTACACGCTGCAGGGTACCGGCAGTGTGCTGGCGGCTGAAGGAGGCGCTTATGGCAGCTACCGTAATACTGTCTCGTACCAGAGCCGTCCCCAGATGATCTATGTCGGAGCCAACGATGGCATGCTGCATGCCTTTAATGCGCAAAGCGGAGAGGAGCTGTTTGCCTATGTTCCCAATGCCGTCATCCCGGATCTTAATGAGCTGACGTCCCCCTCATACAGCCACCGTTACTATGTGGATGGCTCCCCCTGGAGTGCAGACGTCTGGCTGGATAGCCAGTGGAAAACCGTTCTGGTAGGTTCGCTCGGCGGCGGAGGCAAGGCGATATTTGCGCTGGATGTTACCGATCCGGCCAATTTCGACAGCAGTGATGTGCTTTGGGAATACACTGACGGTGAACTTGGTTTTACCATCGGACAGGCCACTATTGCACGGATGGCTAACGGTAAATGGGCGGCGATCTTCGGTAATGGTTATGAAAGCAACAGCAAGCAGGCGCAGCTGTTTATCGTTGATCTGGAGGACGGCACCCTGATTCAGCGTATCGATACTGGCGTTGGTGGCAACAGCTCACCCAACGGTCTCTCCTCGCCGATTCCGGTGGATGTTAACGGTGATGCTATTGCTGACTTCATCTATGCGGGTGATCTGCTGGGCAATCTGTGGAAATTTGATGTGACTGACAGCTTGGCTGGTAACTGGGAGGTTGCCTATGGTTCCGTTGCAACGCCTGAGCCGCTGACCACGGTTGTCGATGATGTCGGTGATCCACAGCCAATCACTACCAAACCGGAAGTGGGTCGGCACCCTTACGGGGGTGTGATGGTCTATTTCGGCACTGGAAAATACTTTGAGACTGGCGACAATCTGATCGGAATCAATCCGCCACTGCAGAGTTTCTATGCTATCCGGGATAACGGAGTAACCGTTGATGCCAGCAACGATCTGCGGGAGCAGACTATTTTGGCCGAAACAACGGAGTTTGGCGTCAAGCTGCGTGTTACCTCTGAAAACCAGGTTGACTGGACTACCCGGAAGGGGTGGTATCTGAATCTGGTTCATCCAAACTTTGGCAAGCAGGGTGAGCGGGTTATCAGCCCACCAATCCTGCGTTATGGGCGAGTTATCTTTACCACTCTTATTCCGGTTCCCGATCCCTGCAAGTTTGGTGGTGATAGCTGGTTGATGGAGCTGGATGCCATAACCGGAGCCCGCTTGATTAAAGCACCCTTTGATCTCAATCATGATGACAGGTTTGACCAGGGTGATAATGTGAATGCTGGCGATCTGGATGGCGATGGCAATGATGATGTTGTGTCGGTCAGTGGCAAGCAGTCCACGGATGGAGGTATCAGTACCAATCCGGCTATTTTTGACGCTGGTAATGGCAAAGAGGTGAAAATATCAAGTAAATCCAATGCCAGTTTCGAGGTTACGCTGGAGTCCAGCGGCAATCCAGCCGGGCGTAAATCATGGCGGCAGCTGCAATGATATGTTCAAGCAGGACTTCTGTCGATCAGGCAGGTTTTACCCTGGTAGAAGTGATGGTGGCACTGGTAATCTTTACCGTCAGTCTGCTGGGTCTTGCCGGGTTGCAGGCTGCCTCGCTGCGGGATAACCAGTTGGCGTACCTGAATACCATCGCTACCCAGCTGGCCTACGATATGGGAGAGCGCATCCGGGCCAATCGGGACGGTGCTGCTGCTGGCAACTATCTTGTTGACAACATTAATGGTTCCATTTCCACTCCATCAGCCAGCTGTTATACAGGCTCCTGTGGTGCCGCTGATATCGCCGCAACGGATGCCTATGAGTGGCTTTCAGCCACAGAGGAGAGACTGCCGGGGGGCAAGGGCCGGGTGGTCGCCAACGGGAATGTTTTTACTATTACCGTTATGTGGGATCAGCAGCGGAATGGTGCAACCGGCACGGATTGCGGCAATGACCCGGATGACCTGGCCTGTCTGCGTATCCAGGCACGACTGTGACAAGTCACTTACCCCGTCAGCATGGTTTTACCCTGGTGGAGTTGATGGTGGCTCTTGTTGTGGCGCTCATCGTAATGGTGGGGATAGGACAGGTTTTCATACAGAGCAAGCGCACAGCGGCGGTGCAGGATGAGCTCTCCCGGTTGCAGGAGGGTGGCCGGTATGCTTTGCATTTGCTGCAGGAAAACATCCTGAAAGCAGGATATCTTGGCTGTGGGCAAGTGGCGAATTTCGGTGGAAATATCGCCAGCACCGGAAACTATGCAGACAATTTCACCCTGGCCGTCAACGGCTATGAGGCTATTGGCAACACATGGAGTCCATCGCTGCCTTCGGAGCTGAATGCAGATATCGTGGCGGGAACCGATATTATCACCATCCGTTTTGCGCAGGGGGATGGACTCAGGCTAACCCGGCCGAAGGAGGGACCCTATCTATTTCGGGTGAATAACACCTCTTTGGAGAGTGGAGCCTGTCCGGGAGGGACAGATGGTTACAGCGGGCTGTGCAACGGGGATCTGACGGTTGTCTCCGACTGCACCAAGGCACGTACTTTCACTGTTCAAGCGTTGACCCTGAATGGCGGTGAGTTATCAATCTATCATGATGCCCCAGCCTGGGGTGATCCGGCAGATCTGGATCCAAATAACCACTTTAATCCGGCCTATAGTTACCTGTTCAAAGCAGTTACCGTCTCCTATTTTATTCGTATCCGGGATGCAGCCACCGGGGTTCCATCACTGTACCGCAAAATTGGCGACAGTGATGCAGAAGAGCTGGTGGAAGGGGTAGAGAATATGCAGATCCTGTATGGAGAGGATAGTGATGGAGACAACATTCCCAACCGATTTCTGAGCGCGGATAATGTGACTGATTTTCAGCAGGTGGTTGCCGTTCGTATCGCGCTGTTGCAACGTAGCGTAAATGAGAAGATGAAGCGGTCGCCCGCCGCGAAAACGTTTACCCTGCTGGAGACTAGCATCACCGCTCCTGCCGATCGTCATATCAGAAAAGTGTTCAGCACCACCATTCAACTTCGTAACCAGGAGTAATCGTGCTCCGTCGTTACCTGTGCCTTCTTTCCAGTCCGGCTTCGGCCATTGCGACCGCCCGGAATACGGCACGTCCCTTGTTCATGGTCTCTTTCCACTCCAGGCTCGGTATGGAGTCGTGGACGATGCCGGCACCGGCCTGGATGTGTAGCTCTCCCTCCTTGATTACGGCGGTGCGGATGGCGATGGCGGTGTCCATGTTGCCGGACCAGGAGAGATAACCCACGGCGCCGGCGTAGATACCCCGCTTGACCGGCTCCAGTTCGTCAATGATCTCCATGGCGCGGATCTTGGGGGCGCCACTCACCGTGCCGGCGGGGAAGGTGGCGCGCAGCACATCCATGGCGTTCATCCCCGGCCGGAGCCGACCGGTGACGTTGGAGACGATATGCATCACATGAGAGTAGCGCTCGATCACCATCTTGTCGGTAAGCTCGATGCTGCCCAGCTCGGCGATACGGCCCACGTCATTCCTGCCCAGATCGATCAGCATCAGATGCTCCGCCAGTTCCTTGGGATCAGCGAGCAGCTCCTCCGCCATGGCCTGATCCTCCTGCTCATCCCGGCCGCGGCGGCGGGTGCCGGCGATGGGGCGCACGGTGACTTCGTCCTGTTCCAGCCGCACCAGGATCTCTGGTGATGAACCAACGATATGGAACTCGTCCAGATTCAGGTAGTACATGTAGGGGGACGGGTTGAGGCTGCGCAATGCCCGGTAGAGATGTAGCGGTGGGGCGCTGAAGGGCACGGAGAGACGCTGGGATAGCACTACCTGCATCACGTCTCCCTCGGTGATGTACTGTTTGACCCGCTCGACCGCCTGCTCAAAGCGCTCTTGGCTGAAGCCGGAGATAAAATCGGTTTCTTCGACCCGTGCCGGACGGGGGTGGAAGCGGTGCTGTACCGGGCAAGAGAGCCGATCCACCAGCTCACCGAGCCGCTGCTGTCCGCGGTAGTAGGCGTCTGTTTCCTCCGGGTTGCTGTGAATGATGACATACAGCTTGCCGCTCAGGTTATCGAACACTACCACCTCATCCGAGACCATCAGCAGAATATCTGGTGTCTGCAGCGGATCGGGATTGGGGCAGCGAGCCAGCCGCGGCTCGATGTAACGCACGGTGTCATAGCCGAAATAGCCCACCAGACCGCCAGTGAAGCGCGGCAGCTCCGCCAGTTCCGGCACCTTGTAGCGTGCCTGAAAGGAGTTGATCCAGGTCAGTGGGTCGGCTGTTTCGATCTGCTCGGTGATGCGACCATCCTGGAGTAGGGTGATCTGCTGGCCGGTTATCTGCAGGATGGTGTGGCAGGGCAGGCCGATTATGGAGTAACGCCCCCACTTCTCCCCGCCCTGCACCGATTCCAGCAGGTAGGAGTAGGGGGCATCGGCCAGTTTCAGGTAGGTGCTCAGCGGGGTGTCGAGATCCGCCAGTACTTCGCGCATCAGCGGGATGCGGTTGTAGCCCTGGGCGGTGAGGGATGTAAACTGTTCGGGTGTCATTGTCAGTTACCGTACATACAGAGAAACGGAAAAGCGGGGCGTCAGTAAAAACTCAGCCCCGCCATCGGTTTCCGCAGTTCACCTGCTGGGTGACCTGCGCTGCGAGGCAGATTGCACGCTTGCGGGCGTGCATGACTGCGTTGCAACTCTTTGGAATAAAACGACTCTTCGTGGCTTTCGGCATCCTGCCTTCCGCAAGCCTTCGCCATCCCTGGCGGTCGTACGTCGTTGCCCTCGCTCTGTGCCCCCCCGCAAGCGCACACCCTGCCCCGTCCAACTGCGGATTCCAGGATAATGGAACAAGTTACCCTACGGCAGCAGTCGAGGCAACTTCGTCATGGTGTCGATGACGGCATCCGGGCTGGAGTCGCAGATATCCTCGCCGTGATTGTAGCCATAGCTCATGCAGACGATCTGGAACCCGGCGGCCCGGGCTGCTTTCACATCGCTTACCGAGTCGCCAATCATCAGGGCATTCTGCGGTTGTACACCAAAGAACTCCGCAGCATGGAGCAGCGGCAGCGGATCGGGCTTTTTGCGCGGCAGGGTGTCGCCACTGATTACAATACGGAAATGATCACGGATTCCAAGCTGCTCGAGCAGGGGCAGGGTGAACTGTTCTGCCTTGTTGGTGACGCTGCCCAGTGGGTAACCGATCTTGCTCAGCGTCTCCAGCGCTTTACGCACACCGGGGTAGAGATAGCTGCGCTTGCTGGTGTTATCAGCATACAGTTCGAGAAAGACGGGATAGGCACGGGCGTACAGCGCGGCATCGGGTTTGCTGTCCATCTGATCGGTAAGGGCGCGGCGTACCAGCGCTTCCACTCCGTTGCCGACCCAGTTTCGCACCTTCTCTTCCCCGCGGGTGGGTAGTTCCAGCCGTTCCATCATTCGATCCACGCACCAGGCGAGATCCGGTACACTGTCCACCAGTGTGCCGTCCACGTCGAACAGGATCATTTCCGGCTTGTTGAGCGACATCGGCTCGTTACCCCTTGGCCTTGGCCAGTTCGGCTCGCATGGTGTCGATGGTTGTCTTGTAGTCGTCGGTATTGAAGATGGCTGAGCCTGCCACGAAAGTATCGGCGCCAGCGGCAGCGATCTCACCAATGTTGTCCACCTTGACCCCGCCGTCGATCTCCAGGCGGATATCGTAGCCGCTTTTATCGATCAGTTTGCGTGCCTCACGCAGTTTGTCGAGGGTGGCGGGGATGAAACTCTGACCGCCGAAACCGGGGTTGACCGACATCAGCAGCACCACATCCACCTTGTCCATTACATGCTTGAGGGCATCCAGCGGTGTGGCCGGGTTGAACACCAGGCCGGATTTGCAACCATTGTCACGAATCAGCTGCAGGCTGCGGTCGATGTGCTCGGAGGCCTCCGGATGGAAGGTGATCCAGGTGGCGCCGGCCTTGGCGAAATCGGGGATGATGCGATCCACCGGCTTGACCATCAGATGCACATCGATGGGCGCGGTGATGCCGTGGTCGCGCAGCGCTTCACACACCAGCGGTCCGATGGTCAGGTTGGGTACATAGTGATTGTCCATCACATCGAAATGAACCACATCGGCACCGGCATCCAGCACGTTTTGTACCTCTTCACCCAGCCGGGCAAAGTCGGCAGAGAGGATTGAGGGGGCGATTAGAAAGTTTGGCATATTGGCAACCTCGTGTTTTTGTTCAGGGCGGCGGGAACATCGCTTTGCGCGGCACACTTTACCCGATTAGCCACAAAACTGCATCAATGATGGCTGTTTAATGCCCGGTCATTCGTAAAAAAGCATTACTTTGCTGATGGGTACGTCGGTAGGGGCGACAAAATTGATTTGTCATGCATTGATGCAGATTTTGTTTTTAATGGTGTTTCGATCTGTTATCTTTGCCACCAGGCTCAGTTGTGCTTATGGAGTTAGTTAAGCGCATGAGTTCTTAAAAACAACTAAAACAATACGTTAAAATTATTAAAACTGTCTCTTTCCCCCGGGGAATTGAGCTATAACGTTAAAAGAAACATAGCTTTTCCATAAGGGAATATCGAAATATTGTGTAATTCACAATGGTTGTTGTTTCCACCATTCGGTTTCACTTGCTTCTCGGGGACAAACATCAAAACCAAATCATAAGATATGCCTGAAATTCTAAATGTATAGAGGAATTTTGCGAATGAGAATCCAACGAACCGTCTTGTTTTTTGCACTGGTTAGCACCTTGTTGATCGTTATATTTCCGGGGACTGGAGCCGCGACTGGTTATGCGGAAGATGGAAAACTGCTTCCTGTCGTTAGTGGAAGTGGTGCAAATGTTGGTCAAGCAGTGGCTATTGATGGCAATACGGCGGTAGTTGCAGCGCCGGGTGAAGATCTTGGCTTGGGGGCGGTCCATGTATTTGAGTGGTCGGATTCTGGCTGGCAGCACAAAGCCAGGCTCACGGTTTCAAACGGGGTATCTGGTGATTGGTTTGGGAGTTCTGTAGCTATCAGTGGCAACGTTATCGTGGTCGGGGGTTCGACAGATGACAATAGCAGCGGAACGGATGCCGGGACAGTGTATCTTTATGTCAAACCGGCAATTGGCTGGGAGGATATGACGGAATCCATGGAACTTATTGCAGACGATGCTGCGGAAAAACGCACGTTCGGCACCTCTGTTGCTATTGCCGGGACGACCCTTGTTGTTGGCGCGTCTGGTCATGAGAGCGGCAACTATTCTGGTGCGGTCTACGTTTTTCAAGGCTCAGGGACAAACTGGACTCAGGTAGCGAGGCTGACTGCTTCCGATGGGCGCAATGGTGATTTGTTGGGTTTTTCTCTGGATCTGTATGAAGAGACTATCGCGGCCGGCGCTTATGGCAAGGCACAAAAAACAGGTGCTGTTTATGTGTTTAGAAAACCAGCTACCGGGTGGAGAGACGCTAACGAGGATGTCATTTTGGTGGCCCAAGATCATTCCGCAGGGGATCAGTTTGGTTATGGTCTAGCAATTGATGGAGAACATATTCTCGTCGGGGCCGACAGAGATGATGATTCTGGTGAGGATGGCGGCGCAGTCTACTTGTTTTCAGGTGCTGACTGGAGTCAGCAAAAGAAGTTTGTACCTGAAGATGGCTTTGACGACCAGGGTTTTGGCTATGCTGTGGATATTTTTGGCGGTACGGCAATTGTGGGAGCCCTGCTTGATGATGATAAGGGGAAGAATTCCGGTTCGGTTTATGTGTATGAGGTGTCCTCCGGAGCGTTGACCTATCGGGAGAAACTGGTTGCTTCTGATGGTGATGCGGAAGATCGATTTGGTAGTTCGGTAGCAATGACCGGGGGCAAATTTTTAATCGGTGCATATACGGATACGGTTGAAGGCGAACAGAATAGCGGTTCCGCGTATGTTTTCAACCTGAGTGTTGATGGAAATATGCCGCCCCAGGCGCAGAATGACAGTTTTGAAACAGAAGAGGGTATCCCTCTAACAACGAGCAATGTGCTTGCCAATGACAGTGATCCGGATGGTGATGTGCTTAGCATAAGTGGGGTAGACAACCACTCTGTAAAGAATGGCGCGCTGGTTGATAATGGCAACGGTACGTTTACCTATACTCCACCCACTAGCTATACTGGTGCGGACAGCTTTAAATACTCCATCAGTGATGGTCGAGGAGGGGAAGCACAGGGAACTGTGCTTATTACGGTCAGGGCGGCCAGTCCCGCAACGGGTGATGGCGGGGGCGGCGGTGGAGCACTGAATTTCTGGTTGCTGTTGTGGATTGCCGGGATCTGTCGGGCTTTTTTGCCAAAAAAACAGGTGGTTGGCAGAAGAGGATAAACTTGTTATTAACCCGATAGCGTTTATTCTTCAGCATGGCCTTGGGTCTGCAATCCCCTTGGGAAGTTAAAGAAATTTCCTTTACTGATAATGAGGGCGGAAGCAGAGAATTCCATTTGCATATGGGTTTTATATCGGGAGTCCACTTTTCTGACGAAACGGGAACTGTATTCAGTGCATGACACGGTACCCGGAAGTGGCAACACCACCTAAACTTCTTTGAGCATACATACTATCGTCACTGCGCCGTACCACGTATTATCACAACAGATAAAAAAATTCGCTCCGGGCTTGTCCGGTTGTCTCCCACACCCGCTAGGAGTCTGTCGGGTTTGGGTAATCGTAGCGAGCTGGTGGGAGAACGAGTCAAAATATTTCCGGTTTTGAGGCGAATAGTGGGGCTATTTAACGAAAAACCGGGGATATTTTGGCCGCTCTCCCATCAGCGCAGTAGA
>JAJRUV010000099.1 GCA_024277595.1 Gammaproteobacteria bacterium
AATTGAGGCAGGAAATATTGCCATTGGCATGATTCGTAAGCGTGCAAGAGGGATTAAGGATACTGAGTATTTTAAGCTTGAAATCAGGCAGTATTCGCTTCCGGATATGGACTCGATGTTCTACATTTCAAGCTGATTTTCACTCACACGACCGGAGAAGAGCCTAAGAACTAACCTATGAAGATGCCAAGGTGCTTGTACATAAAAACCGGCTTGCGGCTTGAAATATCAACCAATCAGATCCGTCACCATGTGCGCCACTGCCCGCAAACGCGCACCAGAAAATCTCGTTTTTTTGCGCTTTTAATCAAGAGTGCCCCATGTGCGCATTGATATCGATATCTGATGCATCATTCCCTTCAGGGCATTCGGTTTCTATCTGAATAGTGGAAAAATAGACGGAAAAATCTTTTTTTAACAGATTGTGTATCTGCTTGAGCAGCGCTTTTTGATCTATTGTTTTACCAACACGAACATGCATTGAAACAATATTTTTTCCTGTGGTCAGCGCCCAGACATGGGCGTGGTGTACATCTTCCACCGGCTCCAGGTTTTCTATCTCTCTTACCATTGCCTCCAGATCAAACTCTTCGGGAACGGTCTGCAGCAGGATGCGTGTCGCTTCCCGGATGGTCCCCCGGGAAGCCCAGAGCAGAACCACGCCAAACAACATGCCCAGAATAGGATCAATCTGATAAAAACCAGTAAATTTGATGACTACCGCAGCGATGATGATAATGATTCTTCCCACAAAGGTCTGTATCACATGCCATATCGCGCCCTTCATGTTGAGGTTGTCTTTCTGTCTGCCAAACAGCAACCACAGACTGATCAACTCGGTGACAAGACCGCCAGCAGCATGGGACCCGTTGGAACCTCAATGGGAGCACGCAGACGCTGATAACCCATCCAGAAAACATACAGCGCCATAAGGAGAAAAACAGCCCGTTGAAAAGAGCACCGATTATTTCGGATCGGATCAGGCCGAAGGTTGCATACTGTGACGCCGGGCGAGTAGAGAAGTAGCCTGCTACCAACGCAATCAATACACCACCGACTGCGGAAAAAGTATGAAACGCATTAGAGATAACTGCTATGGAATCACTCCAGCATCCTATTGCCAGCTCCACAACAAAGTAGACGCCAGCCAGCCATCCGGTTATCTTCAATGCACGCGCATCACCAGTGGGCATGCCATGTCCGGAGTGACTGCTTTTTTTCTTTTGTTCATGCTGAACTCCCGCTGAACATGATATATATTGTTGCCGGATTGGTAATATTATCCGTGAGAGGATTTCCCCTTTTCACCCAGTTCGGCAGCTGTTTCGATCAGGTAGCAGATGGAATCCTCTGCTGATATCTCATCAGGCAGGTTTTCCCACTGCTCTATAGCCTGCTCCATGCGTTTCTGCAGGGCATTCAGCTCCGCCAGTTTTGTTCTGTTTTCCTGAATATGCCGTTCAAGAAACTCCCTGACTTTGGTGCAGGGAGAGCGTCCACTACGACTCTCTGCAAAAATCTGCTTGATCTCTTTTAATGTATAGCCAAGCTGTTTTGCCCGCCGTATAAAACGGATGCGCATTACATCCTGTTCGGAAAAAAGTTTGTAACCGTTGCGGTTATCCCGCTCTGGCTGCAGTAATTCGATACGGACGTAGTAGCGCACCACATCCGGTTTTACACCGCTCCTGTTTGCAAGCTCCCGGACCGTCATTTGAAATCCCCCCAGGGAATTGCCGGGGAGATTTTCTGATATAACGATATTTGTCATAATGATAACCTCACAGAGACTCTTTCTCCATTCGATACCACGCCTGATAAACTTCATCGGGCCATAATGACTGAAACCAGGCAATCACTGCGTCTATCTCCTGCGCCGAAAGTTTGTCTGCAAACCCCGGCATGACGCCGCCCATCGGAACACCTCCTTGCCTGATGGTCTCCCTTAGCACGGAGAGCGGGTGATGCCAGGTATGGGCCGAGCCGTTTAGTGGCGGCGGCGGATAGTTGCCGGCGGCATCGGTCTTGCGCCAGTCCGGAGTGGCTGCCGCATTTTCCCCGTGACATCCTGAACAGTACTGTGCAAACAGTTTTTGCCCGTGCGCAACCTGTTCATTGGTGTACCAACGCTTGGCGCTATCGTCCTCCGTATCAGTGATTTTCGGGATGACAACGGGAGATTCAGAAGCCGGATAGAACAGCGCAACAAGCACTGTCACGGCAACAGCTGCCACAACCGGCACGCCAGCCGCCCCGAGTTTTTTTCCGCTGTCTTTATTCCCGTTCTGCTCCCGCTGCGACACAATCAATACCTCGTAAACACCCGGGTTCTTCCCTCTTCATCAAACATCAGCACGCTGTAGCCTCGCGGCTTTTCTCCGGGAGGTTGCATTCCGGGCGAGTGTTGAGGCATGCCGGGGGCAGTGAGTCCGGCTGCTTTCGGTTTTTCCTCCAGAAGACGCTTGATGTCCTCGGCAGGCACATGGCCCTCGATTATGTAACCGTCAATAATGCCGGTGTGGCAAGAGGCAAGATGGGACTTTACACCGTACTTTTTCTTGATGCTGTCCATGTTGGTTCTTTCATGTGAAATAACCTTGAACCCCTCCTTTTCGAGATAGACCTCCCAGTCGGTGCAGCAGCCGCAGGTGGGGGATTTGTATACCGTAATCTCCGGCAACTGTTTTGTTTGCCCGGATGTCGCGTCTGTAGCATGGGCATCATCCATTGGTTTTGACCAATACAGCGCCGCCGCAACGATCACCGTAGTGACTGTCAGGGCTATCAAGCCGACGGGCAAAAAACGGGAACTTTTTTTTCCGGTAGTAGCTTTCGCTCTGTTTTGTTTACTCACTATCTTGACTCCTCAATCGGATATAACTATCAATGGTCATGGTCGTGACCATCACCTCCCACCCCTTCATCCATGCCGCTAAAATCCATCGGCTCATCATGGCCGAGAGCTCTGTCTCCACCATGCTCATCTCCATGCCCTCCACCGGCACCGTGAGAGTGATCATGTCCTTCACCACCGGACTGCGGCAGTGACATCACCCCCAGGCCATATCGGTAGACAAGTTCACCTCCGTGCCAGGCTGTGGTCAGGAGAAGCAACTGGGTAATCAGTACCAGGGTTATAAACATCCCACCCGCTTTTTTTCCGGCCCGTGCGCGAACAATTGACCAGATGGCGGCAATCAAAATCAATGAGGCGGCGGCCAGCGCCCAGTTTCGGTGTTCTGTCATCGCTGCATGAGACGGGCCGTCGTGAGCCACCGTGTTGTAGGCTTCGAATCCGGCAGCTACGGTAACCAGGGTAATGGCTGCCCCAATCCACAGGTTCCAGCGCGCCACAATTCCCAGCTGACGCTGCAGATTCTCCGGCAAAACACCCTTGAACAGCAACAGGACAACAAAAAGGCCCGTTGAGACCGACACCAGTGCAACAGTAAAGTGTACAAAGATGGGATGAAAATTTGGAATTATTTCCGGCATGTTAACGTTGTCCTAGATATGTTTTGCTGTTGCTTCTGATTTGGTACGGATCCGGTAGAGTTTTTCCACCGGCAGTACCGCGACGATGCCATCTCCAGACAGGCCGACATGGGCTGCATCCATGATAGCCAGGGCAATACTGTTCGCCTTCTCCTCCGTGGTGAATATCTCGATGCGAGCGTAGGTCACCATCCAGTCGCGAGCATAGAAGTCGGCATATTCGCCATACCCTTTTACCCTGGTGACGCTGATCCCGTTCACCCCTGTCTGCTGCAGTTTGCGTTCTACCTTTTCCAGCGCTTCACGCCGTATGATGGCGGTCACTTTTCTGTATTTCATGATATTCCCCCGTTTCATTTTAAGCTTCCGGGCGGCGGCTTGTTGCAACAGGAACCTGGTTTGGCAACCAGGTTTTTCAGTTCGATCTCTTCCGTGTCATGCACCCAGGCACGCCGCAGTCTCTCCCGCCAGCTGTCATCCAGTTGCAGACCCGCTTCTGTCAGCGCTTCTTCAATCTGCGCCTCTGTCACCTGCAACAGGTTATAAGTAATATGTAATTGTTCCCTCTCGACAACCACCTCTTTGACACCCATCAGATCCATAAGATAGGAGGTCAGCAGTTCTGCAACCTCCTCATCGGGCGGCTCGGCAAGATGCAGGGTTCGTTTTTTCAGAATCTCCTTCTGCTCTGGAGCATACTTGCTGGCATAGAGAGCAGGATTTTCAACAAATCTCTCCCGGCACTGCCCGGAGCAGAACCAGAAATACATCTTGTGATATTCCACGTTCTCGACAACTGGATCCGCAGTCATGCCGCAAACATGGCAGATATCCGGGTTGCTGTTCACTGTTCGTCCTCCTGTTGCTATTGTCGATCCCTGCCGGCAACTGATTGACAGCAGGGATCGATATCACCTCAAGGGTAGTAGACGCCCCCCTTGTGCTTCTTGCCATCCGCTGTCTTGAACAGGATCATCAGCTGGTGTTTGCCGTCATGGCCCAGATCATAGCCGTTCATGTACCAGTCACCCATCTTCATCAGCGGTTTGGTTTCCGCCTTGCCGTTGGGGTGGACTACCTTGGAGTTGATTTTGACATCGGTCAGGGCCTTG
>JAJRUV010000100.1 GCA_024277595.1 Gammaproteobacteria bacterium
TGATTGGGAAGAAAACGGAAGATTAGCGTATGAGCAGCGTAAAGCGGCTTAATACAATACTTAACAACAAAGCAACCAACCTCTTCGGGCTGATAAAATCAATCCAAACTGGGCAGGTTCGCTCTAAACTCTAGTTACCAAGCTGAAACGATTTCCTATGTTGCTAACACCTATCGCAAAATGGCGCTCTTCACATCAGTTGCGTTCGGGAGACGCTCCGCTTAGAATCCGCTGTTGGCTGCTTGCGCCGGGTTCACTGACGCGCTTGTTGCAACAGGCCAGTGGTGGGTATTTTCAGGTGCGCTTGCTGAAGCAAGGTTGGGAAACGCCACTAGCCGATGAGGGGCGACTTCTCGGCATCAGAGAAAAACGTTGTGCGATGGTGCGTCAGGTGCAACTGCTCTGCAACGGGGTTCCCTGGGTCTATGCTCGTACCATTATCCCTCGCTCTACACTGATTGGGCGGCAGCGGCGCTTTATCCGTCTCGGTAATCGGCCACTGGGTGCCGTGCTGTTTGCGGATCCCTCGATGCAGCGTAGTGAAGTGCAGGTGACCCGGCTGGAACCGCAGATGAAGCTTCACCAGATAGCGTCTGCTGAACTGGTAGACAGGCCGGGAACGATATGGGGTCGCCGTTCGATATTCTGGTTGTCAGATCGTCCCTTGCTGGTCAGCGAACTTTTTTTGCCAACCGTTGGTAAATGTCCCTGGGGGGGGGAATAGATGTCTTTCTCTGTTGCCACTGTTAAAGAACGGTTGTATCAGTATGCCTTGCTGACGCGTCTGAACCGTCCTATTGGTATCCTGCTGCTGCTTTGGCCCACGATGTGGGCGCTGATGATTGCTGGCGAAGGAAAACCGGATCTGCTGGTGCTGGTTGTTTTTGTGCTGGGGGTCATCGTGATGCGCTCCGCTGGTTGTGTCATCAATGACTACGCTGATCGCAATATCGACCCCCATGTGCGGCGTACCCGTGATCGTCCTATTGCTGCTGGACGGGTTACCTCGCGTGAAGCGCTGAAACTGTTTGTTTTCTTGTGCCTCATTGCCTTTGGACTGGTGTTGCTGCTTAACGTGCAGACCATTCTGTTGTCATTTGTCGCAGTGGCCCTTGCTGCACTCTATCCGTTTGCCAAACGCCATACCTATCTCCCCCAGGTGCTACTGGGGGTGGCCTTCAGCATGGCTATCCCCATGGCGTTTGCCGCCCAGACTGACGAGATAAACCGTATCGCCTGGTTGCTGTTTATTACCAACGTGCTGTGGACTATGGCCTACGACACCATGTATGCCATGGTTGACCGGGAGGATGATCTGAAAATTGGGGTCAAGTCTACTGCGATACTGTTTGGTGAAGTGGATGTTATTATTATCGGTATCATCCAGTCGATGGTGTTCCTGGCCTTGTTTCTTGCCGGGGCGCTTGTTCCTATGGGGGCGTTTTTTTACATGGGGGTAACCGTGGCGATTGGGCTGGCCCTATATCAACAGGAGTTGATTAAGTATCGTATTCCAGAAAGTTGTCTCCAGGCTTTTCTCAACAATAACTGGTTTGGGCTGGCCATTCTTGCAGGAATCGCGCTGGATTTCTGGTCGCGTTCCTGGCTGTAGTGGAATAACTGTGCTCATTGTTCTATTCTCGTTGCGTTAACTTTTTTTGAGGAATTGAAATGAAAAATTTTCTGGCTGCTGTTGTTCTGTTTCTGTTGCCGTTTGGTGCGTCTGCCGATTTTGTCGGGTTTGCGGTCGGTGCAGCCTACTGGAATCCGAAACCCGGCGGTGATATTTCCTATAAAGATCTGGGGGAAAATGACTTTAGCGATGACCTGAAGCTAGGGGACTCGAAGGAGAATATCCTCTGGTTAGTGATCGAGCATCCTGTTCCTGTCCTGCCCAACATCAAGCTGGTAAAGACTTCACTGGAGCTGGATGGTGACAATGGAACCTTGCGGGCACAGTTTGGTGAGGTGGGTGCGGGAGTTCCCGGGATCAATACCGGCCTGATCCTCGACCAGATCGATGTGATCCTGTACTACGAGATTCTGGATAACTGGGTCAATCTGGATCTTGGCATTGATATCAGGATTTTTGATGGCAGTACCGAGGTGGGCGGGCATGGCCTGAGCACCAGGGAAGAGGTTAGTGCTACCGTCCCGTTGTTGTATGGCAATGCAAGATTTGATTTGCCGTTTACCGGTTTTTTTGCCGGGCTGGAAGCTTCTCTGCTTTCCGTCGATGACAACAGGGTGACCGATATGACCGCCAGTGCAGGATATGAGAGTGATATTGGGCTGGGTGCCATGATTGGGTTACGCCGCCAGTCAATTGTCCTCGAAGATACAGATGTAGAACTGGATTTCACCGTGAGTGGTCCGTTTGCAGCCGTTTACTTTGATTTCTAACCGGCTGTTGAAAAACCCTCATGCGGCACGATCCTGCGTTGGAATCCGGCATCAAAATGCTCATTTACTCCGTCTAAACTGCGCTTTTTCGCCGGATTCCGCCTTGTCTCGCGCTCGCCCGAGGCTGTTTCAACAGCCTGTTAGTGAACCGCTGCTGGGTTCTTAGGCGCAGATTGATAAGGTCTGCCGGCAACTGAAGTGCCCCAGTGAGCGCTTTCCGATCAGTGACGTGGCACCTGCTTCGGCGGGCGTGCAACTGGTGCTGGAGAGTAAGGTGGCAGCCCTGGTCAAGGGATGGATACACACCGATGAGTTGATGCGCCCGGTACTGCGCAA
>JAJRUV010000101.1 GCA_024277595.1 Gammaproteobacteria bacterium
AATCGTAGCGAGCTGGTGGGAGATCGAGTCAAAATATTTCCGGTTTTGAGGCGAATAGTGGGGCTATTTAACGAAAAACCGGGGATATTTTGGCCGCTCTCCCATCAGCGCAGTAGATTATTCCCAAATCCGACAGACTCCCAGGAGGTCTCTATTCCAGCACGGCCGCTTCAGTCGTCATTGGCAAACGGGCACATGGCGCCAGCGACAGTTCGGTTGTCTCGGCATCGCTGATTGCCGCCACGACCATGATGTATCTGCGCCTGCTGATATTGATCGCCGTGCTTGGGCGTCATCAGGCCGCCCTGCAGTTGCTGACACCGTTCTCGATCATTGTTGCAAGCTCAGCTGTGATAACCCTGGTACTTTACCGGCAACGCAAACATGCTGCTCACAGCCAGCATATTCCACCCTCCAGACACCCATTGGAATTGCCGACCGCACTGGTTTTTGCGGTACAGTTTGTTTTTTTCGCAGCACTTACCGAGCAGGTCATTAATCATTTCGGCACACAAGGACTGCATTTCCTGGCATTTATGGTCGGCCTGACAGACATCGATCCCTTCATTCTCTCACTGCTGGCTGGAACATTTCACGCAGAACCCAACCAGGTTATGGCGGCAATCATGATTGCGAGTGGCAGCAACAACCTGATCAAGGCCGTTTATGTGGTGGGGCTGGCTCGCAACCGCAGTATACTGCCCGCCGCCAGCTGGCTGACAGTCTCATTCATTTTTTCTCTGGGCTATGTCTGTTTTATGCTATAGCTCAACCCTCTGAATCCTGATCGCCCGGCAAAGCTCAACGGCTTCTATATCGCTCCCAAAGGACAATAACAATCACTACTGCAAGCGTACCCAGCGTAATGATCCACATATATTGCTCAATTAGTGCGGCAAGAATGGATGAAATCCCCAGCATCACGCCCAGCAGACTCAGCCGCCAACCAATACGGTAACCATCCAGGAAAACTGCCAGACCAAGAACAAGCAACAGAACCAACCCGGTAGTCTCATAGTTCAAACGCCCTGTATTGAGCAGTACAAACACGCCGATAACCGCGACTGCAGTGGCAAGCCAGTGAACCGTCTGCACCAAAAATACTGCACGTAACCTGTGCTCGGGTTTTTTGGACCAAACGATCACCATTCCACCAACCCAGAACACTGCCGTCATAGTCAACCAGTAGCGGTAGCTGCGTGCCGGTGAAAAATTGGTAATGGCCATTCCCAACAGACAAAGCGCGAGCAAAACCAGCAGGATGATGTCCTCAACCAGCGTTTGTCTTTTTGAAAAAGTTGATACTAACCCACCGAGTTTTCCTTGCATCATAGCCGCCCTTGGTTATGGATAATAACTGCCTTTTGCTTCCCCGAATGGACAAGCGTTACTCCTGTTTCTCTTCCAACACTCCGGTATGTTCCATCAGCGAAGTGGCATTCTTAATCTGGTTTTTTAAGATGCTTCTACATACGGTGAATATCGTTTTTATCCATCTGTTTCACGTCAAGAGGACATTCCAGTACTGTTGCCACATCCTGGAGATCAGTTTTTAATCCGGGGGTATCTTATTAACCCGGCAATAATACAGGTTGGGTTAATAACTGATAGCGCCCATGATTGGTTCTCCATTTAGCTGCGACAAAGCAAGCTTCCCGTAACAGTTCGACCCGCAACGGGTTAATAGCCTCATCAGCACATACCCTATCCTGCTTTCCTCCGTTTTGACGAAGCATGATGACTGGATGCTGTGCCGCGACCCTTGTTCCTGCTTTTCAGCGTCCTCGGCTTGCCGGGTTTTCCGGAAGCACCCTTGCGCGGTCCGGTAAGCGGTACGGGGTGACCGGGTTCAAAACCAACTTCAGTTTCTCGCGGCAGGCGCTGTTGAATCAGGGTTTCGATACCCCGCAGCAACTCTACTTCGTCAGCACTCACCAGCGAAATAGCATCACCTTCGGCACCAGCCCTCCCGGTACGTCCGATACGATGTATATAATCTTCCGCAACATTCGGTAATTCGAAATTGATCACATGAGGCAGCTGATCGATGTCAATACCGCGAGCGGCAATATCAGTAGCCACCAGGACACGAATCTCCCCTGATTTAAACTGCGCCAGCGCCTTTGTTCGCGCACCCTGACTCTTGTTACCATGTATCGCTGCTGCTTTGATACCGTCACGTTCAAGTTTTTTAGTCAGACGATTGGCCCCATGCTTGGTACGATTGAACACCAGCACCTGGTTCCAGTTATTGCTGCCAATAAGAAAACTCAATAGCGCCGGCTTTCTGCTCTTGTCCACTTCAAAAACCGTCTGCTTGACACTGTTGGCCGCAGCATTGCGCGGACTGACTTCAATCTGCACCGGATTATGCAAAATACCACCGGACAAGCGGCGGATTTCGTCGGAGAACGTGGCAGAGAACATCAGGTTCTGACGACGTTTTGGCAACAGCGCGAGGATCTTGCGGATATCACGAATGAAGCCCATGTCCAACATCCGATCCGCTTCGTCCAGCACCACTATTTCCAATCGGGAAAATTTAACTGCATTCTGGTTATGAAGATCGAGCAGGCGTCCAGGGGTTGCCACCAGAACATCAACACCACCCCGCAGTTTTTGCATCTGTGGATTGATTTTTACCCCGCCAAACACCACCGTTGAGCGTAGAGACAGATATTTGCCATAAGTCGTTACGCTTTCCGCAACCTGCGCCGCCAACTCCCGCGTTGGCGTTAACACCAACGCCCGGGCTGAATTGGCTGTTGCTTTTTCTCCTCTGGACAACCGCTGCAAGAGGGGTAAAACAAAGCCAGCGGTTTTGCCAGTCCCCGTCTGCGCTGCTGCCATCACATCGCGCCCCTCCAGCACGGCGGGGATCGCCTCCCGCTGCACCGGGGAAGGCGTGTCATAGCCCTCCTCCGTCACGGCGCGGAGAAGTTCATCGGATAAACCAAGAGAAGAAAATGTCATAAGCGTTAACTCAAAAAAAGAAAAAAACAAAAGGCCCAAGAACTAACCTGTTAGTCTTTAATGCAGGCTGAAACTCCATCTTCCGCCCCTCTTGAACATAACAGGTTTGGGTATTCAGGAAAATTTGTGGGCTGCCACCAAACTAAAAGCTACCAATCAGACCGGGTCAACTGGTAATCGATGCTGATACGATCCCCGGCGACGGGGCGGAAAAGTTCATCAGCAAAACGCACATGTTCGGGATGGTTCCGGTAACTGTCAATCACCGCCGGGTGAACAAAACGCACCAGCCAGCAGAAACGATATTTTGCATCCTCCTTGACTGCCTTGCCGGTAAGCACATAACGCACGCCCGGGATTGCACTCAGCATCTGACGCCCTTTGGCCATCATTCCATCTACCTCATCATCACTAATGGGGGTAACGTTATAGACAATGAGATGTTCCACCGGCAACCAGGGCTGGCATACCGCACCTGCCTGTCCAGCACTGCCCCACAGGCGCATGCAGCGTTCGGTCTCCATGCTGATGGCTTCGCGCACTCCCGCAGTCAACCGGGTATATCCGCCGGTACCATCGTTACCTGCATTGGCCCGGATCTGCTGTGAAGCAGCATCTGACAGCGCCGTATAGTAGTTGATTTTGGCCACTCCATTATCGATCAACTGGCGGAACTGGTCATCGCCGAGACCAGTGCCACCATGAATGACCAGGGGAATATTCAGCGTCTGGTTAATCTCCTGCAGGCGTTCGATATCCAGCTGTGGCTCCCCTTGCATACGTCCATGGACGGTGCCGATGGAGACGGCAAGAAAATCGATCCCTGTCTGTTGCACATATTCGCTGGCTTCAGTTACCGTAGTATACGTGATCTCTCCGGGATGGCGCTCGGCATCTTCGCCTTCCACTCCAGGTATGTAACCCAGCTCACCCTCTACCGGGACACCGCAAGCATGAGCCATGCCCTTGACCTGGCGGGTCAATGCGATATTGTCAGACAGGGACTGATGGGAGGCATCAACCATTATTCCGTTACAACCCGCATTGATGGCCTGTACTGCAGAATCCAAAGTTGCACCGTGGTCGAGGAAGATGGCAACGGGTACCGCAGTCTCCTGCGCAGCGCTCTCCGCAGCAGTAGTCAACAGCTTGAAATTATAGTGATCAAAATGTGACTCCGCCAGCGACAGAATCACGGGAGAATGGCAGCGTTCCGCTGCCGAGATGATTCCCTCCAGAAAATCCAGACTGACCAGATCGAATGCTCCAACGGCGTATCCATTGTCATAGGCATGCTGGAGCATTCCCTTGATATTTACTATAGACATTTTTTCTCCTTGACTGTTTCCGGTATCAATTCGATTGTTGGTTGTCTCTGCCTCCGTCCGGTTAGCAAGTACACGGCAGGGAGAGCGAAGCCGGCATTCCGGACAATGAGCTATGATCCTTTGCACTACATGATACACGCCTGCACCGGAACAGGCATCTGCACTTCCGCCCCCATACCACTCATGCCTTCCTCATTGACTCGGCAATCCACTGATCTTCTGTCTCGATAGAGCGATGGCCTCGCACAACTGTTCAATCCCCTGCAAGATGCGTGGTCCCTGTCGCTGGAGCAGATCCGGAGATACGAAATAAAGATTATCGTAGGCAACGGCCTTGAGCTGCGGCCAGCGGCGCCAGTTTTCTATCCAGTCATGGTTCTGCAGTGCACTTGCCGAGGAAGTAATAATGGCTTCCGGATTGGCGGCCAGCACCGCTTCCGTACTGATGGCGGGTGCAAGTGCGGAAAGTCCGGCAAACACATTGCGGCCGCCACACAGAGTCAATGCAGTACTGATGAGCTGTTTGCCGTTGATGGTTATCAGCGGCCGGTGCCAGACTTCATAGAATACCCGTACCGGCGTCAGCCCCCGGTAGCGCTGCCGCAACCGCTGCAACTGATTGCGGAACTGGTTGGCAAACCGCCGGGCGGTTTGCGTTGTGTTGGTCAACTTGCCCAATGCGTCAATCTCGGTGGCGATATCTTCCAGTTGACGGGGTTCACTCAGGTAAACCCGAAGCCCCAGTGAACGCAGCCGTTTGATATCTTCCTGGCGATTGCCACTCTCCCAGGCGAGGACAAGATCAGGCTTCAGGGCAATAATGGCTTCAAGATCCAGACCGGTATATCCGCCAACCCGTTGAATCTTTTTTGCCGCATCAGGATAGTCGCTGTATGTTGTCGCGCCAACCAACAGCGCCCCCGCTCCGGCAGCAAACAGGTTTTCGGTATTATGCGGGGCCAGGCTGATGATGCGCTTTGCCGGCTGAGGAAGGCGCACGGTATTACCGAGCGCGTCCTGCACCACAATCTCGGCCCACACCTGGCCGGCCAACAGGAGTATAATTAATAAAATCAGAATCCTGAGCAGTAATTTCATGCAAACCATCCCTTTCTGGCGCTGCAAATCCCTTGATGAAATGACCCGTGCGGAGTGGGAGTCGCTGTGTGACCGCTGTGGCAAGTGCTGTCTCCACAAACTGGAAGATGAAGACCGCGGCAAAGTTTATTATACGAATATTGTGTGCGGTTTGCTGGATTTTGACAGTGGCCAATGCACCCGCTATGCAGAGCGCAGTCAGCTGGTGCCAGACTGCATTACCCTCTCCATCGGCAACATTCCACAGCTCCACTGGATGCCAGGCAGTTGCGCCTATCACTTGATTGCCGAGGGGAAGGATTTGCCGGAGTGGCATCCGCTATGCAGCGGCACACCGGACAGCGTCAAAGCAGCCGGGGTTTCAGTAGATTCTTATGCAATTCCGGATACGGAGTTCAACAACCTGGAGCAAGAGCTGGAGCGACACATCATCGAGTGGCTGGAGTAAACATGGGGGTAACTATTCAGCATAGTTGAAAATGAGTATGTAACTGTTCAGATTGCCCCTGAAATTCGTCAGTTCAAGGCGAAAAATGTAAGTTTACACGGGTAAATGATCATTTTTTAACGCAGAAATGGCGGATTTCAGGGGCGAGCTGAATAGTTACACATGGGGAAAATGCTGAGAGAAGCACCCTGTATTCTCCAGGCAAAACTACGAACTGATTTAATGCCTGTTTCCGGTTTTGTATCGGCAGTGAGGAGTTGAGTGATTCAATGGCATTGGTGGTATAAATCACTTTTCTGATCGCCGGGAGGATAATCAAAAAAGACGATCAGCCGTTGCCCGTTTCGCCGCCATGCCGGACCGATGGCAGGATAACTACCATCCCGGCACCGGGGAAACTGCTCCAGGGCCGCCTCGGCCATCGCCAGTGTCGGGGCAACATAAATCGCACAAACCCTTGGCCACCGCTTTGCGTTCCTTCCAGGGGAGCGCAGACTGTTACATATCCTGGCACAATACACAGTTGCACTTGTGTGCGAGAGAAAATAGCCTCGATTGCGTCAGAAAGCCCCTGAAAGCCGTCAATACAGGCGATATAGCAATCGGTTACACCTTGCTGATACACGGACACCCGCCCCGGCTTGCACTTTGTGGTTTTCCCGGGTCGCTGGTTGAGCTTGCGGATAGCATACTTGCGCTGGTAGCCGCATACCCGATAAAACGTGTCCAGAATACGCCCTTTTTCCTGGCGGCTGCTATTCTTGTACCGCGCCTGAATTCGCCGCTTGTTTTTCACTCGGTGTCATGGAAACAACCTCGCTGGATTTCGGTTACTTCCAATTTGAAGCAACGATGCGTTTCCAGGCTGTCTTTCGGTTATATTTATAATTGAGACAATTCGTCGATTCCTTGAAACAGAGATCTTAACGCTGTTTCAGACTATGGTTTAATCAGGTGCAACCAAGGCCTTGCTGAGTCCTGTTGTATTAACAGCTGGCGGCCAGCGAGCGAGTAACTAACTTATGACATCGATTTTCGGTGATGTATTTACTGAAATGGCGGCACTGCTGTTGATAGCCGCTATCATCGGTGCTATCGGTGTCCGGTTACAGCAGCCGTTGATCGTTGCCTTCATTGTGGTGGGCATCCTCGTGGGGCCATCCGTACTTGGCTGGGTGTCGGCGAACGGCCAGGTTGATTTACTAGCCAAACTGGGTATTGCCCTGCTGCTGTTTGTGGTGGGACTGAAGCTGGATCTGCACATCATCCGCACCATGGGTTCGGTGGCGCTGGCTACCGGGCTGGGGCAGGTCTTTTTTACCTCTGTTATCGGCTATTTTATTGCCATCGCACTGGGAATGGATCCAGTGACTGCTCTCTACGTGGCTGTGGCGTTGACCTTCTTCAGCACTATCATTATCGTCAAGCTGCTCTCCGACAAACGGTAGGTGGATGCGCTGCATGGGCGCATCGCCATCGGATTTCTTATCGTTCAGGATATCGTGGTAGTAGTCTATCAATCAGATAATTTAGGATAAAGACGCTTCAGCTTGATGCGGGCGTCCTCGGTAGTAAAGCGCCAGTCTGCAGGCCACGTCTTCTGGTTGCGATCCTCCACCCAGGCTGCTATTTCTGTTGTGACTGTCTGCCT
>JAJRUV010000102.1 GCA_024277595.1 Gammaproteobacteria bacterium
CGAAGCACAACGCCGTCAGCGCGGAAAAGAGCCAGCATTTCCCCACAAACGAGGATTGTTAACACCCACTGTTAACCCGGTTTCAATTAAGTAGTTTAACCGGCTGTTGAAAAAGCCTCGGGCGAGTGCGAGACAAGACGGAATCCGGCGAAAAAGCGCAGTTTACACGGAGTAAATGAGCATTTCGAGCCGGATTCCAACGCCGGATCGTGCCGCATGAGGGTTTTTCAACAGCCGGTTAGACGCTCACCTCCTCCACCGTCACCTCAGCCAGTGAGCCGCTGCCGGTGGCCGCATCAAAGTCCTTGTCCAGTTTCATCATCAGGCGCAACTGACTGGGTGAGTCGGCATGGGCCAGAGCCGCGTCTTTACTGATCGCACCTTCCGAGTATAGTTCGTACAGCGACTGATCAAAGGTTCGCATTCCTTCCTGATTGGGTTTGGCCATCACCTCTTTCAGCTCAGGGATCTTGCCCTTGAGAATCAGATCCGAGATCATCGGGGTCAGTACCATCACCTCCGTAACCACGCGACGGCTGTTTCCATCTTTGGTGGGAATAAGCTGTTGCGCAATAACTGCCTTGAGGTTGAGTGAAAGATCCATCAAAAGCTGCCGTGAACGCTCTTCCGAGAAAAAATGAAGAATCCGTTCGAGCGCCTGGTTTGCCGTATTGGCATGCAGGGTAGCCAGGCAAAGATGGCCACTTTCGGCAAATGCTATCGCATAATCCATGGTATCGGCACAGCGAATCTCACCAATTGTTATCACGTTGGGCGCTTGACGCAATGCGTTACGCAACGCCACTTCATAACCCTCTGTATCGATACCCACCTCACGCTGAGTCACAATGCATTTGCAGTGTGTATGCAGGTATTCAATCGGATCCTCAATGGTAAGAATATGGCCATTGTCATTGCGATTACGGTAGTCAATCATCGCCGCCATGGTACTGGATTTGCCGGCACCTGTTCCTCCGACGATCAGAATAAGCCCCCGTTTGAGCATGCTCAGTTTCCGTAGCACAGCCGGAAGATGCAGTTCTTCTACCGACGGAATTTTGCTCTCAATGCGGCGCAACACCATCCCCAGCTGACTGCGCTGCTGAAAGGCACTAAGCCGGAAACGACCCAGACCACTGCGGCTGATAGCTATATTACATTCATGCGTTGCCATGAACTGCTCCTGCTGCACAGGAGTCAGTGCGCTCAAGACCAGCTTGCGAACCTGGTCGGGACTCATCAGTTCCCTGGAGAGCGTTTTTATCACGCCATCAATCTTCATGCTGGGAGGCAACGCGACGGTCACAAACAGATCGGACGCCTTGTGCTCCACCATCAGCCGCAGCAACGCGTCAAGGTCGTAGCCTGACTTCTCTATCTGATTCATGCCTTGAATGCCTCTTTGTTTTTCGCCTTGCTGCGGGCATCAGCCAAACTAATAAGCCGTTTGCCGAGCAGTTCCTGCAAACACTGATCCAGCGTCTGCATCCCCGCCGCCTTGCCGGTCTGGATAGCCGAGTAAATCTGGGGAATCTTGTCTTCCCGAATCAGATTGCGGATAGCGGGATTAGTAATGAGTATTTCATGCGCAGCCACCCGACCACCGCCGGTTTTTTTCATCAGGGTTTGGGAGATAACCGCCCGCAGTGACTCCGACAACATCGTTCTGATCATCGATTTTTCACCCGCCGGAAACACATCGATGATACGGTCAATAGTCTTGGCTGCCGAGTTGGTATGCAGCGTACCGAATACCAGATGACCGGTCTCGGCTGCGGTAATGGCAAGACGAATGGTCTCCAGATCGCGCATCTCACCCACCAGAATAGTATCCGGATCTTCACGCAATGCGGAGCGCAGGGCTTCGGTAAACCCCAGCGTATCGCGGTGTACTTCTCGCTGCTGAATCAGGCACTTTTTACTTTTGTGAACAAACTCGATCGGATCCTCAATGGTAAGAATATGATGATGCTTGGTCTCATTGACATAATCGACCATTGCCGCAAGCGTGGTGGATTTGCCGGAGCCGGTAGGACCAGTCACCAGCACCAGACCGTTGGGTACGTCAACCACCTCCTTGAGTATCGCTGGTGCCTTCAGATCCTCCAGATTCATAATCTCGGTGGGAATCTGGCGAAACGCCGCACTGGCACCGCGCCCCTGATGAAACGCATTGACACGGAAGCGCGCCACGCCGGGAAGTTCAAAGGAAAAGTCGGTTTCCAGAAACTCCTCGAAATCCTTGCGCTGCTTGTCCCCCATAATATCGTAAATAAGCTGCTGGGCAGTTTTCTGATCAAGCGAAGGCAGGTTGATGCGGCGAATATCGCCATCCACCCGGATCATTGGCGGCAAACCCGCTGACAGATGCAAATCTGACGCGCCGTTCTGTACGGTAAAGGCAAGCAGCTCCGTAATCTCCAGTTGTTTTTTCTCTTCTGTCATCTCCTCCCCCTTCGTATATCGTTATACGTATAATTCACACTATGAAATTCAAAATTGCAGAGAATCTGGCTCGCCTGCACCAACGCATTCAGCAAGCAGAGCAACGCTACCAACGCCCGCCCGGATCGGTGCAGCTGCTGGCTGTGAGTAAAACCCGGCCAGCCCAGGACGTGTCAGTCGCGGCTGCCTGTGGACAACGTCATTTCGGCGAAAACTATGTTCAGGAGGCGGTAGAGAAAATCACATCGCTCGCCGAACATGATCTGATCTGGCACTTTATTGGCCCGATCCAGTCGAATAAAACCCGTCTCATCGCCACCCATTTTCACTGGGTTCACAGCGTGGAGCGTCTGAAGATCGCTCAGCGGCTCAGCAAACAGCGTCCGCCCCATCTACCACCACTCAATATCTGTCTGCAGGTCAACATCAGTAACGAACCAAGCAAATCCGGACTATCTCTATCCGAGCTGCCTGACACAGCCAGGCAGATTGCAGCATTGCCTGACCTGCATCTGCGTGGCCTGATGGCTATTCCACAACGCAGCACCCGTTTTGAGCTGCAGCGCCGCCCTTTCCTCCGGCTGCACCAGGCACTGCAATCCCTCAACCAGGAAGACGTTGAGCTGGACACCCTCTCCATGGGAATGTCTGCGGATATAGAAGCAGCTATTGCAGAAGGGGGCACCATTGTGCGTATTGGCACCGATATTTTTGGCCCGCGTGATTGAATTTTTACCCTGCGACCTTGTACCCTATCCGAATACCTTTTCCTTTGTTAGCGGAATCCGATATGCAAAACTTTAATATAGGCTTCATCGGTGGTGGTAATATGACTCGCAGCCTGATCGGCGGGCTGATTGCCAACGGTTTTAAACACGATAAAATCAGTGTCACCGATCCCGATAATCAGAAGCGTGCCCGGCTCGCTACAGACTTCGGCATTCACACACTGGGGAATAATCAACAAATTGTGGCAACCGCAGATGTGCTATTACTCGCCGTAAAACCACAGGTTATGAAGCAGGTAGCGGAAGATTTGGCAACAGCCGTGCAACAAAACCAACCACTGCTGATCTCCATTGCCGCAGGAATCCGGGAGTCGGATCTCGACCGCTGGCTGGGAGGAGGTTGCGCCATCGTACGCGCCATGCCGAATACACCCGCACTGGTGGGGTGCAGCGCAACCGCCCTGCATGCCAATGAGTGGGTCAGCGAACAGCAGCAAGAACAGGCCGAATCGGTATTACGGGCGGTCGGTCTCGCCCTGTGGCTGGATAGCGAAGCACAAATGGACAGTGTTACCGCCCTGTCCGGTAGCGGTCCAGCCTATTTTCTGCTGATAATGGAGATCATGCAGCAGGCAGCTGTCACACTGGGACTGGATGACAGAACCGCTCGCCTGCTGACGCTGCAGACCGCATTTGGCACCGCCAAGATGGCATTGGAGAGCAACGAGAATGCCGCTACGTTGCGGCAACGTGTTACTTCGCCTGGAGGAACGACTGGGGAAGCTGTCAAGGTGCTGGAGGATGGCGGCCTTTGGGAGCTGTTCCACCAGGCACTAACTGCAGCGCGTACGCGTTCGGAAGAGCTGGCCAAACAACTGGGAGAAAAGTAATGGGAGGAAATTACACCGAACATGCAGGGGTATTTCTGATTCAAACTCTGTTTGGACTCTATATTCTGGCGATCATGCTGCGGTTTCTGCTGCAGTGGGTACGGGCAGATTTCTACAACCCGGTGTCACAGTTCCTGGTCAAGATAACCAACCCGCCGCTCAAACCATTGCGCCGCCTTGTCCCCGGATTCTGGGGAATGGATCTGGCTGCCATCATGTTGATGCTGCTGTTGCAGATGCTGGAGCTGTTCCTGGTCGGAGTCATCGTGGGACAGGCATTTTCACCCCTCGGCGTTCTGATCATGTCGATAGGCGAACTGCTGTCACTGGCGGTTTACGTATTTATATTCGCCATCATCATCCAGATCATCCTGAGCTGGATTCAGCCCGGCAGCTACAACCCGGTTATCGGCCTGGTCAACCATATCACCGAACCCCTGCTGGCTCCGGCCCGGCGCCTGATTCCGTCCATATCCGGGCTGGATCTATCACCGCTGGCGGTACTCATTTTGCTCCAGTTGACCCTGATTTTGCTAGTGTCACCCATCAAGGATGTGGGCAGGGTGCTGGCATTTCAATGATGGGTCAGGCAGGCTTCTATCTCTGGCAAGGCGACACACTGAAGCTGAAGGTGCGCATCACTGCCCCGCCGATCGAGGGCCGGGTCAACGCCCATCTGATCCGCTTTCCGGCTGGCGTATTTACTATCCTCCGTGCCCGGATCATGCTGGCCAGTGGCAAAAAAGGGCGTAGCAAGCAGCTGCGTATCGAAGCCCCTGCCCGGCTGCCGGATATCATCTGTGGAAAACAGAACTGATGCCGGATACCATCCCCCGGAACTCGGTCGGTCTGGTCACGCCGCAAACTCGACATTTCGACACCCCGCTGACCCTCGACTGCGAACGGGTGCTGTCCGAATATGACCTGATCTACGAAACCTACGGCAAACTGAATACGGATCACAGTAATGCCGTGCTAATCTGCCATGCCCTCTCCAGCGACCACCATGCCGCCGGTTATCACCGCACAGAGGATCGCAAACCGGGCTGGTGGGACTCCTGCATCGGCCCTGGAAAACCCATCGACACCAACCGTTTCTTTGTTGTCTGCCCCAATAATTTGGGCGGCTGCAAGGGTTCCACCGGCCCCACTACCATCAATCCGGAGACCGGCAAGCGCTATGGCCCGGATTTCCCCATTGTTACCGTCGCCGACTGGGTGAGAAGCCAAGCACGGCTAGCCGATCAACTCGGCATCGAGCGCTGGGCTGCGGTAATCGGCGGCAGTCTGGGCGGAATGCAAGCGCTGCAGTGGGCCATCCACTTCCCGAAGCGGCTGGGTCACAGCATCATCATCGCTGCCGCGCCCAAACTGTCGGCACAGAACATCGCCTTCAACGAAGTGGCCCGTCAGGCCATCATGTCCGACCCCGACTTTCATGAAGGCCGTTATTATGAATTCGATACCGCACCGCGCCGCGGCCTGAAGCTGGCGCGGATGCTGGGCCACATCACCTATCTGTCAGATGAATCGATGCGCACAAAATTTGGCCGGGAGCTACGCGAAGGTAAAATTAACTACGGCTTCGACGTAGAGTTCCAGGTGGAGAGCTACTTGCGTTACCAGGGGGACTCATTCGTGGATCGCTTTGACGCCAACACCTACCTGCTGATGACCAAGGCGCTGGACTATTTCGATCCGGCCAGCGCCGCCGATGGCGATCTGGCCGCCGCACTGAAACCGGTGCAGGCACACTTTCTGGTGTTCTCATTCACCAGCGACTGGCGCTTCGCTCCCGCCCGGTCACGGGAGATCGTCAAGGCGCTGACCGATGGCGACAACCCGGTCGCCTATGCCGAGGTCGAGGCACACCAAGGGCATGATGCCTTCCTGATGCCGATCCCGCAGTATATCAAGCTGTTCCGGGCCTACATGAACCGGGTGGCGGAGGAGATCGCCTGATGCCGATGCTACGCCCCGATCTGGAGATCATCAGCCAGTGGATCAAACCATGCACCCGGATGCTGGATCTGGGTTGCGGTGACGGCACCTTGCTGCACCATCTGCGTGAAACCAAACAGGTAGAGAGCTACGGGCTGGAGATTGATGATGAAAACATCACCCGTTGCATCCAATCATGTGTCAACGTAATCCAGATGGACATCGACACCGGCCTGTCTGATTTTGACGCCGACTCATTCGACTACGTGGTAATGAGCCAGACGCTGCAGGCCATGCAGCACCCGGACAGAATCCTGGACGAAATGCTGCGTGTGGGACGCGAGGGTATCGTTACCTTTCCCAACTTTGGTCACTGGCTCAACCGCCTGCAGATCACCTTCGGCGGAAACATGCCGGTCTCCCGGGTGCTGCCTGAACCGTGGTACGCTACCCCCAACATCCATCTCTGCACCCTGCGCGACTTCGAACAGCTCTGCGCTGAAAAGAGTATCAGGATTCTGCAGCGCACAGTAGTAAACTCCGCCCATCGTACCAGCCCGCTCATGCATTCACTGCCCAACCTGTTTGCCGAAATCGCGCTGTACCGTTTCCAGCGCGGATAGAGATGCCAAACCAGAACCGGCCAGCATCCGGACAACCCAGTCTGCTCCGAACCAAAATGTTCTGGATCGGCATTCTCTACTTTGCTGAAGGGCTGCCGCTCGGGATCTTTTATGATGTATTCCCGGTGCATTTTCGCCAGCAGGGGGTAGAACTGTGGAAGATCGGTTTCATGAGCCTGCTGGGACTGGCCTGGACCTTGAAGTTTCTGTGGGCGCCTGCCATCGATCACTACCGGCATCACCGCCGCTGGATGTTTACCGTGGATCTGCTGATGGCGATGGTAATGGTGGTGTTTGCCATCTACGGCGATTTTGGCCCCTGGGTATGGTTTGCTATTGGCGCGTTCACCCTGCTGTCTGCCACCAACGATGTGGCTATTGACGGCTACACCATCGAGATGCTCGACAAGCGCGAGATGGGACTAGCCAACGGCCTGCGCATCGGCTTTTACCGGGTGGGAATGCTGGCCGCCGGTTTCATTCTGATCCTGAGCGACTACATCGGCTGGAGCGGAACCTACCTGAGCGCAGCGGGATTACTGTTGCTAATGGGCAGCATTATCTTGCTCAAGGCACCTAAAGAGAAGTCATTTCAGCGCCCGGATGGAATCAAATTCACAGCTGAACTAAAAAATCTGTCACGCCACCCGGCCGCATTCGGAGCGGTAATTCTATTCCTGCTCGGTACCCTGTGGCTGATTAACCGCACCACCCAATGGTCCGGACAGGTGGATGGTTTCTGGTGGTATGCACTCGGGCTGGGAGCCATGTTGACCTCGATCAGCATGGTACGCCATCAAAACAGTTCCGTACAAAGAGAGGAGGGCATTGCCGAGCTGAACAGGGGTCCCCTGTTTGGCACCCTGCTGGAGATGCTGCAGCGTCCTTACATCCTGCCGGTAATCCTGTTCATCCTGATCTTCAAACTCGGCGATGCAGCGATGGGGTTCATGGTCAAACCCTTCTGGGTGGATGCCGGTTTTTCCGCCAGCCAGATCGGGCTGGTTTCTGTCAATTTGGGGCTGATACTATCCATCGTCGGCGGTGTGACAGGAGGCTGGATCACCGATCGCATCGGCATCTTCCACGGGCTGTGGATCCTGGGCCTGCTCCAGGCAATCTCCAATCTGGGTTACGCCTGGGCTGCCTGGGTGCTACCGATGGGAGAGGTCAACAGCGGCGGCGAACTCGCTCTGGCCCACCAGGCTATCATGTACACCGCCAGCGGTCTTGAGTCTTTTACCGGTGGGCTGGGAACGGCGGCGTTTCTCGCCTTTCTGATGGCCATTGTCAACAAGAAGGCCTCCGCCACAGAGTATGCACTGCTCTCCTCCATCTTCGCCCTGAGCCGATCAGTAGCCGGCTGGGCCGGTGGCTTTGGCGCCGAAAGCATGGGCTATGCACCCTATTTTTTCCTGACCTTTTTCCTCTCTTTTCCGGCCTATCTGCTGCTGCCCTGGGTAGCAAAAATGCTGGCCTACGCTGAATCCAGAAAGGATTGGCACCAGAAGTAGTGAATCTCGATTTCTGGATCACCCCACCACAGGCTTGCAGCTATCTGCCAGACCGGCAGAGCATCACCCTGTTTGCCAATCCCAAGGCATCCCTTGACAATGGCATCTACAACCAACTGATTAAACAGGGTTTTCGACGCAGTGGCGAGTACCTGTACCGTCCCGACTGCAACCGCTGTAACGCCTGTATTCCACTGCGCATTCCGGTGGCGGCATTCACCCCCCGGCGCAACCAGCGCCGCATCTGGCAACGCAACGGCGATCTTGAAGTAACCGCGCTTTCCGCCAACTACAATGATGAACACTACCAACTCTACCAGTGCTATATCCATAACCGTCATCAAGGCGGCGGGATGGATAATCCAACCCCGGAAAGCTATCTCGCCTTTCTCACCAGCAGTTGGTCTGATACTATTTTCTATGAATTCCGGCTAGAGAAGAAACTGCTCGCGGTAGCCGTGGTGGATCAACTCGACACGGAACTCTCAGCCGTCTATACCTTTTTTAATCCGGCATCCGCTACACGCAGCCTGGGAAATTACGCTATTCTATGGTTAATCCATGAAGCCCATCGCCGCAACCTTCCTTGGCTCTATCTCGGCTACTGGATAAAAGAGTGTCACAAAATGGCCTATAAAAACCAATACCAGCCGTTCGAGATCTTCAGGAATGGACGCTGGCGAAAAACAGGGAAGCCATCATGAAATATGTAGATATAAAATTGTTACAAAAACTGTCAAGTGAAGCTTCCACCTCACCCCGCAGGCGGATCAACCATAACTTCCATCAGACCCTCGAAGATCCGGTACAACGCTTTCTGAATGCAATCGAACCCGGCAGCTACGTGCGTCCTCATCGCCACAATACGCCGCTGCGGTGGGAGCTGTTTGTCGCCCTGAGCGGCCGGACAGCCGTATTGATCTTCGACTCACAGGGCGAAATTATCAAACGCACCGAAATTGCTGCCGATGGCCCGATCCAGGCGGTAGAAATCCCCGCCGGTGCATGGCATACCATCGCGGCACTGGAACCTGGCACGGTACTGTTTGAGTTCAAACATGGCCCCTACGCCCCGGTCTCCAACAGGGGTTTTGCAGCATGGTCCCCCGCTGAAGGTAATATCGAATGCCATGAAATGGAACAGTGGTTTCATGATGCAAACGTGGGTGATATATGGTAAGTGAAAACTCAACAACCACCAGCTAAAGCTGGTGGGTTAGTCTTATGGACTGGAAGTCCGGATACGGGTCGAAAGACCCGTTTAGTCTTCAGTTCTGAAATTATCATCAACCTTTGGCTCAAAGTGATGCTCCAAATATTCTTTTA
>JAJRUV010000103.1 GCA_024277595.1 Gammaproteobacteria bacterium
CGAAGGGTTGGCCTGTCAGCGCCCATGGCGGCGTTGCGCCTCTTGCAAAGGGCGATGGCCATTCGCTGCGAGGCGCGCCTTGCCCTGAACGCTGACAGGCCAACTGTATCCTGATTTATCACCTTGACGGAGTGCTAGTGCCACCAGCTACTATACTCAAACTACCTGGAAATGCAGTTTGGGTATACATGTTGTACTATCTCCACCCCAATGCGTTTGGGCGGCAGTTACTGGAAGAAGAGAAAAATGCGGCGTAACTATTCAGCTCACCCCTGAAATCTGCCATTTCTGCATTAAAAAATGATCATTTACCCGTGTAAACTCACATTTTTCGCCTTGAACTGACAAATTCCAGGGGCAATCTGAACAGTTACATGCTCATTTTCAATTATGCTGAATAGTTACAATGTGGCTTAACCAGTGTGTCCTGAAAACCTTGACCACGTCAGTTAATGGCGGACCAGATAAGTGCGCCAAAAAAAGTAATGGCCAGCGATGATTGTTTTGCTCATTTCTGTCCGGATTATGTTTTGCTTTCAATCTGCCGCAGAGCGTCTGGAACCAGGATTTCTATCCGACCCCGGTGCCGTTTGATCCAGCCATGACGCTCCAAATCTTTTAGCAGGCGGCTGATGACCTCGCGGGCGGTACCGAGATCGGCGGCCAGCTCGTGATGGGTAACGGAAATTTCTCCCTTGGTGCTTTTGATATCCAGCAGGCGGTGGGCCAGCCGGGCGTCCATGCGACCGAACGCCAGCGCTTCCACCAACGCCATCAGGGTGGCGATGCGTTTGCCGTAGGAGTGGAACACAAATTTTCGGAATTCCGGCGAGTGGGAGAGGGCGTCATGGAACGAGGCGGTAGGGATAGCAATCGCCTCCACTTCGGTTTCGGTTATTGCTTCGGCGAGATAGTCATCATCGGCCAGCAGGCAGGAGGTGGTGAGAATGCAGGTCTGTCCCGACTCGACCCGGTAGAGTACGATCTCCTTGCCGCTTTCAGATACCTTTTGAACGCGCACTGAACCCCGCAGTACCAGTAGATAGCTGCGGCAGGGATCGCCGTCACGGAATACCGTTGTGCTTTCCGCCAGTGTTACCTTTTTTGCATCTTGCATGGCTGCCAGCCAGTGTGGATCCCGGATTGACTGGAGGGCGGGAAAAAGGGTGAGCCATGCGGGTTGTGGTGAGGCTGGCATAGTGGTGTGTCCGGTTGGTTGTTACACAGTGTCATCACGGTAGCGTTGCAGCAGCTCTGGATAGGCATCGATGCGCCGGTCGCGCAGAAACGGCCAGATGCGTCGTACCTGCTCGCTGCGGCCGGGCTCAAGTTCGGCAATCATCAGCTGAACCTGATCTGCCGGAGCCTGTGCCAGGATCTCTCCTTGCGGGCCACAGGCAAAACTGGAGCCCCAGAAACGGATTCCGGTGTTCTGAACGCCCGGGGCAGGCTCGAAGCCGGTGCGGTTGCAGGCCAGCAGCGGTACTCCGTTGGCGATGGCGTGGCCGCGTTGCACAGTGATCCAGGCATCCCGCTGGCGCTCCTGTTCGGCGGCGGTGTCGCTGCTGTCCCAGCCGATAGCGGTGGGGTAGAGCAGCAGTTCGGCGCCAGCCAAGGTCATCAACCGGGCGGCCTCGGGGAACCACTGATCCCAGCAGATCAGGACGCCGAGGCGGCCTGCCGAGGTGTCGACAGGGAGAAATCCCGAATCGCCCGGGGTGAAGTAGTATTTTTCGCAGTAGCCGGGGTCGTCGGGAATGTGCATCTTGCGGTAGCGCCCTGCAATGCTGCCGTCCTGCTCCAGTACTACGGCGGTGTTGTGATACAGTCCGGTGGCGCGCTGCTCGAACAGTGAGGCAACGATGACCAGCCGCAGCTCTGCCGCCAGTCGGCCCAGTTGTTCTGTGGTGGGGCCAGGGATGGTCTCGGCCCGGTCGAAGTTGGCGGGATCTTCTGTCTGGCAGAAATAGCGATCAGTGTGCAGCTCGCACAGTACTACCAGCTCTGCTCCCAGTGCAGCCGCTTCACGGATGTATTCCGTGGATGTTTGCAGATTGGCGCTGCGCTCGACCTCGCACTGCTGCTGTATCAATGCGACTTTCATGGCGCCTCCGGGATCTGCATGGTGACACAGTGGAGGCTGCCAGACTGACGAAGCAACGGCACGCAGTCGATGGCGATTACCTCCCGCTCGGGAAAGCAGTCCCGCAGGGTGGCCACTGCCGGGGCATCGCTGGCGATGCCGTAGACCGGCACCAGCACCGCGCCGTTAATAATCAGAAAATTGGCGTAGGTCGCCGGCAGCCGCTGGCCGGAGTGATCGAATTGCGGTTTGGGCCACGGCAGGGGTATCAGCTTGTAGGGATTGCCATCGGTGTCACGGAATGCATGCAGCTCCGCCTCCATCGCCTTCAGTTCGATGTAGTGTTCATCCCGTGGATCGTCGCAGGCAGTGTAGACGATGGAGGACGGGTTGCAGAATCGCGCCAAGGTGTCGATGTGGCTGTCGGTATCGTCTCCGGCCAGCCCGCCGTTCTCCAGCCAGAGGGTGTGCTCGATGCCAAATAGTTCGTGGAACAGTGCCTCCAGCGCTTGACAGCCGAGATCGGGATTGCGCAGTGGAGAGAGCAGGCAGCGGGTGGTAGTGAGCAGTCCGCCCCGGCCATCCACCTCGATGGCCCCCCCTTCCAGCACTGGACCGACAGACTCCAGTGGCAGATCGCCGAACGCCCCCTGCTCATGCAGGAGACGGGTGAGTTGGTTGTCCTGTTCGGCCGGGTATTTGCCGCCCCAGCCATTGAAGGTGAAATCCAGCAGGCGGAGTCGATGGTGTTGATCCAGCACGGTGATCGGACCGTGATCCCGGGTCCAGCTGTCGTCGGAGGGTGCGCAGTAGAGCGTGATATTGTCCAGGGTTACCCCTGCTGCGGTGAGCAAGTTGCGGATGTGGTGGTTATGTTGCTCGTCATAGCTGGAGATCAGCAATGGTTCATAGCGGCCGATCTGCCGGGTGATCTCCACGTACACCGGCTCCACCCTCGGGAGCAGCGGCTGCCAGTCGCCGTGGGCATGTGGCCAGGTGAGCATGATGCAGCGCTGGGGTGCCCATTCCGGAGGTAACCGATAGTGCTGGCTCATCTATTGTCCTGATTAAATCGCAAAGTCGAAAGCTGAATGCGGGCATATTATACTTGTTATACCGGCACGCTGTGCCTCCTGCAGGAAATACCCCGATGAGCCGCAAGCTGCTGCTGTTACGCCATGCCAAGTCCAGCCGGGATTCGGATGTGTTGGATGATTTCGAGCGTCCGCTGGCCAGGCGTGGCGTAAAGGGTACTTCCAGCATTGCTGGCTGGATGCGGAACCGGGAGATGTTCCCGGATTTTATCATCACCTCGCCCGCAGTGCGTGCGCAACAGACTACTTGGCGGATTTGCGATCTTCTGGCCCTCCCGGCGGAGGCGGCACATCCGGATCAACGTCTCTACCTGGCTGATCCAGCCACCCTTTTCGAAGTGCTGGCAGGGATACCCGTCACCGTTCGGTTGCCGATGCTGGTGGGTCATAATCCCGGTCTGGACGAACTGCTGCGCTATCTTTGTGGTGACGACGAGCTGCCGCGTACTACCAGCGGCAAACTGATGAGTACGGCGACAATCGCAGTTATCGAGTTGCCGGAAGACTGGAATGCGTTGTCTGTCCAATGTGGAAGACTGATTGAGCTGGTGCGGCCTAAAGAACTGGAATCGTCGGGCTAATCAAACCGGGATTTTGACAGAGTGAGCACACCGCCAGAATAGACCGTCCTTTTATTGCTCAATACCATGGAGCAGAACCGGCAGTGTGTTACAAAGGATTTAGATCCAGAATTTCTCCATAAACTATCGAATACGCCGCTTTATTGCAGCTGCCTCATTCTGCTGCAACGTGCACTTTTATAGCCCGCTTTTTCGTCTGAACTCATCCGGAATCCTAATAATATGTTGATTTTTAAGTTATTTGCGGATGGCGCCCTTTTTGCTATTGACCCTGCAGTATCGTAAACAACATCGACAGGTGAGACCATGACAGATAGCAATTTCAATCTTTTCAGGCTGGGTCAGCGGAATATCCGTATTCTGCACTATACTTGGTTTGCGTTTTTTATGACCTTTGTGGTCTGGTTGGGACTCGGTCCCATGATGCCCTTCATCAAGGAGGCGTTGGGGTTGAGCGATCAGCAGGCCAAGGTGCTGCTGATCCTCAATGTGGCCATGACCATCCCATCGCGTATCGTGGTAGGAATGCTGGTGGACCGTTTTGGGCCGCGCATCATGTATACCCTCATCCTGGTACTGGGAGGGTTGATCAGCATCGTCTTCGCGTGGGCGACCAGCTATGAACAGCTGGCCCTGCTGCGCTTTCTGTCCGGTTTCATCGGTGCCGGTTTCGTGGTGGGGATCCGCATGATCGGTGAGTGGTTCCCTGCCCGGCAGACTGGTATTGCCCAAGGGATCTACGGTGGCTGGGGGAACTTTGGCGCCGCTGGTGCGGCCATGACTCTGCCTTTCATTGCCGTTGCAATGGGGGGTGTTGACGGTTGGCGTTATGCCATCACCTTCGCCAGCCTCGCAGCCATCGGCTACGGTATGCTCTACTTCTTCATCGTCACCGACACGCCGGAGGGTTCCACCTATCACCGACCGAAGAAGGGCGGTGCAATGGAGGTCACCAGCGGCTTCGATCTGGTGCTCTATACGTTGATGAACATCCCACTGTTCCTGGCACTGGCGCTGTTGGCCTGGAAGCTCTCCCCTATGCAGATGAACCTGTTCGACCAGAACAGCACTTATTTAATCTACGGCGTACTTGCCGCGATCTATCTACTCAACGTGTGGAAGATCTGGCATGTCAACGGCCATATTCTGAAGACTCCGGTTCCCAAGGCGGAGCGCTACAAGTTCAAGCAGGTTGCGATCCTGGGCTGGGCCTATCTGGTTACCTTCGGCACCGAACTGGCGGTGGTCTCCATGCTGGCCATGTTCTACGTTTCCTGGTTCGACATCCCCAAGGTGACCGCGGCGCTGCTGGCGGGGATCTATCCCTTCATCAATCTGGTGGCGCGCCCCGGTGGCGGCTGGCTCAGCGACCGGTTTGGCCGCAAGTTGACCCTGACAATTATCTTTGCCGGGATCACTGCCAGTTTCCTGGTGCTTGGGTTGGTGGAGCGCAGCTGGCCGGTGTGGTTGGTGGTGGCCATCACCATTGTCGCCGGGATCTTCTCCAAGGCGGGCTCCGGTGCAGTATATGCCCTGGTTCCCTTGGTCCAGCGCCGCATGACCGGGCAGATTGCCGGCATGGCGGGTGCCTTTGGCAATGTCGGCGCAGTGATGTTCCTGACCGTGAACTCGCTGGTGGACTATGACCAGTTTTTTATGCTGATCGGTATTATCGCAGGAATTGTCTTTGCCCTGATCCTGTTCTATCTGGAAGATCCGGAGGGGGAAAAAATAGAAATCTTGACGGAAGGAACGCTGCAAGCACAGGCGTTTGAGAACAAGTAAGCGATGACCCGGGCGGACGGAGGGGAGGGCAAGACGAACGGCCTTTGCTGCCCGGTTCGCCATGTTGGTTTTTGTCTGTCACCAGCGCTGTTTTGTTGTCGAAAAATAATTTTTCCTCCTGACACAATGCTGTCAGCAGCCTCCTGCTACACTTGTATCTCAAACAATGTAACCAGGGAGAAGAAAATGGCGACAGATGCAATGAAACTGCATGGCGCATTCAGCTGGAACGAGTTGATGACCAATGACGTACCCGGAGCGAAAACTTTTTACAGTGAACTGCTGGGGTGGACGCTGTCGGATATGAAATCGAGCTGCGGCACCTATACCATGGCCAAGGCGGGGGATACCGAAGTGGCGGGGATTATGGCGACTCCGGCGGAGGCACAGGGAATGCCGCCCGCGTGGGGTGCTTATGTAACCGTTGACGATGTGAACGCAATGCCAGCCTGCGTTGAAGCGCTTGGTGGCAAGACTATCCTGCCGCCACAGGATATTCCCGATGTGGGGCGTTTCATGGTGATGCAGGATCCCCAGGGAGCGGTGCTGATGTTGATTACCTATTTCGACAAAAAATAGTTGTAACTACCCGTGTAAACTTACATTTTTCGCCTGGACTGGTGAATGTCAGGGGCAAGGTGAGCAGTTACTGCAATAATTTATAATTCGCTGAATAGTTGCAAATAGTCAATATGCGGGAGCGTTATTTCACTCCGGGAACGTTTGATTTTCTGTCGGATCTCGCCGCCAACAATTGTCGTGACTGGTTCCTGGAGAACAAACAGCGTTACGAGGAAACGGTTCTCACTCCCGATTTAAATTTTATCACTGGTATTGCCGGTGAACTGGCCATGATCTCCCCTCACTTTCTGGCGCTTCCCAAGAAAGTGGGGGGTTCTCTGATGCGTGTGAATCACGATATTCGTTTCAGCAGGGATAAAAGCCCCTATAAAACAAATGTTGGTATTCAATTCCGTCATGAAATGGGCCGGGATGTTCATGCACAGGGATTCTATCTTCATATCAAAAAGAGTGGATGCTTTATCGGTGTCGGACTCTGGCGTCCCGACTCCGCAGTGTTGGGGAAAATCCGCGATGCCATGGTCGAAAAAAGTGATGCCTGGATTAGCGCCCGCGACAACATAATTTTCAGAAAGCG